>DASSZE010000042.1:0-7794 GCA_035713675.1 Gaiellaceae bacterium | reverse complement strand
CTACTGGAACTCGCACGCCGGCTTCTCCGGCACGTACGCGAGCCAGTTCGCCGTCACCGGCCTCGGCGCGGTCAAGGGCGCGACCGAGATGCTCGCCGCCGAGATCAAGAAGCTCGCGGGCGCCGTCTTCGGCGGCGTGCCCGAGGAGGCGCTCGAGCTGGCCGACGGCGGCGTCCGGATCAAGGAGAATCACGACGCGTTCCTCCCGTTCATGGCGTGCGGCGCGATCATCAACGCGAACAACGCCGGCCTGCCCGAGGACCTCGACGTCACGCTCAACTGCCGCTACGTCTACCGGCCGCCGTTCGAGGTGCCGGACGTCGAGCGCAAGTTCGGCAACCTCACGCTCACGTACGCGGTGCAGATCCACGTGGCCGTGGTCGAGGTCGATCCCGAGACCGGGGCGTACGAGATCGTCGACTACGCCGCCGTCGACGACTGCGGCAAGCGGATCAACCCGCAGATCGTCGAGGGCCAGGTGATGGGCGCGACCGCGCAGGCGATCGGCGCCGCCGTCCACGAGACGTACGAGTACGACGAGGACGGCAACCTGCTCACGCCCAACTTCTACGACTACCACGTTCCGCACTCGCTCGACATGCCGCCGCTCGCGACCGGTGCGATCGAGAGCCCGTCGCCGTTCACGCCGCTCGGCACGAAGGGGATGGGCGAGGGCGGCGGCGCGGGCATCCACGCGATCTGCGCGGCGATCCAGGACGCGACCGGCGCGGTCGTCACGGACAGCCACAACCCGTACCAGCGCGTCTGGCAGCTGCTGCAGGAGGCGAGCGCGTGAACGTCTCCGGCGAGCGCGAGTTCGCGGCCCCGCGCGCGACCGTGTGGCAGGTGCTCAACGACCCCGCCGCGATGGCGAAGACGATGCCCGGCGTCGAGAGCTTCGACATCCAGAACGACCGGAACTGGACCGCGAACGTGAAGATCCCGCTCGGGCTCGGCGGCCTGAAGATGAAGGTCGACATGGAGAAAGTCGAGGAGCGCGAGCCCGAGTTCGCGAAGCTCGCGATCAAGGGCAAGGGCGTCGGCGCGATGATGAACATGGAGACGTCGTTCACGCTCTCCGACGGCTCCGACGGCGGCACCGCGATGGCGTGGAGCGCCGAGGTGAAGGTGCTCGGGCCGGTCGGCTCGATGGGCCAGCGCGTGCTGCAGCCGATCGTGAACCAGCAGGTGAAGCACGTCCTGACCGCGCTGGACGGTCAGGTGCAGGAGGCGCTGGGGCGGGAGTCCGTCCCGGAATGAACGTTGTGCCGCCTGGCCGCGCTGGGCGGCGCGCTGCGGCGTCCTCCGTCGCCCCGATAGAACCGCTATCCGGGCTCCCTGCGTCCCTGCATCGCACTCGCCCATCGCGCCCAGATCGGCGAAGGCCATCCCGGGACGGACTCCCCGGCTGATGGCGCCGCCTCTGAAGTTCGGCGTCATGCAGCTCACGATGGAGCCGCTCGAGGAGATGCTCGCCTCGGCGCGCGCGATGGAAGAGGCCGGGATGGACACGATCTGGCTCGCCGAGGCGTATCCGTGGTGGCGGAAGCACGGCATGGAGGCCCGCTCGTCGACGGGTGTCGCTGCGCTCATGGCGCACCAGACGGGCCGGCTCACGATCGGCTGGGGGATCATCGCCGCCTCGACGCGGCATCCCGTGCAGGCCGCTATGGACGCGCGCGTCGTGCAGGAGGCGGCCGGCCCCGGCCGGTTCATCCTCGGCTTCGGGACCTCGAAGATCTTCCTCAACAACACGAAGACGCAGACGAAGAAGACGCTCGGCCCGATGCGCGACGCGGTGACGATCGCGCGCGGCGTCCTCTCCGGCGAGCGGTTCGACTACGACGGCGACACGTGGAGCGCCGACGTGCCGGCGCTGGCGCCCGACGCGCACGCGCCGCGCGAGGTGCCGCCGGTCTACGTCGCCGCGACCGCGCCGAAGATGCAGCAGCTCGCGGGCGAGATCGCCGACGGCTGCCTCACGCCGTCGATCACGACGCCCGGCTTCGTCCGTTACACGCGCGAGAACGTCGGCGACCGGATCGACGTCGGTTGCACCGTCGTCGCCTCGATCCACGAGTCCGACCGCGACGCGGGCCGCGACGGCGCGCGCGAGATCGCCGGCATGTACCTCGCGAACAAGGTGCAGAACATCCAGGGCGCCGCCGACACGCTGCTCGAGCTGGCCGGGATCGAGCAGGACGAGATCCGCCCGGTCGCCGAGGCGATGGAGCGGGGCGGACGGCTCGCGGCAAAGGCCGAGGTCTCCGACGCGCTCCTCGACAAGTGCCGCCCGATCGCAGGCACGCCGGCGGACTGCATCGCGGCGATCGAGGAGTACCGCGACGCCGGCTGCACCCACGTGATGCTCGAGCTGTGGGGCGCCGACCGGCGCGAGCAGATCCGGCTCTTCGGCGAGAAGGTGCTGCCGCAATTCCGGCGCGGATAGATCAGGTGCTCGCCGAGGCCCGCTCCCGGATCCGGCGCTACACGCCCGAGGAGGCGAAGGCGGATCCGGAGCTCCTTCTCGTCGACACCCGCTCCGCCGACGAGCGCGAGCGCGACGGCGTCATCGCCGGCTCGAGGCACGTGCCGCTGTCGGTGCTGCCGTGGCGGACGGACGACCTCACGGATCGGCGCGTCTGCCTCGTCTGCGCCCACGGCTACTCCTCGTCGCTCGCCGCCGCGCTGCTCGTCGAGCTCGGCGTGGACGCGGGCGATCTGATCGGAGGGTTCGAGGCATGGTGACGGTCGACCGCGACCGGCTCGTCGAGACCGCCTCGTCGCTGATCGACATCCACAGCTTCACCGGCGACGAGGAGGCGATGGCCCGGCGCATGGTCGAGCTCTACGAGGAGCTCGGGTTGGACGTGCAGTGGCAGCAGGTCGAGGACGGCCGCGCGAACGCACTCGGAACCTGGCGCGGCACGGGCGGCGGCAAGTCCCTGATGTTCAACGGCCACATGGACACGTCGTACTCGGGACGCGAGGCGTGGCTGCGCGACGTGCCGGGGTTCCAGCCGCAGGCGTTCGTCCGCGACGGACGTCTGTACGGGCTCGGCATCTCGAACATGAAGGGCGCGCTCGCGTGCTACGTCGAGGCCGTCCACGCGCTGCAGGACGCGGGAGTCCTGCTCCGCGGCGACGTCCTGGTCGCGGCCGTCTGCGGCGAGATCGAGAAGACGCAGTACCTCGACGCGCAGGGAGCCGAGTTCCGCGGCTATGCGGCCGGGACGAGGTACCTCGTGAGCCACGGCGGCGTCGCGGACATGTGCCTGCTCGGCGAGCCGACCGAGGGCAAGGTCGTCCTCGGCCACTTCGGCGCTCTGTGGCTGCGCGTCCGTGTCCACGGCAACTTCATCCACACGGCGTTCAGCGAGGGGAAGCGCGGCCAGAACTCGATCCTGCGCGCGCACGAGGTGACCGCCGCGATCCTCGACTGGATCCCGACGTGGGAGGAGGACGAGTCGAACGCGTACCGCGGCGCGAAGGCGATCGTCAACGTCGGCGCGATCGAGGGCGGATTCGGCTGGCGCGTCTCGCGGACGCCGCACCACACCGACCTCTTCCTCGACGTCCGCGTGCCGCCGACGAAGCCGATGGCCGTCGCCCGCCGCGAGGTGCTCGAGATGGTGCGCGGCCTCGCCGAGCGGTTCCCGGACTACGGGATCGAGGGCGAGGTCTACGTCACCGCGCCGGGGGCCGAGATCGACGAGGTGCACGAGCTCGTCGCCGCGATCGACGCGGTGCACGAGGAGGTGTTCGGCGAGCCGCCGGGCCGTGACGTGACGCGCTGGTTCAGCGACGCGTCGGCGCTCACCCGCTACGGCGTCCCGACCGTGAACTACGGCACGTCGACGGGGTTGATGGACGTCGAGCTCGGCGAGAACCTCGAGATCGACGGCCTCGTGAAGACCGCGCAGACGTACGCGCTCGTCGCGCAGAGGATCTGCTCGTGAAGCTCGTCACCTACGACGACGGCAAGGTCGGCTTCCTCGACGGCGAGGAGATCGTCCGGCTCGACGTCCCGACGATGCGGGAGTGGTTCGAGCGCGGCGGCGCCGACGAGACGGGCGAGCGGACGGCCCTCGCCGAGGCGAGGCTGCGCGCGCCGATCGTGCCCAAGAAGTTCTTCCACACGGCCGGCAACTTCCGCGAGCACGAGGAGGAGTCGAAGAACGTCGACTGGTCGCACGCGATCGCGCCGTGGATCAACTTCTTCCAGAACGTCGATGCGATCGTCGGGCCCGACGAGCCGATCGTCTACCCCGAGCATCTGACCGAGGAGCTCGACTACGAGCTCGAGCTCGCGGTCGTCCTCCGCAAGGCGGGCAAGTGGTTCTCGCCGGAGGAAGCCGCCGACTACATCGGCGGCTACGTGATCTTCAACGACATCACCGCGCGCGACATCCAGCGCGGCGAGATGCGCTCGGGCGTGTTCAGCTTCTGCAAGGCGATCGACACCTTCTGTCCGCTCGGGCCGTGGATCGTGACGCCGGACGAGATCTCGGATCCGCACGACCTCGCGATGGAGCTGCGGGTCAACGGCGAGCCCAGGCAGGAGTCGCACTCGAGCCGCATGAGCGTCACGATCCCCGAGATCCTCAGCAACTTCTCGGCGCTCGGCTACAGCGCGGGCGACGTCCTCTCCACCGGCACGGTGGCGGGTGTCGCCGGCTTCAAGTCGGAGGAGGAGCGGCGGCGCCTCTACCTCAAGCCCGGCGACGTGGTCGAGGCGGAGATCGAGCGGATCGGCGTGCTCCGCAACCCGGTCGTCTCGTGGCAGGAGGGCCACGGCGAGCCGGCGCCGCCGCGCATCCGGCCCTGGGGCGAGGCATGAGCCGTAGGCTCGACGGAGGCTCACAAAGAGCGGCGGTGCCGGCCTTGCCGGCGCCGGAGCGGGAATGAGCTGGGCCCGAGACGACGCCAAGCTCGACCGCGTCCGCGCGCTGATGGCGGAGCAGGAGCTCGACGCGCTCGTCGTCCGCGCCCCCGACAACGTCCTCTACCTCACGAACTTCTGGGGGATGAAGGGCTACGACGCCTGCGTCTTCCCGCGCGAGGGCGAGCCGGTGCTGATCACGATCGAGGCGTCGGAGGAGGACGCCGAGCGGACGGCCTGGACGAGGGACGTCCGGCTGATCCGCGGCTACGACCCGCAGGATCCGCGGCCGCCGCTGGCCCGCACGCTCGACGCGGCCCTCGCCGCGGCGCGGGACTACGAGCGCGTCGGGCTCGAGCTCTCGCTCGGGACCCAGGCCTCGGACCGGATGGTCGGCGAGCCGACGACGTTCACCGCCGCCTGGTTCGACGCCTTCCCTGAGGCGGCCGACGCGACGCCGCTCCTCGTCCACGCCCGCTCGCTCAAGACCGAGCAGGAGATAGAGCGCCTCCGCCTCGCCAACGAGATCGCAGCGGCGGCCATGGAGCACGTTCGCGGACGGGTGTATCCGGGGATGACCGAGGCTCAGGCGGCCGCCGAGTGGCAGGGCTTCGTCCACGGCAAGGGCACAGGGTGGCTCGGCAAGGTCGAGCTCGCGCTCCCGTTCTCGCTCGTCTGGGCAGGCCAGGGGATCAAGACGTTCACTGCGACCGGGCACCTCCCGATCCTCGAGGGCGAGCCCGTCCTCTTCGAGATCTGGGTCTGCGCCGACGGCTACTGGGCCGACCACACGAAGAACCTCGTGCTCGGCGACTTGCGGGGGGAGTACGCGGAGCTCGAAGCTGCGCTCATGGGCGTGTACGAGAGCGCGCTCGATTCCATCCGGCCGGGCGCCTCGATGGCCGAGCTCGACCGGTCGGTGCGCGACGGCGTCGCCGCGATGGGCCATCCCGGGCAGCCGACGCATCCGATCTGCCACGGCGTCGGCGCGCGGGCGCACGAGCCGCCGTACCCGCACCAGGCGGGCGGCGGCGAGTTCGAGGCCGGGATGGTGCTAGCCGTCGAGCCGGGCGCCTACTGGCCCCGCGGCGGCGGGCTGCGCGTGGAGGACAACTTCCTCGTCACGGCCGACGGGGTCGAGAAGCTCTCCTCGTTCCCGGACGGAGTGGTCCGCTGTCCGAGCTGATCTGGACCGGGTCGCTGAACCACCGCTACGCGATCCGCGGCAGCGTCGGTCTCTACGACACGACCCTGCGCGACGGCGAGCAGACGGTCGGCGTCGTGTTCTCGCCCGAGGAGAAGCTCGAGATCGCGCGGCTCCTCGACGGGCTCGGGATCGAACGGATCGAGGCCGGCTTCCCGCGCGTGTCCGAGGACGACCGCCGAGCCGTGGAGCTGATCGCCGGGGCGGGGCTCGACGCGGAGATCTGGGGCTTCTCACGTGCGGTTCCGGCAGACCTCGAGCTCCTCGTCGACCTCGGGGTCGAGGCCTCGGTGATCGAGTCTCCGATCTCCGACCTCAAGCTCGAGGCGATCGGCGTCTCGCGCGAGACGATGCTCGAGCGCATCGCGAGCGCGATGCGGTTCGCGGACGAGCACGGGATCCGGGCCGCCTTCTTCGGCGTCGACTCGACCCGCGCCGCTCCGGACTTCTACCGGCAGGTGTACGAGACTGCGGTCGAGGCCGGCGCGAAGGAGGTGGTGGTCGTCGACACGCTCGGGATCGCGTCGCCCGAGGCCGTCACCGACCTCGTGCTGGCAACGGGGCAATACGTCGACGGTCTGCCAGTCCACTTCCACGGCCACAACGACTTCGGCGTCGCAACCGCGTCGGCGGTCGCCGCCGTGCGGGCCGGCGCGACCTGGATCCACGGGACGATCAACGGCATGGGCGAGCGCGCCGGCAACGCCGACCTCGGCGAGATCGCGCTCGCGCTGCGCGCGCTGTACGGCGTCGAGACCGGGCTCCGGCTCGAGCGTATTCGTGAGGTGGCCGCTCGCGTGCAGGAGCTGTCCGGCTACGGGCTCGCGCCGTGGAAGCCGCTCACCGGCGACACGCTCTTCCGCCGCGAGTCCGGCGCCGTCGCGTCGCAGTTCCACGACCCGCCGTCGATCGAGCCGTACTCCTCCGAGCTCGTCGGCGCCGAGCGGGCGATCGTGCTCGGCAAGAAGAGCGGCCTCGACTCGATCCGGATCAAGGCGGAGGAGCTCGGCCTCGCCGTGCCCGAGGAGCGTCGCGCGGAGCTGCTCGCGCAGGTGAAGGAGCTCGGGACGCGCAAGGGCGGCCTCGTCACCGACGACGAGTTCCGGGAGCTAGTCGGTGGCTGAGTACGACGCGGTCTTCGTCGGCAGCGGCATCAACTCCCTCGCCGGCGCGGCGCTGCTGGCGCGCGGGGGCTGGCGCGTCTGCGTGCTCGAGCGCAACGACTGGTTCGGCGGCGCGATCAAGACCGAGGAGCTGACCGAGCCGGGGTTCCTCCACGACGTCTTCAGCGCGTGGCATCCGCTCTGGGTCGGCGGCGCGGCGCACGGGGAGCTCGGCGACGAGCTCGCTACGCGCGGGCTCGAGTACCTCGACACCGACCTGCCCAGCGCGACGGCTTTTCCGGACGGCGGCGCTGCCTTCCTCCTGCGCACGGCGGAGGGGAACGAGGTCGAGCTCGGGCCGGAGTGGCCCGGGGTGCTCGAGCGCTTCTTCCCCGTCGCCGACCTCGCGTTCGGCGTCCTCGGCACCGAGCTCTGGTCCGGCGCCGGCCTGGCGCTCGCCGCGCGGGCCATGCGCCGGCTCGGTCGCTCAGGTGCGCTCGCCTTCCTCGGCGAGGCGCTGCAGTCGAGCCGCGACTGGCTCGAGACGACGTTCGCGTCCGAACGGGCGCACGGCGTCCTCGCACCGTGGGTGCTGCACACCGGCC
>DASSZE010000041.1:0-4676 GCA_035713675.1 Gaiellaceae bacterium | reverse complement strand
CCGACCCAAGGGCGGTCAGTGCTTTCACCGATGGCGCCAACCTGGATCGCGCCGATACTCGGAACGTCCGCAGGAGGTGTGGACAATGGCTGCGATCGATTCGTGGCGGAAAATTGCCGCAGCATCGTGGGGCCGGCCCGTCGACCCGCAGATCTACGGGGAGCTCGAGGTCGACGCCGAGCGATTGCTCGACTTCATTGAGCGGGAGCGCGAACGCAGCGGCGAGCACGTGACCGCGACGCACCTCGTGGGGCGCGCGTTGGCCGTCGCGCTAGCGGCGAACCCGGATGTGAACGTGCGGCTTCGCCGGGGGCGATTCGAGCGGCGCGAGACGGTTGACGTCTTCTTCGTGGTTGCGGTAGCCGAGGGCAGGGAGCTGTCCGGGGTCAAGGTCGTCGCCGCGGACAAGAAGCCGGCGGCGGAGATCGCTCGAGAGCTCACCCACCGCGCGCAACGAGTGCGGGCGGGTGAGGAGGCGGAGCTCGGAAGCTCCAAGCGGCTGCTCGGCAGCACGCCGACGTGGCTTCTGCGCGGCGGTCTGCGCTTGGCGACATGGCTCGTCTACGACCGCGGGATCAGCCTGAGGCGAATCGGACTGCCCGCCGATGCGTTCGGCAGCGCGATCGTCAGCTCAGTAGCTGCCTTCGGCGCCGAGCGGGCGTATGGCCCTCTCAGTCCCTGGTACCGCGTGCCCGTGCTGGCCCTCGTCTCCAAGGTGGAAGCCAAGCCAGCCGTCGTGGACGGTGAGGTGGCTGCGCGGCCACGGCTCACGGTCACGGCGACGCTCGATCATCGCTACGTCGACGGAGCGCACGCCGGCCGGCTCGTGGACAGCGTGCGCAGCTATCTCGAGGATCCGGAAACAGTCGAGCGCGAGCTCAGCCAGCAACCCGAGGCTGCCATGTCGACACGAGGTGGTTGATCGAGGTGTACGACAGGCGTCCGTGGCTGCGCTTCTACGGCAATGTGCCGGAGACGCTCGACTATCCCCCGCTGCGCATGGATGAGGTCGTGGCCCGTTCCGCAGACCGCTTCCCGGACCTGGTCGCCTACCACTTCCTCGGCCGGACGGCGACCTACGCGCAACTCCATGACGCGATCGAACGCTGCGCCGCCGGGCTCGTCGCCCAGGGAGTCGGCCCCGGCGACCGGGTGACGATCGCGCTACCGACCTCGCCCCAGGGCGTCGTCGCCTTCTATGCCGCGTCGCGAGTCGGCGCCGTCTCCTCCATGATCCATCCGCTCTCGACGCCGGAGGAGATCGCCCACTACCTGAGCCTGAGCCAGTCCCGGCTCGCGATCACCCTCGACGGACTGTACGACCGGTTCGCCGAGGTGCGGGCGCAGACGCCGCTGGAGACGATCGTGCTCACGCGGATCTCCGACGAGCTCCCGCTCGTCAAGCGACTCGGATACTGGGCGACGACCGGGAGAAAGACCCCACAAATTCCGAACTCCACCGATGTCGTCTGGTGGAGCGAGCTAATGGACGACCGGAACGCTCCGGCGGCCGTTCCGGCTACCCAGCCGGAGGAGCTGGGCACGATCTTCTACTCGAGCGGCACGACCGGCGCTCCCAAGGGGATCATGCTCTCGCACCACAGCGTCACGTGCGAGGCGCTGGAGGTTGCGACCTGGGTCTCGCTCGACAAGCGGGATGTGCTCCTCGCGATCCTGCCGATCTTCCACGGCTTCGGTCTCGCCGCGCTCGTCCACGCCGGGCTATTGAGCGGTGCGAAGCTCGTGATGTTGCCCCGCTTCTCGCCGACGACCGTCGCGAAGGTGATGCGCAGCGAGCACCCGACGCTGATGGCCGGCGTGCCGACCCTGTACGAGGCGCTCGCCCATCACCCCGCCCTGCGCCGTGCAGATCTGTCCATGCTGCGAGCCGCCTACTCGGGCGCGGACACGCTCCGCCCGGCGGTACGCCAGGAATTCGAGCAGCTCGTGCGCGAGCGGGGCGGCAACGTCCGCCTGATCGAGGGCTACGGCCTCACCGAGGCGGTCACGGCGATCATGTGCAACCCGCTGCACCGGCCCCGCGACGGCTCGATTGGAATCCCCTTCCCGGACATCCTGGCCAAGATCTGCGAGCCAGGCACCGACCACGAGCTAGAGGCCGGACAGGAAGGCGAGATCTGCGTCTCCGGCCCGCCGCTCATGCTCGGCTATCTCGACAACCCCGAGGCGACGGCTAAGACGCTGAAGCAGCACTCCGACGGGCGGACATGGCTGCACACCGAAGACATCGGCAGCGTCGACGAGGAGGGCTACTTCACCTTCGCCTGCCGCCGCAAGCGGATGATCAAGTCCTCCGGCTTCAATGTCTATCCCGTACAAGTCGAGGCCGTGCTCGACGAGCACCCGGCCGTAGGCGCCAGCTGTGTGATCGGCGTCCCGGACGAGGCACAGGGCGAGCGCGTGAAGGCGTTCGTGATCACGCACGACGAAGGCGCCGCAGGGGATGCGCTGGCAGCCGAGCTCATCGCCTACTGCCAGTCACGGCTGATCAAGTGGTCGTGCCCACGCGAGATCGAGTTCCGCTCCCAGCTCCCGCTGACCAGGATCGGAAAGATCGACTACGTCGCGCTCTCCCGGGAGGCGAACCCACGGGCGGCCGACACCTCGCCGGCCGAGCTACACACGGCCACTCGGTAGGAGGCGGGCGTGCTCACTCGGACAGCCGCAACTGCGTTGCGTCCTCGGACACCAGCGCACCCCTCGTGGTCGCAAGAGCACGAACCTGTGATCAGCGACGGGGCTGGACTGACGGGCTCGCTGCTGATCTGGGCGCTTTGGATCGTGGTCGCGGCCGCAACCTGGGCAACGAACGCGCGCACCCCGCTGCATCTCCTCTTCGCCGTGAGCGATGCAGGGATCCGTGCCGGCGCCGGGAGGGCGCTCATCCTGCTCGGCTGGCCGGTCGGGCTGGCGGCGATCGCGCTCGTCGCGATCGCCCTCGACCGGCTCCTTGTCGGCTCCTCCAGCGCTCGGTTCAGGAGAACCGTCGTCGCGTTGTCTGGCCTCTCTGTCGCCCTCTGCGCGACGATCGCCTTCGCAATCGACCCAGACCACCTCGACGCGAAGCCGGTCAACGTTCCGGCCGCCGTCGGAGTAGGCATCGCGTTCGGGCTCACGCTGTTGGCGCTGGCCATGACGGGCCGCGGCCACGACCCCCCATTTACACGAGCGGACCTGTTCTGGGCGCTGCCCTTCCTCGTTCTCCTGTTCGGCGCTCTCCCCTGGGTCTTCGCCAACCTCGGCTTCTACGTGGGCGACGTGCCGGGGTTGCACGCGATCTTCATGTCGAAGCAGGTCGTGCCTGAAGCCGGGCATCCTCATCTGGTCTCGGTGCACCTCGGAAACCACGACGGGCTCGATGGGCTCCTGCTCAGCCTCTGCGCGGTCCTCCTTATGCGCAGCGTCGACCAGATGCGCCGGCTCCGCACTGCTACCCGTATCTATCTGGCCCTGCTCTTCGTCTACGGGCTGGCCCTTGCCGTCAGCGACTGGTGGTACGAGCAGCTCGTGAAGCGCGGCACGCTGAACGTGAGGATCCCAAGTCCGATGTTCCCCTCGCTGTCGCTGCAGTGGTTGGCGATCGTCGCCGTGGGTGCGCTCGTCTATCTGCTCGAGCTCCGGATTAGCAGCGCTCGCCAGCCCCGACCGGGCAGGCGGTGAGGCCCGCGTGAGCTTGTCAGCGGGACGGACAGCAATCGTCCCTGGGCACGGTCGGACCGACTCCGACGCCGGGACTCTGCAAGTCGAACATCGCCTTCGGACCTCCGATGGCGCGTCGCTGTTCGCCCGGGCGTGGGTTCCTGCTGGTGTCCCGAACGCGGCCGTCTGCGTGATCCACGGGCTGGGAGACCACAGCGGGCTGTATCGCCGTCTTTGCGACGCGTTGTTGCGAGGCGGCTATGCAGTCTCGGCGTTCGATCTCCGGGGCCACGGCCGCTCCGATGGACGCCGCGGCCATCTCCGTATCGGCGACGCCATGGGAGACATAGATCTGGTGCTCGACGACACGCGTCGCCGCTTCGGACCGATCCCGTGCTTCCTGTACGGCCACAGCCTCGGCGGCCTGCTCGTTCTCCACTATGCATTGCGGCGCAACCCGCCCCTGGCCGGAGTCGTCGCAGTAGGACCGCCGTTCCACACAGCCCTTCGTGAGCATCGGGCCAGAATGCTCGCAGCCCGCACGCTTGGTGCCGTCCTCCCGAGCGTGACCCTGCGATCCGGGCTGGACGCCACGCTGATCTCGCGCGACCCGAACGTCGTTGCTGCATACCGGGCCGATCCCCTTGTCCACTCCCGTGCATCGCTCGGCTTCGCCAGGGACATGATCGGCGCCGCCGACGCAGACCTAGCCGACGCCAATCGATTCTCGTTGCCTCTCTTGCTCATGCACGGGGGCGCAGATCGGCTGAACTACCCGAGCGGAAGCCGGCAATTTGCGGAGAGGGTTCCGGACAACTGCACGATCAGGATCTACGACGGTCTCTACCACGAGATCCACAACGAGCCGGAGAGGCAGCAAGTCTTCGCTGACCTACTCAGCTGGCTTGCCGCCCATGCTCCCACGCTCGGTCGCTGACGGACACTGGTGATGAAGCACGACTTCAGCGAGCCGCCGCCACTCCCCGCGGCGGCGGCGGCCGCAACCTGCGCGTCCA
>DASSZE010000040.1:0-11171 GCA_035713675.1 Gaiellaceae bacterium | reverse complement strand
GCAAGCAGTCAGAGACGTACTCGGGCGGGAGCCGACGGAAGGCGAGACGTTTGCTGTGCTTCCTCGAAGTGAGTGGCAACTGAGCCTCAGGTACTAGCTGTCAGGTGGAGGCTCACTCACCTGGGCCAGTGTTCCGGAATGACCCCTGAGCTGCCAGCCCCAACTCTATGCTCAGGCCGTCGTGAAATTCTTACGCCGACTGTCGAGCTGGCTGACGGCACGCCGAGAGCGCTCCCGAGCTCGTGCGGCATCGATCCGCGCCGACATAGATCCTGAGGCGTCGGGTTCCAACGACGGGTACCGGCTCTCGCCTTCCAAGCGTCCGCACGCCTAGCCGCCAGGTAACAGCGCCTTCGCATGGGCCAGTGTGCCGGAATGACCCCTGAGCGAGGTATTCCCCTCATCCCGCGGGGCAGACGTTTTCGGGGGTTCCGCTGATGCGTCGTGAAGCGCCAAATACGAATGTTCTCGTCAGGAGAGGAGGTCTAGATGACGACGATGACGCAGACGCAGTGGGAGTACCTTGTCGTCCCGCTTCCAGAGGCCAAGGGCTTGAAGAAGGACGCCGATGCGTGGGAGCCAGATCGTCTCAATGCGCTGGGGGCGCAGGGATGGGAAGCGATCGGCCTTTCGCTCAAGTACGGCGATCTCATGGCTTGGCCGGTGGTCTTACTCAAGCGGCCGTTGGACTGAGATAGGTACACCCAACCGTCGGAGAGCGCAGTAGCGATCCCGGGACAGTGTCCAATCCCGTTCGATGATCTGGATTTCGCGATGCAGTGAAGCGCACGTCTCCGGTCGGAGGCACGAGTGATGATTGCCGTTCGTATCGTCGTCGGGGTGCTGCTGCTGGCACACGGTTTCGTGCATTTGCTCTACCTCGCGCCGGATGTGAAGGAGTTCTCCATCGACCGATCGTGGCTACTGCCGGAGCCTGCTCGCCGATCGGTGGCGATGGCACTGATGCTGGCGACGGTCGTCGCGTTTGCGCTCGTCGCACTTGGAGTGTGGGGTATGCCGGGGCTCGCTGGTGCCTGGCCCGCCCTCATCATCATTGCGTGTCTGCTTTCGGTTGTACTGCTCGTCGCATACTGGAACTCCGCACTGGTGATCGGGATCGCGATCGACGTCGCCCTGACCACCGTCGCCGTCACCCGACCAGATTGGGCCGACCGGCTCGTCGGATGACGGATGACGCACCGTCGAGCGAGGGGTCGGTCGGCTGGACGAGTGTCCTCTCGCCTGAGCTCGCCACCGCTGCCTACGCTGTCGGGCGGCGCACGATCTGGGTGCAGCGCGCGCTCGCGATCAGCTCGCCGTCCTGGTACAGCTCAGCGGCGCAGAACACGACGCGCCGGTTCTGCTGCACCACGTGCCCCTCGGCCCGCAGCGTGCCCGGCCGGGCCGAGCGGTGGAACTCCGTGCGCAGGTCGGCGGTGAGGAAGTCCTCGTCCTCGGTCATCAGCGTCCAGCACGCGCCGCCCATGGCGGTGTCGAGGAGCGCGGCGACCATGCCGCCGTGGACGATCGGCCCGGAGGGCGAGTGGAAGCAGTACTCCGGCGGCGCGTCCCACTCGATCACGGCGCGGCCGTCGGCCTGCTCGACGCCGCGGTAGCGCAGCGTGTTCCAGACGTGCGGGTCGGGCGGCGGGTGCTCGCCCCAGGGTCGGCGTGCGCGCGGGCTCAGCTGTAGTCCTTCATCTGGGCCCCGGCACGCCGGGGAACCGGAACGGCTCGACGCGGTTCGGCTGCACGACCCACGCACGGCCGGTCTCCTCGTCCTCGAGCGCGCGCAGCGCCGCCGCGGCGACGAACGACGGCTCGATGAGCTCCACGCCGACCGCCGCCCGCAACTCCTCGCTCGCCATCGTCGTGTCGACGAGGCCGGGACAGATGGCGTTGATGCGGATATCGCGCGCCGCGAGGTGTGGGGCGACGCTGCGGACGAAGCCGATGAGCGCGTGCTTCGTCAATGCGTACACGGGGTCGAGGGACACGTCTCGCAGCCCGGCGAGCGAGGCCGTCACGACGATCGACCCGCCGCGCGGCATCAACCGCGCCGCGGACTCCCGGATGCCGAAGACGACGCCGTCGACGTTCGTCCGCACGACGCGGCGGTACTGCTCGTCACCGAGCGCCGCAGGGTCTCGCTCGCCCGTCACCACGCCTGCGTTGAGGAAGGCGGCGTCGAACTCGCCCTCGAGCGATCGCCAGGCCTCCGGCTCGCCGACGTCGAACTCCGGCAGGTCGAGCACCAGGGGATCGTCGAGGAGCGCGCAGATCGCGGAGCCGATCCCGCCGCGCCCGCCGGTCACGAGCGCCCTCACCGGGGCCCCCGCGGAATGCGCAGCATTCCGTGGGGTGGTCATGGCAGCAGCACGACCTTCCCGACGCTGCGGCGGGACTCGACGAGCTCGTGCGCCGCCTCGACGTCCGCGAGCGGGAACTCGGCGCCCACGACCGGCCGGATCGAGCCCTCGTGCCACAGCCCGAGCAGCTCCCGCGTCGCTGCCGCGATCACGTCCGGCGCGTGGCGGAGCAGCCGCCCGATGTAGACGCCCTGGACGCCGACGTTGCGCCCGACGATCTGCGCCGGCTGCAGCTCGGGCCAGAGCCCTCCCGCGTAGCCGATCCCGACGAGCTGCCCGAGCGGCCGCAGGCGCGTGACCGAGCGCTCGAACAGCTCCCCGCCGACCGGATCGAGAACGACGTCGACCCGGAGGTCGTCGGGCAGCTCGTCGTACACGTACGCCTCCTCCGCGCCGAGCTCGTGGCAGAGCGCGAGCTTCTCCTCCGAGCCGGCCGCGGCGACGACCCGCGCGCCGAGCGCCCGGGCGACCTGGATCGCCGCGGTGCCGACCCCGCCCGCGGCCGCGTGGACGAGCACCGTCGCCCCCTCCGCCAGCCGCACCTGCCGGGTCAGCGGGACGTACGCCGTGAGGAACGTGAGCAGGAACGCAGCGCCCTCGGCCCAGCCGGCCTCCTCGGGCAGCGGGACGAGCGAGGCGCGGTCGACCGCGACCCGCTCGGCGTAGCCGCCGGCGGGGACGAGCGCCGTCACGCGCGTCCCGTCGTCGAGCTCGCCGGCGATCTCGACGCCGAGCACGGCCGGCAGCTCCGGCATCTGCGGGTAACGGCCGCGCCGGATCAGGACGTCGAGGAAGTTGATGCCGGCGGCCCGCACCTGGACGACGGCCTCTCCCTCCGGATCGGGGACGTCGCGGAGCTCGAACGGCCCGTCGACCTCCACCAGGACGGCGGCTCTCAACTCGTCGGGGCTGTCTCGGCGGCGAACCGCTCACGTAGAGCCAGCTTGCGGAACTTGCCGACGCTCGTCTTCGGGATCTCGTCCACGAACTCGAACCGGTCGGGCAGCCACCACTTGGCGAAGCTCGGCGCGAGGAAGTCGCGCAGCTCGTGGGCCGTCGCGGTCGCTCCCTCCTTCAGCACGACGGCGGCCAGCGGCCGTTCGCCCCACTTCTCGTCGGGCACCGCGATCACGGCCGCCTCGGCCACGGCCGGATGGGCCATGAGCCCGTTCTCGAGCTCCACCGAGGAGATCCACTCGCCGCCGGACTTGATCACGTCCTTCGAGCGGTCCTTGATCTCGATGAAGCCGCGCGGATGCATCGAGACGATGTCGCCGGTGCGGAACCAGCCGTCCTCCGTCCAGCGGTCGGCGGTGTCCGACGAGTCGTAGTACCGCGCCGCCACCCACGGGCCGCGCACCTCGAGCTCACCCATGGACTCGCCGTCCCAGGGCACGTCCTCGTCGCCGGCTCGGACGCGGATCTCGACCAGCGGGAGCGGGATGCCGGCGGTGGCCTGGAAGTTCCACCGCGTCTCGTCGTCCGCCTCCGCGAGGTCGTACGGGAGCGCGACTGTCGAGGCGACCGGCGACGTCTCGGTCATCCCCCAGCCCTGGCAGATGCGCAGGCCGTGCCGCGACTCGAAGGCGGCGATCATCGCGCGTGGCACGGCCGAGCCGCCGATCAGCATCGCCTTCATCGCGGAGAGGTCCCAGCGCTGTGGCTCCTCGTCGAGCCGCGCGAGGATCCCCATCCAGACCGTCGGCACACCGGCGGCCCACGAAACGCGCTCCTGCTCCATGTTCTCGAGCAGGCTGTCGGGGTCGAGATGCGGGCCGGGGTAGACGAGCTTCGCGCCCTGCAGCGTGGCGAGATACGGGTAGCCCCACGCGTTCGCATGGAACATCGGCACCACCGGCATCACGGCGTCGTCGATCCCGAGCCCCTGGCCGAGCGGGTTGTTCGCGCCGACGCCGAGCGCGTGCAGGAAGGTGGAACGGTGCGAGTAGACGACGCCGCGCGGCCGGCCGGTCGTCCCGCTCGTGTAACACATCGCCGCCGCCTCGCGCTCGTCGAGCCCCGGATCCTCCCAGTCGTCGGGATCGGCGTTCGCGAGCAGCTCCTCGTACGAGTCCTCGACGACCCAGACGTGCTCGATCTGCGTTCCCGGCCGGAACTGCTCGAGCAGCGGCACGAGCGCCTTGTCGACGATCACTGCGCGGTCGCCTGCGTGGCCAGCGATGTACTCGAGGTCCTTCGGATGGAGGCGGAGGTTGAGCGTGTGGAGGACGAAGCCGCCGCACGGGACGCCGAAGTACGCCTCGTGGTGCTGGTGGTGGTTCCAGCACAGCGTCGCGACGCGGTCGCCGCGCTCGAGGCCGGCCTGCTTCAGCGCGACGGCCAGCTGCCGCGCGCGCCGCAGCGTCTCGCGGTGCGTCGTGCGGTGGAAGGACTTGTCCGGCTGCCGGGTGACGATCTCGCCGTCGCCGAAGAAGGTCTCCGCCCGGCGCATCACGTGGGTCAGCGTGAGCGGGAAGTCCATCATCAGGCCGTCCATCCGGCTCATTCTCCTACGCGAGCAGCAGGTTGGCGACCTCGAGGCGCAGCTGCGCGGGCCGCAACCCGAAGCCCTCGAGCCAGAGGGCGCGCTTGTAGAAGCGGTGCAGCGGATGCTCCCAGGTGAAGCCGATGCCGCCGTGCACCTGGATCGAGCGCTCGCAGGCGGCGACCGCGGCCTCGGTCGCGAACGCCTTCGCGGCGGCGCCGGCGAGCGGCGCGCGCTCGTCCTCCTCCGCGACGCACCAGGCGGCCCAGTAGACGAGCGAGCGCGCGAGCTCGACGTCGGTGTACGTCTGCGCGAGCGGGTGGGAGACGGCCTGGTAGGTGCCGATCGGCTTGCCGAACTGAACACGGGTCTGCGCGTGCTCGACGCCGAGTTCGAGCGCCCGCTGCGCGACGCCGAGCGCCTCGGCGGCACTCGCCGTCCGGGCCCGCGGCAGGTTGCGGCCGCCGGCGAGCGGCTCGCCGCCGCCCTTCTCGAGCCGGCCCAGCGGACGCGAGGGATCGACCGACGCGACCTCTTCTCCGCGTGCCGGATACGCGGTGCCGCCGTCCGAGACGACGAAGTCGACCGCCCCGAGCCACGGGACGTGGCCGTCCACGTCGACCGACCACCGCTCCTCGCCAGCGGCGACGCGAGCGCGTTGCTCGGGCGAGAGCCACGGCAGCGCGAAGCCGACGGTCGCGAGGTACGGGCCCGGATAGCCGGCGTAGCCGAGCTCCTCGAGCAGCAGCGCCTCCTCGACGAAGCCGAGCTCCGCCTCCGCGACGTCGAGCCAGCCGAGCTCGGCGAGCTCGCTCCAGCGGTCGTCGGCGGCTTGGCCGCCGACGCTTCCAGCGTCAGCCCAGTCGCGATCGAGCGGGAAGCGGTCGGCGAGCCAGTCGCGCGCCGCTGCCTTGAGCTCCAGCTGCTCCTCGCCCAGCGTGAAGTCCATCAGCGAGACCTCGGGAGGCCGAGCACGCGCTCGGCGATGATGTTGCGCAGCACCTCCGACGTCCCTGCCTCGATCGTGTTGCCGCGGCTGCGGAGCTGCTGGTGGTTCCACCAGCCGTCGTCGAGGATCCCGCCCGACTCGCCGAGCTCGCGCGCGAGCTTCGTCAGTCGCTGGTTCGCCTCCGACCAGCGCAGCTTCACGCCCGAGCCCTCGGGGCCCGGAACGCCGGTGCGCTCGTACGTCCCCAGTGCGCGGTAGCTCGTGTAGCGGAGCGCCTGCAGCTCGATCCACTCGGCGGCGATCGCCTCCCGCGCGCGTGGGTCGAGCTCGCGTCCGGCTGCGTCCTGGAGCAGCCGTCCGAGCAGGCCGTCGAGCGTCGCCGTGAGCGCGAAGCCGAGCGTGGCGCGCTCGTGCAGCAGCGTCGTCATCGCGACCTGCCAGCCGTTGCCCTCCTCGTCGAGCCGGTTCTCGACCGGCACCTCGACGTCGCTGAAGAAGATCTCGTTGAACTCCGACTCGCCCGTGATCTGACGCAGCGGCCGCACCTCGACGCCGGGCGCGTGCATGTCGACGAGCAGGTACGTGAGGTTGCGGTAGCGCGGAGCCTCGGGGTCGCTGAGCGTGACGAGGATGCAGAAGTCGGCGATGTGCGCGAACGACGACCAGACCTTCTGGCCGTTGACGACGTAGACGTCGCCGCGGCGCTCGGCCTGCGTGCGGGCGGCGGCGAGGTCGGAGCCGGCGTCGGGTTCCGAGAAGCCCTGGCACCAGATCTCGTCCGCCGCGAGAAGCGGTTGGAGGTAGCGCGCCTTCTGCTCCTCCGTGCCGTGCGCGATGATCGTCGGCCCGGCCATGCTCAGCCCGATCACGCCGACGTGCGGCGGAGCCTGCGCCGCCGCGAGCTCCTCGTACAGGATCGCCTGGAAGCTGTAGGGCGCGCCGACCCCGCCGTACTCCTTCGGCCAGGTCAGGCCGGCGTAGCCCGCCTCGTAGAGCTTGCGGCTCCACTCGCGCAGGAACGGATCCTCGAACCGCTGCGCCCCGCCGCGCCCCCCGCGCTTCTCGGGCGGGAGGTTCGCCTCGATCCAGGCGCGCAGCTCGGAGCGGAATTGCGCCTCGTCCGGCGTGTCCCGGAGATCCACGCCGCGAGCCTAATGCGTCTCGGCGTTCAGCAGTCTCCACTCGCCCTCGGAGACGACCTCGACCTCGCCGTCGACGACCTTGATCGCCGTCTCGTCGTCGATCGCGTAGCCGGGGCCGCCGATCTCGGCCGCCCAGCTCTCCGCCTCGGCCATCGAGTTGCCCGGCATCCCGTCCGGAGCCAGGTGCGGAAAGATCGAGAAGTCGACGACGCCCAGCGTGCTGTCGCCGCCGGTCGGGGGCCTCCACTGGACGAAGTCCGCGCCGACCCTCGGCGTCAGCACCATGCTGCCGGCGCTCAATCCGACCCAGACGGTCTCGTCGAGCGACGGGAACAGCTCGACGAGCCCCGATTCCCGCAGCCAGTGGGACAGGTAGAGGGCGTCGCCGCCCGACACCAGCAGGACGTCCGCCTCCAGCACCCAGGGAACCCAGCGCTTCTCGTCGAGGCTGGGGAGCGCGGTGAGCTCCAGCATTCCGACGGACTTCCAGCCGAGCTTGGTCATCGAGTGCTCGGACCGGCCGCTGATGGAGTTCCAGACCATCTGCGGTGTGACCAGCGGGTGCGCGTACTGCGCGGTCGGGATGCAGAGGGCGTCGCTCTCCTCGACCGGCTTGCCCAGCAACTCGACGAGCGCGGCGCGGATGCTCGCGTTCTTGACCCCCGCGGACGTGAGGAGGAGCTTCACGCGGCGGCGGGGACCAGCTCCGCAGGCCGCGGCTCCGAGACGACGCGCCGCCGCTGCACGGGCAGCAAGGTCACGGCTCCGAGAATGAGGACCACGCCGAGCCACTGGCTCCAGTTCAGATGCTGGTCGTACGCGTAGATGCCGGCGATCACCGCGACGGCGGGATACGTCAGTTCGGCGAGCGAGGAGAGGACGGCGGGCGTGCGCTGGAGGCCGTAGTAGTAGAGCGTCAGCGCGGCGAGGCCCGTGACGAGCGCGAGGTAGAGGATGAGGACGGTGTCGTGGCCGTTCGAGTACGCCGGCGCGCCCATGATCGGCAGCGCGATCGCGCTCGCGACCAGCCCGAAGAAGAAGCGCAACGACAGCACGTGCTGGAACTCGAGCTCTCGGGTCATGTAGCGCCCGAGCACCGTCCCGAGTGCCCAGAGCACGGCGGCCGCCGTCGCCTCCGCGATCACGACGGCGCCCTGCGCCGACGGGTGGAGCGGCGACGGCTGGTTGACGAGCCAGAAGCCGAGCAGCGCCGGGAGGAAGAACCAGGCGAAGCGCGGGCGGGGCCGCTCGCCGAGCAGGACTGCCGCGGCCGCCACCGCGATGAGCGGCTGCACCTTCTGGATCACGACCGGCGTGATGTAGTCGGAGTGGCCGATCAGCGCGTCGGTGAAGAGAATCGTCGCGAGCGCCGAGGCACCGGCGCCGACGACGATCGCCGCGGCGATGTATCGCGGGCCGGCGCGGAACACGGCTCGCAGCGCGGGGAGGAGGAGCGGCAGCGTCAGCGCGACGAGGATCACGTGCTCGCCGAAGACGATCGTCGTCGCCGTCGTCGAGCCGCTCATCGTCTTGCGGATGATCGGGTCCGTGCCCCACATCGCCGCGGCGACCGCGACGAGAACGACCCCGGGTATCGCCGCAAGCCTCAGCCTCATGGCCGCTCGAAGCGTAGAAGATCGTCCACGGTCTCGCGAGCGCGGACGAGGCGCGCCCCGCCGTCGGCCACGAGCACGACGGCCGGCCGCGGCACGCCGTTGTACTGCGACCCGAGCGCGAGCGAGTAGGCGCCGGTCGCGGGCACGGCGAGCACGTCGCCGGGGAGCGGTTCCGGCAGCTCCGCCGCCTCGATCAGGACGTCGCCCGACTCGCAGTGCTTGCCGGCGATGCGGTAGACGCCGGTCGGCAGCTCCTCCGCCCGGTTCGCGAGCAGCGCCTCGTAGCGCGCGCCGTAGAGCTGCGGGCGTGGGTTGTCGGACATGCCGCCGTCGATCGCGGCGTACGTGATCCCGCCCGACTCCTTGACGCTCCCGACGCGGTAGAGCGTGACTCCGGCGCGGCCGACGAGCGAGCGGCCCGGCTCGAGGATCAGCTGCGTGCCGCTCGGGACGCCCTCGGCGAGCGGGGCGACGAACTCCGCGACCGTCGGCAGTTGCTCGTCGCGGTTGTGGCGGACGCCGAGGCCGCCGCCGAGGTCGAGCAGGCGCGGCGTCCAGTGCAGCCGTTCGACGAACGCGAGCACCCGTTCGAGTGCGAGGACGCTCTCGTCGACACGGCCGAGCTGGGATCCGACGTGGACGTGGACTCCCTCCACCTCGAGGCCGAGCTCGCCGGCGCGCGCCACCTCGCGCTCGGCCGCCTCGGGCGCGAGCCCGAACTTCGACTCCTCGTGCGCGGTCCGGATCGAGCGGTGCGTCACGGCCTCGACGCCCGGCGTGAGCCGCACGAGCACGCGCCGCACGCCGGCGGCGGCCGCGACCTCGGCCTCGCCCGGCGAGTCGAGCACCACGAGCGCGCCGGCCTCCGCGGCCGCGCGCAGCTCCGCCTGGGACTTGTTGTTGCCGTGGAAGACGAGCCGCTCGCCGGAGATGCCGGCCGCGCGCGCGAATGCGAGCTCGCCCAGGGTGGACACGTCGGCGCCGACACCCTCCTCCCCGAGCAGGCGCAGGAGCGCGACGTTCGCGAACGCCTTCGTCCCGTAGACGATCAGCGCGCCGGGAGCCGCCTCGCGGTACGCGTGGACCTGCGAGCGGATCGTCTGCTCGCAGTAGACGAGCAGCGGCGTGCCGTGCTCGTCGGCGAGCTCCGCCGCCGGCACGCCGCCGAGCGTGAGCCCGCCGTCCTCGATCCGCGCCGTTTCCGGAAGGAGCTCGAGCACCTTGCTAGTATCGGGAACCCAATGCAGGAGCTGCTTCTTACCTAGTCCAGGGAGCCAAGCGCGGTCAGCCGCGCCGACCTCCCGACGCCTCTCCTCGGAGAGGTTTTTTCGTTCCAGGGACATCTTTTCGATGACGACACCAAGATACGAACCGCACGAGATCGAGGCCAAGTGGCAGCGCGTCTGGGAGGACGCCGGGGCCTTCCACGTCGAGAACCCGGTGCCCGGCGAGCCCGCGGCCGAAAACCACTGGTACCAGCTCGAGATGCTCCCGTACCCCTCGGGCCCGAGCCTGCACATGGGCCATGTCCTCAACTACACGATGGGCGACGTCCAGACGCACGTGCGGCGGCGCAGCGGCTGGCACGTCGTGCGTCCGATGGGCTGGGACGCGTTCGGGCTGCCGGCCGAGAACGCCGCGATCCGGGAGGGCAGGCACCCGCGCGAGACGATCGAGCGGAACATCGAGACGATGCGCGCCCAGATGAAGCGGCTGGGCTGGGCGATCGACTGGGACCGCGAGGTCTCGGCCCACCAGCCGACCTTCTACCGCTGGACGCAGTGGCTGTTCCAGCAGTTCGTCGCACACGACCTTTGCTACCGGAAGGAAGGCCCGGTCAACTGGTGCCCCAACGACCAGACCGTGATCGCGAACGAGTACGTCGTCGACGGGCACTGCGAGCGGTGCGGGGCGGAGGTCGAGCTGCGGAACATGACCCAGTGGTACATGCGCACGACCGCGTACGCGGACGAGCTGCTCGAGTACCCGGGCGCCGACTGGCCCGAGAAGACGAAGGCGATCCAGCGCAACTGGATCGGCCGGTCCGAGGGCGCCGAGATCCTCTTCCGCGTCGAGGAGACCGGGGAGGACCTGGCGGTCTTCACGACGCGTCCGGACACGCTGTTCGGGGCGACGTTCTTCGTCGTCGCGCCCGAGCATCCGTTCGTCGAGGCCTTCGCGAATGAGGAGGCGAAGGAGCACGCGCGGCACGCCGGCGCGCGGCCGGTCGAGGACCGCGCCTCGGCGACGACGAAGACCGGCGTCTTCACGGGGCTGCACGCGGTCAACCCGGTCAACGACGAGCGCCTCCCGATCTGGGTCGCCGACTACGTCCTGATGGACTACGGGACGGGCGCGATCATGGCCGTGCCGGCGCACGACGAGCGCGACCGCGAGTTCGCCGAGACGTTCGGGCTGCCGGTCGCGGTCGTGATCGACGAGGACGAGAAGCTCGTCCACTCCGGCCCGTTCGACGGTTTGCCCGCCGAGGAGGGAGCGCGCGCGATCGTCGCGGCGCTCGAGGCCGAGGGCCGCGGCCGCGCGACCGTCTCGTATCGCCTGCGCGACTGGAGCGTCTCGCGCCAGCGCTACTGGGGCTGCCCGATCCCG
>DASSZE010000039.1:0-16294 GCA_035713675.1 Gaiellaceae bacterium | reverse complement strand
GCGCTCGCGCCGCTGCTCGGAGGTGAGGTGGTAGAGGTTCGTCTCCATCGGGTCGGGCAGCTCGTAGCCCTGCTCGATCCCCTCGAGCCCTGCGTGCAGGAGCGCCGCGAACGTGAGGTAGGGGTTGCAGGCCGGATCCGGGCAGCGGATCTCAGCCCGCGTCGCCTGCTCGGAGCCCGGCTTGTAGAGCGGGATCCGGATCAGGGCCGAGCGGTTGCGCTGCGACCACGCGACGTAGACCGGCGCCTCGAAGCCCGGCACGAGCCGCTTGTACGAGTTGACCCACTGCGCGAAGACGGCGGAGAGCTCGCGCGCGTGTCGCAGCTGTCCGGCGATGAACGCCTTGGCGACCTCGGAGAGGTGCCACTTGTCGTCTCCGTCGAAGAACGTGTTGTGTCCGTCGGTGAAGAGCGACATGTGCGTGTGCATGCCCGATCCGTTCTCGCCGAAGAGAGGCTTCGGCATGAAGGTCGCGTGGTAGCCGTGCTGCTTCGCGACCTCCTTCACGACGAGCCGGTACGTGAGCATGTAGTCGGCCATGTCGAGCGCGCCGGCGTAGCGGATGTCGATCTCGTGCTGCGACGGGCCGACCTCGTGGTGGTGGTACTCGACCGGGATGCCCATCGACTCGAGCGCGCGGATCGTGTCGCGCCGGACGCCGGTCGCGGCGTCGAGCGTCGTCTGCGCGAAGTAGCCGCCCTCGTCGAGCGTCTCGGTGCCGTTCTCGTCCTTGAACAGGAAGTACTCGGCCTCCGGCCCGACGTTGAACGTGTCGAACCCCATCGCCTCCATCCGCTCGAGCGCGCGGCGCAGCGCGTAGCGCGGGTCGCCGGCGTACGGCTTGCCGTCGGGCGTGACGACGTCGCAGATCATCCGCGCCGCCTGGCCGTCGGGCAGCACCCGGAACGTCTCGGGATCCGGGATCGCCACCATGTCCGACTCCTCGATCGCGTTGAAGCCGGTGATCGACGACCCGTCGAAGCCCATCCCGTCGTCGAGCGCTCCCTCGAGCTCGCTGCGCGTGATCGAGAAGCTCTTCAGGTGTCCTTCGAGGTCGGTGAACCAGAGGAGCACGTCCTCGATGGCGCGGGACTCGACCTCCGCGAGCACCTCCTTGCGCGTCTCCGGGTCGCTTGTCGCCCGGTTCCTGCTCTCCACGTAACTCATTCTCCCTCCTGACTGGATTGCTCAAGAACGAAAAAAGCCCCGGCCGCCACCTTCTGTGGTCGACCGAGGCTCCGTCGCCTCGCAATGTTGCGGGAAGTCTACCTGTCGCCCGGACGGAACGAGGGCTACGCTCGTTCCATGGCGGTCGAGCGGCTCTTGGGGCGCCTCGCCGCGGCGATCTGGCGTCACCGTCGCGCCTTCCTCGCAGGTTGGGTGGCGGTGCTCGCCGCGTGCGCCTGGTTCTCGCTCCACCAGACCGACCGGCTCTCGGGCGGCGGCTGGGACGTGCCGGGCAGCCAGTCCGTGCGCACGGCGCGCCTGCTCGATCGCTTCCCCGGCGTCACTCCACCGTCCTTCACGATCTTCGTCAGCGGGAGGAGCCGGGCCGCGGTGCGGCTGCGGCTCGCCGCGATCGTCCCCGCGCTGCACCGGAACGCGGTCCTGCGACCGGGCACGCCGGTCATGCTCGCCGACGGCCGCGCCGCGCTGCTCCCGGTCGCCTACCCGAGGGCAAGCGCGCAGGCGATCGACGAGGCGACGAAGCTGCGACGCGAGTTCGTCCAGACGAGCGCTCGGGTCCAGACGCGCGTCCTCGGCGAGCCGGCGATCTGGTCGAACTTCCAGCAGGTGGCGAAGCGGCAGCTCGCGAGGGGCGAGGAGCTCGGCTTTCCGCTCGTCCTGATCATCCTGCTCGCTGCCTTCGGCACGGTGGTCGCCGCGATCGCCCCGCTCGCCCTGGGCTTCGCCGCCGTTTTCCTGTCCGGCGCGGCCGTCTACTGGCTCTCGCGGTCCATGGAGCTCTCGGTCTACGTCACGAACATGGCCTCGATGATCGGGATCGGCGTCGCGGTCGACTACTCCCTCTTCATCGTCAGCCGTTTCCGCGGCGAGCTCGCGGCAGGCCTCGCGCCGCCGCAGGCGCTGCAACGGGCGCTCGTCACCTCGGGCAAGGCGGTCGTCTTCAGCGGTGCCGCGGTCGCCGTCTCGCTCGCCGGGCTGTTCGCGATCGACGTGAACGGGATCCGCTCGCTCGCGGTCGGAGCGATCGTCGTGGTCTGCATCGCGGTGCTGGCAGCGGTGACGTTGCTGCCCGCCCTGCTCGCGCTCGTGGGCCGCGGCGTGGAGTGGCTGCGGGTCCCGCTGCCCTGGACGGCCGGAGGCGAGCGCGGCGGGGCCTTCTGGACCGCGTGGGCGGGGCGCGTGATGCGGCGGCCCTGGCCCTTCCTGCTCGGCGGCGTCGCGGTGATGCTCGCGCTCGCCTCGCCGCTGGTGCGGATGCAGACCTTCAATCGCGGCCTCAACGAGCTGCCCGCGCACTCCGAGGTCCGGGTCGCGACGGAGCGGGCGATGGCGCTTGCGGGCCCGGGGTTCGCCGCACCCGTCCACGTCGTCGTCCGCGGTGACGCCGCGGCCGTCGCGCGCCGGATTCGCGCGGTGCCGGGGGTCGTCTCGGTGACGCGGCCGGCGCGCAGCAGCGGCGGCGGAAGCGCCCGCTGGCTCATCGACGCCCGGATCGCGGCGCAGGCGGAGTCTGCGCCGGCACGCCGGATCGTCGCGCGGATCCGGGCGGCCGTCGGCCCGGGCCCTCTCCTCGGCGGCTCGACCGTCTTCGACCAGGACGTCGAGCGCGCCATCGTCGGGGGACTCTGGAAGATCCTCGCCTTCATCCTCGGAGCGTCGTATCTCGTCCTCCTGCTCCTGCTCCGCAGCGTCGTCCTGCCGCTCAAGGCCGTCCTCGTGAACCTGCTCAGCGTCGGCGCCGCGTACGGCGTCCTCGTCGCCGTGTTCCAGTCGGGCTGGGCGGACTGGACCGGCTACCACTCGCCCGGCTACGTGGACACGGTCGTGCCGGCGCTCGTCCTCGCGGTCACCTTCGGGCTCTCCATGGACTACGAGGTCTTCCTCCTGACGCGCATCCGGGAGCGGTGGCTCGTGCATGGGGACAACGAGCGCGCGGTATCCGAGGGCCTGGTGCGGTCGGCGCGCACGATCACGAGCGCCGCGGCCGTCATGGTCGCCGTCTTCGCCTCGTTCTCGCTCGCCGGTTCCCCGGCGCTGAAGGAGCTCGGGGTCGGCCTCGCCGTTGCGATCCTGCTCGATGCGACGCTCGTGCGGCTCGTGATCGTCCCGGCGGCGATGCGGCTCCTCGGCCGATGGAACTGGTGGCTTCCCGGCGCGCGGAGCGCGACTCCGACACCGCCGCGGCCGGCGCCTGCTCCCTGAGGCACACTGGTGGGCGTCACTCGCCGCCGCATGCTTCGCACCGTCGCCGCTCTCCTCGCCCTCTCCGCCGCCGTCGCCTTCGCCACGGCGCCGCACGCGGCGCGCTCGTCGGCACCGGCCCAGTACGTCGCGCCGTCCGGCTCCGGCGCGCTCTTCCTGCTCAGCGGCCACGGCTGGGGGCACGGCGTCGGGATGGGCCAGTGGGGCGCCCAGGGCTACGCGCAGCAGGGCTACACGTACGACCAGATCCTCGCCGCCTACTACCCCGGCACGACGCTTGGTCAGACGACGGCTACCTCGATCCGCGTCCTCCTCGCCGACGGGAAGAGCTCGCTCGCGATCTCGTCCGGACAGCCGCTGACCGTGGAGGACGGCGACGGGATCGACCACACGCTCGCCGCCGGCGATACGACCCTGACGCCGGCGCTCCAGCTCGCCGTCGACGGCGGCCCGAGCCAGGCGCTCGCGCCGCCGCTCACCTTCTCGCCTGCCAGCGGCTCGAGGCTCGAGCTCGGGCGCACGTACCGCGGCCAGATCGTCGTCGATGTCGTGAACGGGAAGCTCCGCGCGATCAACGTCCTCCCGCTCGAGCAGTACCTCTACGGCGTCGTCCCGGCCGAGGAGCCGTCCTCCTGGCTTCCCGCCGCGCTCGACGCGCAGGCCGTCGCCGCGCGCTCGTACGCACTCGCGAGCCGGCGGGCGGCGGCGCCGTTCGACGTCTATGCGGACGGTCGGAGCCAGGCCTACCTCGGGATCTCCGCCGAGAAGCCGACCGCGACGCAGGCGGTCAACGAGACGTCGGGACAGGTGCTGTTCTTCGGTACCCACGTCGCCGACACGATGTTCTCCTCGAGCACGGGCGGGCTGACGCAGTCGGCGGCCGATGCCTTCGGCTCCGCGGGCAAGCCCTATCTCGTCTCCGTCAAGGACCCGTTCGACAGCATCTCGCCGTATCACAGCTGGGGCCCGGTGCCCGTCACCGCGAAGACTCTCGGGAAGGCGCTGCACGTCCCCGGTCGCGTTCTCGATGCGAGCGTGACGCGCAACTCGTCCAAGCGCGTACGGACGATCAAGCTCACCTCGCTGGTTCGGGGGGAGCAGAGCACGACCGCCGTCGCGGGCGGCCTCACGGCGTCGGCGCTCGGCCTGCGCTCGACGTGGTTCAGCGTCGCCGTCCTGTCGCTGCGGCCTCCGTCCCCGAACCCGGCGGTCGCGACCGGTTCGCGTGTGCTGCTGACCGGCGTCGTGCACGGCGTCCGCGGCGTCGTCGTGCAGCAGCGCGGTGCCGGCGGCCCGTGGACGCAGTTCAAGCGGGTCGCGCCCACCGCGAAGGGAGGCGCGTTCCGGCTGGTCGTGAGGCCGAGCACGACGACCGACTACCGCCTCGCGACCGCGCGGGACGCTGCAGCATCTATACGCGTTCGGGTCAAGCCGAGCGGCTGAGCTGGCGCTACGGTGAGCTCGTGAAGCTGAGGCTTGCGCTGCCCGTTGCTGCGGCGGCCGCGCTGGTCGCGGTGTCTTCTGCTGCCGCGTTCACGCCGACGAACGCCTTGTACCCGAAGCAGTGGTATCTGCCTCAGGACCACGCCTTCGACGCCTGGCCCACGCCGCCGGTGTTCCAGCAGCCGGTGAAGGTCGGGGTCATCGACTCCGGCGTCGACTGCGCCGCTCCCGACCTCAAGGGGCAGATCGCCGCCGTGAAGAGCTTCGTCGACAACTACCCGTGCATCGACACCGAGGGGCACGGCACGATCGTCGCGGGGGAGATCGCCGGGAACCTCGGCTCGGCCGGCATCGTCGGTCTCGCGTACGCCTCGCGGCTCGTGGTCGCCAAGGTGGTCGCCAACGACGGCACGATCCCGCTCAAGGCCGAGGCCGCCGGGATCGTCTGGGCCGTGAACCAGGGCGCGCAGGTCATCAACCTCAGCTTTGGCGCGGTGCGGGACCCGGTCGCTCCGAACCTCGACGCGTACTCGAAGGCCGAGGCCCGGGCGGTCGCCTACGCCGTGTCGAAGGGGGCGGTCGTGGTCGCGGCGGTCGGCAACGCCGACGAGGCCTACGCGACACCCTGGCCGTATGCGAGCTGGCCGGCCGCGCTGCCGCACGTGATCGGCGTCGGGGCGCTGACGCGCTCCGGTGACGTCCCGAGCTTCTCGGACCAGGATCCCCGCTACGTCGACCTCGCCGCGCCGGGCGTCGACATCTTCTCGACCTTCCCGAAGTCGCTCACGAGCAAGCAGCAGGGGTGCACGCCGCAGGGCTACACCGACTGCGCCACCGGCGACTATCGCCGCCCGGAGGGGACGTCGTTCGCGGCGCCGCAGGTATCCGCGGCCGCAGCGGTCCTGCTCGGCCTCGACCCGTCGTTGAAGCCCAGCCAGGTGGCGGCGATCCTCTACCGGCACGCCGACGACATCGGCCCCACGAACGAGTGCGGCACCGTTCCCGTTCCCTGCCCCGGCGGTCGCGACAAGTACAGCGGCTGGGGACGCCTCGACGTCAAGGCGGCCGTCGACGCTCTCTCCTCGGCCCCGCTTCCTCCCGCCGACCGTTTCGAGCCGAACGACGACGTCGCGCAGGCGCACACGCTCTGGGGACGCAGGCCGGTCGCGGCCGCCACTCTCGGCTACTACGACGACCCGGTGGACATCTACCGCGTCAAGCTCTCGAGCGGCCAGCGCCTGCAGGCGCGCGTCCAGGCGGCATGGAACAACGCGACCGTCGCCGTGACGCTGTGGAAGCCCGGGACGAAGACCGTCCTCAAGGGCCGGCGCGCCAAGTGGCGGGTCGCGCAGTCCGCGCACGCGGGCCGGACGGAGGCGCTCACGTACCGCGCGCGGCAGGCCGGCTGGTACTACGTCGAGCTCCAGGTCACGAAGCCCGGCGCCGGCCGCTACTCGGTGCGGCTGGCCAAGACCGGCTAGCGGTCACTGGTTCTCGAGCAGCTCGTCCTCGGCGACCGGCCGGAGCACGCGGGCCGGGTTGCCGACGACGAGCATCCGCGGCTGGACGTCCTTCGTCACGACCGCGCCGGCACCGACGAACGCCTCCTCGCCGATCTCGATGCCCGGGAGCAGGATCGCGCCGCCGCCGATCCGGGCGCCGCGGCGGATCGTCGGGCCCTTGACGAGCTCGTGCCGGCGCTCGGTGCGGCCCATGAAGTTGTCGTTCGTGGTCACGACGCAGGGCGCGATGAAGACCTGCTCCTCGAGCGTCGAGTACGCCGTGATATAGGCCTCCGCCTGGATCTTCGTCAGCGCGCCGATCGTCGTGTCGTTCTCGACGAGCGAGCCGCGGCCGATGACCACGTCGTCGCCGACGACGACCCGCTCGCGCACGCACGACTGGTCGCCGAGGATGACGCGCGCGCCGACCGTCGTGCCGGCGAAGACGACGGCACCCGTGGAGACGATCGTCCCGTCCCCGATGACCGCCGGTTCGAGCGGGTCCCGCCTGGCCGTCGAGCGCGGAGAGAGGGAAGGCTGCTTCCCGACGACGGCGTGCTCGAGCACCTTCACGCCCTCGCCGAGCACGGTTCCCGGATGGATGACCGCCGTCGGGTGGACTTCAGCCACGCAGACTCTCCGTGAGGAGCTCGAGCGCGCGCACGACCTCGAGGCCGTCGTGCATCTCGCGCCCGTCCCAGCCCTCCTGCACGAGCCGCACGAAATGCTGGCACTCGAGCTTGAGCGGCTCGTCGTTCGGCACCTTCGGGCTGAAGATGTCTCCCGAGCGCGTCCGCCACTCGCCGTACGAGTCAGACGGCTGCTCGGGCGCCTTGTCGTAGACCGTGATCTTCCGGTCGAGCTCCATGTCGTCGAACACGGCCATCTTGTCGCGCCCCACGACCGTGAGCCGCCGCATCTTGTGCGGGTCGAGCCACGACAGGTGCATGTGCGCGATCTTCCCCGAGGCGAAGCGCAGGTAGCAGAAGACGACGTCCTCGACGCCCTGGTTGAGGAAGGCACGGCCGTGCGCGGCGGCCTCCACGATCTCCTCCTGGATCAGGTAGAGGATGACCGAGAGGTCGTGCACGCCGAGGGACCAGAGCGCGTTCTCGTCCTTGCGGATCTTGCCGAGGTTCTGGCGGTTGCCGTAGACGACGAGCACGTCGCCGAGCTCGCCCGTGTCCACGAGCTCCTTCAGCTTCTGCACAGCGGGGTGGTAGAGCAGGAGATGGCCCGGCATGAGCACGAGCCCGCGCGCCTCGGCGAGGGAGATCAGCTCCTCCATCTCGGACACGCGCATCGCCGGCGGCTTCTCGACGAAGACGTTCAGGCCCGCTTCGAGAGCCTGCCGGGCGAGCGGATGGTGCGTCGGCACCGGCGTGGCGACCACGACCGCGTCGATCTCGCCGGAGGAGATCATCTCCTCGAAGTCGCCCGTGACCGTCGCGTTCGGGTAGCGGCGCGCGAACTCCTCGCGCAGCCCCTCGCTCGCGTCGCAGAGCCAGCGGAGGTCGGCGACGTCGTCGTAGACGCGCGCGAGGTTCCGGCCCCAGTAGCCCAGCCCGACCTGGCCGATGCGCACCCCGTCGGTCACAGCTTGTAGACGTGCTCCGCAGCGGTGCCCTTCGCGCCGGTCGCGTTGCGCAGGTCGACGACGAGCTTCGCGTCGTTCACGAGCCGGTCGTAGTCGAGCGCGGAGTGGTCCGTGACGATGACGACGCAGTCGTAGGCGCCGGGCTCGCAGGGGACGGACGACAGCTCGAGCCCGTGCTCGGCGACGGTCGGCACGTGCGGGTCGTGGTAGGCGACGTCGGCGCCCGCGTTCCGGAGCAGGGAGATGAGCTTCACCGCCGGCGACTCGCGCATGTCCCCGATGTCCGGCTTGTACGCGACGCCGAGCACGAGGATGCGCGAGCCCTTCATCGCGCGCTGGGAGTGATGGTTGAGCGCCTGCGAGACGAGCGAGCGGCAGAAGTACGGCATCTCCTCGTTGACCTTGCCGGCGAGCTCGATGAACTCGGTGTAGAAGCCGAACTCGCGCGCCTTCCAGCTCAGGTAGAAGGGATCGACCGGGATGCAATGGCCGCCTAGACCGGGTCCGGGGTTGAAGCGCATGAAGCCGTACGGCTTCGTCGCGGCGGCGTCGACGACCTCCCAGATGTCGATCCCCATCCGGTCGCAGAGGACGGCGAGCTCGTTGACGAGCGCGATGTTGACGGAGCGGAAGATGTTCTCGAGCAGCTTCGTGAGCTCGGCGGTCTCCGGGGTCGAGACCTCGTGGATCGTGTCGAGCGCCCGGCTGTAGATCTCGGCCGCGCGGCGCGTGCACTCGGGCGTGATGCCGCCGAGCACCTTGGGGACGGTCTTCGTCGTCCAGTCCTCGCGGCCGGGGTCGACCCGCTCCGGCGACATCGCGAGGAAGAAGCCTTCGCCCGCCTTCAGCCCGCTGCCCTCCTCGAGGATCGGCTGCAGCACCTCGCGCGTCGTGCCCGGCCAGGTGGTCGACTCGAGCACGACGACCTGGCCCTCGCGCAGGACTCCGGCGAGCCGGCGCACGGCTGCTTCGACGATCGACAGGTTCGGCTCGCGCTGCTCGGAGAGCGGCGTCGGGAGCGCGATCAGGACGGCCTCGGCCTCGCGCAGCTCGTCGTAGCTCGTCGTCGCCCGGATCAGGCCCTGCTCGACGAGCGGCGACAGGCGTTCGCTCGAGACGTCGAGGATGTGCGACTCGCCGCGGTTGACGGCGGCGACCACGTCCTCGAGCACGTCGACCAGGAGGACGCGGCAGCCGGCCTCCGCGAACGTGGCCGCGAGCGGCACTCCGACGTAGCCGGCGCCGACGACGCCGACGTCATAGCCCTCACTCACGGGTCGCAAGGCTAGCGGCGACCCGTTCCGCAGCGTGGCCGTCACCGTAGAGCGGCGGCCGTCGCTCGGGCATCCGCGCCGCGGCGACCGCGTGCGCGAGCTTGTCCGGATCGTCGTCGACGAGGACGTTCGCGCCGACCTCGACCGTGTCCACCCACTCGGTCGACGGGCGCGCGGTCACGCACGGCACGCCGTACCAGTACGCCTCCTTCTGCAGCCCGCCCGAGTCGGTGACGAGCACGCGCGCCTGCGAGACGAGCGCGGCCATGTCGAGGTAGCCGAGCGGTGCGAGCAGCTCGAGGTTCGGCGGGATCTCTGCGAGCACGCTGCGCGTGCGCGGATGGGCCGGAAAGAGGACGCGATCCTTGATGCGACCGAGCCCGTCGACGATCCGGGCCAGCCGCTTCGGCTCGACGTTCGCCTGCCGGTGGATCGTCGCCGCGACATAGCCGCCGGGCCTTAGCCCGTGCTCGGCGAGGATCGGCGACCGCTCGCGCGCGATCGGCGCGAGCCGGAAGCACGCGTCGGCCATCACGTCGCCGACGACCTCGATCCGGCCGGGAACGCCCTCGCGCAACAGCGTCTCGCGCGACCGTTCGTCCGGGCAGAGGAGGAGCGCGGAGACGGCGTCGACCGCGATCCGGTTGTGCTCCTCCGGCATCGAGAGGTCGCCGCTGCGCAGCCCGGCCTCCACGTGCGCCACGGGAACGTCGGCGTCGACGGCCGCCTCCGCGCCGGCCCGCGTCGAGTTCGTGTCCCCGTAGACGAGCACCCAGTCGGGCCGCTCCTCCGCGAGGACCGCGGCGATCCGCGGCCGCATCGCCTCCGCGTCGGCGGTGTGGAGGTCGAGCCGGTAGTCGGGCTCGGGCAGTCCGAGCTCCTCGTAGAAGACGTCCGAGAGGTCGCGGTCCCAGTGCTGGCCGGTGTGGAGGACGACTTCCTCGACCCCCGCGTCCCGCAAGGCGGAGCTGACCGGGCCGGACTTGATGAACTGCGGGCGGTTCCCGACGACGCTGAGGATCTTCATGGCGGCACGACGCTAGCGGCTCGTGGCCGACCGATGACTTCCGCTGCGGCACCGGGCTGACGCAGCGAAGAAGGCGACGATGGCGAACCAGCGCCTTCGCGGGTGAGATGGGCCGTGCAGGGATCGAACCTGCGACCTTGGGATTAAGAGTCCCCTGCTCTACCAGCTGAGCTAACGGCCCGAGCGGGCGCCCATTGTAGCCGTGGCCGAATCGCTGGCCATTCGTCGAAGCATCGTGCAGACTGCGACGAGCACAGGAGAGCGCGGACCTGGGGGGCAGACGAACGAGCAGCGGGACGGAGCCGCTCGCGACAACGTCCGAGGACGTCGACGATGCCGTCCGCCGGCTCGTGGTCGAGCGCTCGCACGACCTCGTCACGCTCTGCGACCCGACCGGCGCGATCGTCTACGCCTCGCCGTCGTGGTCGACCCTCGGCTGGGAGCCGACCGCGCTCGCGGGCATCGGGGTGCTCGAGGTGATCCATCCCGACGACGCCGCCGTCGCGACCGAGGCCTGGAACGAGGTCGCGTCCGGGACCGACGTCGACGCCGTCACGATCCGACTGCGCCGCGCCTCGGGCGGCTACGCGTGGTTCGAGGTGAACGGATCGTCCGTGCGCACCGAGGACGGCAAGGCGCGCTTCATGCTCGGGACGGCGCGGGACGTGAGCGAGCGCGAGGAGCTGCGCTCGCGGCTCCGCGACCTCGACGCGGTCTATCGCGTAGCCGATGCCGTCGCCGGCGCCTACGTCCTCGACGAGGTCCTCGAGGCCGCGCTCGAGGCGCTGCTCGAGGCGACCGGCGCCGATCGCGCCTCCGTCCTGCTCGCCGACGATGAGGGCGTGATGCGCTTCCGCGCCTGGCGCGGGCTGTCCGACCGCTATCGCGCTGCGAGCGAGGGGCACTCTCCGTGGCGTCCCGACGCCCGGGACCCGCAGCCGGTGCTCTTCTCGGATCTCGCCGGCGCCGGCTTCGAGCCGGCGCTCGGGCGCGCCGTCCGCAGGGAGGGCATCGGTGCGCTCGCCTTCGTCCCGCTCGTCCGCGGCGACCGGCTGCTCGGCAAGTTCGTGCTCTACCGCGACGCGCCGCACGAGTGGAGCGACCGCGAGCTGCTGCTCTCGCGGACGATCGCGAACCACCTCGCGTCGGTCATCGAGCGGACGGAGGCGCAGCAGGCGCTGCATGAGTCGGGCGAGCAGCTCGCGACCATCCTGCGCACGGTCGAGGAAGGCATCACCGCGACGAGCCGCGACGGCCGCTTCCTGTTCGCGAACGACGCGGCAGCGCGGGCCGCCGGGCTCGACTCCGCGGAAGAGCTGATGGCGCTGTCGGCCGAGGAGCTGCTCGCTCTCTTCGAGCTGTCCGACTCCGAGGGCGCGCCGATCGGTCTCGAGGACCTGCCCGCCGCCTCGGCGCTGGGCGGCGCCGAGAGTTCTTCCGTCGTCCGGCTCCGCCGGCGGTCGGAGGACTGGGAGCGCTGGCTGGCGCTGCGTTCGACGCCGGTCCTCGGGCCGGGCGGCGCCGTCGAGCTCGTAGTGAACGTCACGCGCGACATCACGCGGGAGACGGTCGCCGCGCAGCGCGAGGCCGCCGCGAGGCGCGAGGCGGAGGCGTCGAGGGCGCGGCTCGCGCTCCTCCTCGAGGCAACCGAGCAGCTGAGCCAGACGCTCGACTACGAGGAACTGCTGCGCCGGGTGCCGCAGCTCGTGGTGCCGCGCATCGCCGACGGGTGCCACATCTACGTCGCGCGCGGCGACCGCGAGCTCGTGCGGGTCGCGCACGCGCACGTCGACCCGCGCATCTCCGCGCTCCTCGACGAGATCGACGACGTGTACGACACCTCGCGCCACCGGCGGATCCCGGTCGTCGAGGTCTTCCGCAGCGGCGAGCCGATCCACCTCCCGTCGCTCGACAGGCCGCTGAAGAAGGTCGCGCGGCCCGGGGAGGAGGAGCTCGTCCACATGGAGTCGCGCTCGCTCGTCGTCGTCCCGCTCGAGGCGGGCGGCAGGCGGCTCGGCGTGCTCGCGGTCACCTCGGCCGAGCCCGGCCGGCACGGGGACGAGGACTTCGAGCTCCTCTCGGAGCTCGCGCGGCGCATCTCGCTCGCGCTCGATCTCGTGGACCTGCACCGTCGGGCGCAGGACTCGCTCGCCCAGCTCCAGGCCGTGATCGCGCAGCTGCCGCTCGGCGTCGCCATCATCGACGCCGACCATCGCGTCGTCCTGCGCAACGAGGAGCTCGAACGCGTCTGGGGTGCACAGATCGAGCTCGGCGTCGACCACCGCCGGAGCGGCCCGGCCACCGACGGCTGGCCGCTCGAGCGGGCGATCGAGACGGGCGAGGTGACGGTCGGCGAGCTCCGCGAGCTCGAGCGCCCGGACGGCTCCCGCATGCTCGAGATCAGCGCGGCGCCGGTTCGCGACGCCGCGGGCGCGATCGTCTCCGCCGTTGCGATCGTCGCCGACGTCACGCGCCGCAGCCACTCGGAGGAGCAGCTGCGTTTCCTGGCCCGCGCGAACGAGCTGTTCGTCGCGAGCCTCGATTGGGAGCAGACGCTCGCCGGAATCGCGGAGCTCGCCGTGCCGGCCCTGGCCGGCTACCTCGTGATCGACCTCCTCGACGAGGACGACGAGCTCCACTGGGTCGTCGCCGTCCACGCCGACCCCGAGAAGACCGAGCTCGTCCGCGAGCTCCGCGCGAGCTATCCGCCGACGCTTTCCACCCACCCGATCCAGGTCGCGCTCCGCACCGGCAAGCCGCAGCTGATCCCGGATCTTCAGGCGGAGGCCGAGGCGATGGCGCACGACACGAAGCACGCGCGCGCCATCCGGCGGATCGCGAACACGTCGGGCATCGTCGCGCCGCTCGTCGCCCGGGGCCGCACCCTGGGGGCGATCAGCCTCGGGACGATCGCCGGACAGCCGCGCTTCGACGAGTCGGACCTCGAGATGGCTACCGAGCTCGCGCGCCGGATCTCGCTGGCGCTCGACAACGCGCGCCTGTTCGCCGCGGCGCAGGAGCGGGCGCACGCGGCCGAGGCGCTCGAGTACGTCGACGACGGAGTCATCCTCGTCGACGAGGCGGGCCTCGTCCGGCTCTGGAACCCGACCGCGGCGATGAGCCTGCGACGGCCGGCGGTCGAAGCCGTCGGGCGGCCCATCGCGGAGCTGTTGGACGACTGGGCGTCGCTGCAGTCCCGCATCCCCGTCGCCTCGGAGCCGCAGGCGGGCGGGGCGTCGCGGGCCCAGACACTGCCCGTCGACGTGCACGGCGAGGAGCGGTGGCTCTCGATCTCCGCCGTCCGCTTCCCAGGCGGCACCGTCTACGCCTTCCGCGACGTCACCGACGAGCGCGCGGTCGAGCAGATGAAGACGGACTTCGTCTCGACGGTCTCGCACGAGCTCCGCACGCCGCTCGCCGCAATCTACGGCGCCTCCGTGACGCTCCGCCGGCAGGACGTCACGGTCGAGGAGGCTCAGCGCGACCGGCTGCTCGAGGTCATCTCGAGCGAGTCCGACCGCCTCGCCCGCATCGTCAACGACATCCTCTGGGCGAGCCGGCTCGAGTCGGGCCGGATGAGCGTCGCGATCGAGCGTTGCGACGCCGCCGGGATCGCCGCGGAGGTCGCGGACGTCGCCCGCGCTCGGGCGCCCGAGGGCGTCGAGGTCGCGGTCAGCGCCTCGCGCGGCCTGCCGCCGGTCGCCGCCGACCCGGACAAGCTGCGCCAGATCCTCACCAACCTGACCGACAACGCGATCAAGTACTCCCCGGACGGCGGCCGGGTCGAGGTCGAGATCAGCCGCAGCGGCGGCCGGGTCCGCTTCCGCGTCGCCGACCAGGGGCTCGGCGTGCCGCCCGCCGAGCAGGACCGGATCTTCGAGAAGTTCTTCCGGCTCGACCCCAACCTCACCCGCGGAGTCGGCGGAACCGGGCTCGGCCTCTACATCTCTCGCGAGCTCGTCACGCGGATGAACGGCCGCATCTGGGTCGACTCCGACGGCCGCAACGGCTCGTCGTTCTTCCTCGAGCTGCCGATCGCCTGAACAGAAACGGCCGGCACCAGGTACCGGCCGTGTCCGTTCGAGCGCGAGCTGTCTAGTAGCCGGGGCCTGCCGGGGGGCCCTCGTCGTAATAGGTCGTCCGCCGGCGGCTGAAGCCGCCCGGGCCGGCCCACGAGGACCAGAAGATCAGAGACAGCAGAATCCCGACGATCCCGACAATCAGCAGGATCCAGCCAATCGTGTGGATGTTCACGCCGGAAACGGTCGTGTCCACGGCGAAGGCGAGCACGGCGCCCACTGCCGCAAGAATCAGTCCTACTCCGAGACCCATGTCGTCCTCCTTTGGTGGGGTCCGGGAGAAGAACGCACGAAGGTCGGTTCGGGATTCGCCCCGGTTGCGGTTCGTCTAGTCTGCTCGACGGATGCGCAGGGGCTCCATCGTCGCGATCGTGGGGATCGGAGTGATCGCCGGCGGGGTTGCCGCCGCCGTCGCGCTCGTGCCGACGTGGCTGCCCCCGGACGCCTCGCGCGAGGCCGGCCGGATCGACTTCGTGTTCTGGTTCGTGATCGCGATCTGCATCGCGATCTTCGCCATCGTCGCCGCCGTGATGCTCTACTCGGTCGTCAAGTTCAAGGCGAAGCCCGACGACGAGGAAGACGGCCCGCCGGTGCACGGCAACACCGGCCTCGAGATCACGTGGACGGCGATCCCGTTCGTCCTCGTGACCGCCATCGCGATCGTGAGCGCGATCGTCCTCTCACGCAACGACGCCCAGGCGAAGGACACGCTTCAGATCAACGTGACCGCGCAGCAGTTCGAGTGGACGTTCAACTACCCGGACGCGAACAACGCGGCCAGCCCCGTCCTGCGGCTGCCGGAAGGGCGGTCGGTCGAGCTGAACATGCGCTCGCTCGACGTCATCCACGCCTTCTTCGTGCCCGAGTTCCGGACGAACGAGGACATCGTCCCCGGGCTCGTCACGAACGTGCACATCACGCCCGACCGGGTTGGCACCTATCCCCTCATCTGCAACGAGCTCTGCGGGCTCGGCCACGCGCTGATGCGCACCCAGGCGATCGTCATGGCGCCGAAGGCGTTCGACACATGGCTGAACCACCAGAAGACGAGCACGAAGGGGTGAACCGACGTTGACCACGACCGCGACCGAGCATCACGTCCAGCACGCTCCGAGCCCGACCGGAGGCGGCCGCTGGCGCCGGCTCCTGCTCGGCGGAGGCTGGATCCGGGCGCTGTGGATGACGCCGCTCTTCGGCGCGATCGGCTTCGGGATCGTCGTGCTCATCCGCTGGGGCGCGGGCTGGCACCCGATCCTCCTGCTGGAGCCGCTCGTGCTCGTGGCCGCGCTCGTCGCCGCACCGATCGGCTTCCTCGCGGGCATCGGCGCCTTCGACTACTGGGTCTACTACGCGCTCGGGTACCCGACCCGGGCCGAGGACCACTCGGGCCACGGCGCGCAGAGCTGGCGGGACTACTTCCGCGTCAACACCGACCACAAGGTGATCGGCGTCCAGTACCTCGTCACGACCATCTTCTTCTTCCTCGCGGGCGGGATGCTCGCGCTGCTCGTCCGTGCCGAGCTCGCCAAGCCGGGCGACCAGTACTTCGACCCGCAGACCTACAACGGGCTCTTCTCCGTCCATGCGTCGCTGATGATCTTCCTCTTCGTGATCCCGGCCTTCGCCGGTCTCGCGAACTTCGTCGTGCCGTTGATGCTCGGCGCGGCGGACATGGCCTTCCCGCGGCTCAACGCGCTGTCGTTCTGGCTGCTCCCGATCGCCGGGATCATGATGCTGAGCTCGTTCTTCATGCCCGGCGGCGCGTTCGCCTGCGGCTGGACGGGCTACGCGACGCTCTGCTCGACCCACCAGCCGATCGGCGCGATCTTCTTCAACCAGGGCGTGCAGTGGGCAGGGGCGTCGTCGATCATGACCGCCCTCAACTTCCTCGTCACCATCATCACGATGCGGGCGCCGGGGCTGACCTTCTGGCGCATGCCGCTACTCGTGTGGGCGAACTTCACGACCTCGCTGCTCGTCGT
>DASSZE010000038.1:0-3128 GCA_035713675.1 Gaiellaceae bacterium | reverse complement strand
ACCCGCGCCGGCAGCACCCACTGCGAGTGCCTTTCTCATCGCTACACCTCCTTCCCGACCCCCGACGAGCATGGCCGCCGCGGCGTCGCCGGGCATCGGTGGAACCCCGTAGCCGTCAGCTCCCCGGAAACCGGAACAGCGGCGTCGGGCTGCCGCTCGACGGGATCGCGACGCTCAGAGGTGAGACGTGAGGCCCGCGCCGGAGGCGTCGGCACCCTCGGCCGGCGCGTCTCCGTTCTGCGCGTTCGCGTACCACGAGCGCCAGTAGGTGCCGTCGTCGAGCGCCTCCGCGAACTTCGTCAGCTTGAGCGGATGGAAGGTGTCGCACATGACCGCGAGCTCGTGTGTCTCGTGCAGCCCGATCGCCTTCTCGGCGAGGCCCGGCTGCGGCCCGTGCGGCAGGCCCGAGGGATGGAGCGTGATCGAGCCGACCTCGACGCCCTTCCGGGAGCCGAAGTTGCCGGAGACGTAATAGATCATCTCCTCGGACTGCAGGTTCGAGTGGTGGTACGGGATCGGCACCGCGAGCGGGTCGAAGTCGAGCTTGCGGGGGCAGAACGAGCAGATCACGAAGTTCTGTCCCTGGAAGGTCTGGTGGGACGGCGGCGGCTGGTGGATACGGCCGGTGATCGGCTCGAAGTCGTGGATCGAGAACGTCCACGGATAGAGGTAGCCGTCCCAGCCGACGACGTCGAACGGGTGGTAGTCGACGACGTACGTCTGGTAGCCGCCGCGCACACGCACCTTGACCGGGTACTCGCCGTGCTCGCGCACCGTATGCAGCTCGGTCGGCGGGTGGATGTCGCGGTGGTAGTACGGCGCCCCCTCCACGAGCTGGCCGTACTGGTTCCGGTAGCGCCGCGGGATCTCGATCAGCCCGGGTGTCTCGAAGACCAGGTATCGCTGGTCTCCCCCAGCGCCGCCGGAGGCGGCGCGGTCTTCCGGCCGGGCGTCGGCTGCTTTGCCGCCGACGCCTCCAGCCTGAGGCCGGAAGCGGTACGTCGTGCCGCGCGGGATCACGACGTAGTCGCCCTCGGAGTACGGCAGCTCGCCGAAGATCGTCTCGAGCACTCCCGATCCCTCGTGGACGAAGATCACCTCGTCGCCCTCGCCGTTGCGGAAGAAGTAGTCCATCGAGGCCGAGGGGCGGCAGAGCGAGATCTCGACGTCGTCGTTCCACATCAGGAGCCGCCGGCCGGTGATCTCGTCGCCCTCGGGGGCGGTGTCGAACGTCTTGAAGTGCCGGTGCCCGTGCTGCTCCGGCACCCACTCCTCGCGCTCGATCGACTCGAAGCCTCCGAGCTCCATCACCCGGCAGGGCGAGTGGAGGTGGTAGAGGATCGACTCGTTGCCGGTGAAGCCCTCGAGCCCCATCACCTCCTCCGTGAGGAGGGTTCCGTTCTCCCGGAACTGGACGTGGCGCTTGCGCGGGACGTCCCCGAGGCGCTGGTAGAACGGCATATGAAAACTGTATCGGGGACAGGCTCCCGCCGTTTCGCCGTTGAGGTGCCTGTCCCCGATGCGGTTTCCCCGCTAGTCGAGCGCCAGCTCGGCGAGCCTGCGGCCGACCGCCGGCGCGAACTTGAAGCCGTGCCCGGAGCAGGCCGAGCCGATCACGACCCGCCCGCGCCGCTCGAGGACGAACTGCTCGTCCGGAGTCGTCGTGTAGAGACACGCCTGCACGTCGACCGGCTTCGGGTCGACGTCGGGGAACCGCTCGCGCACCCAGTTCGAGATCCGCTCGACGATCGCCGGGTCGGGCTCGCCCCGGATGTCGGGATCGGCCTCCGTGCCCGCGTGGTGCGCGCCGGCCTTGAGCCCGTGCACCGGGTCGTAGAGCGAGTACATCCCGTGGCCGCCGGTCTCCGCGTTCAGGTCGACGATCGACGGCGGCGGCGGGCCTTCGCGGCGGAAGTACGCGAGCGTCTCCCGCGTCACAGTGACCGCCAGGTCGGGGACGAAGTCGCGGACCCACGAGCCGGCCGTGACGACGACGACGTCCGCGTCGAGCTCGTCGGCGGACTCGATCCTGCGGTTCGTCTCGACCTCGACACCCGCGGCTTCGAGGAACGCGTGGCGTGCGCGGTCGGCGAAGACGACGCCGGCATCCGCGAGGTGGAGCGCGCTCCAGCCGTCGGGCAGGCTCGCGCCGAGCGCGCGGGCCTCGTCGCGGTCGAGCAGCCGGTAGGGGACGCCGCACTCGTCGAGCGCGCGCGCCGAGGTCAGCTCCGGGTCGGCGACGAGCTCGACGAGCCCGTAGAGGCCGAGCAGGTGGGGATCGAGCTCCTTCCAGCCGGCGTACGCCTCCTGTGCGAAGCGGATCCAGTCCGGATCCGGATAGGAGACGCGGAAGATCCGCGTCCGGCCGTGGCTCGAGCCGCGCCCGTGGTCGAGCTCGAACTGCTCGTGGATGCTCACCTCGGCGCCGCGCTCCCGCAGCGCCCACGCGGTCGCGCAGCCCATCACGCCGGCGCCGACCACCGCCACCCTCATCGCGCGATCAGGTCCCCGGGATAGAGCATCGTGTTCTCCGCAGCGTGCGCGACGAGCGCCTCCCAGTCGACGCCGGGCGGCGCCCCCTCGTCGGGCGTCGTCACGACCGGGCCGAGGGTGAGCGCGAAGTCCCGCTGCTTCGCGCCGTGTAGTCGCGGCGCGACCCACTCGACGAGCGGCGTGAAGCCGCCGATCGCGCCGTCGGCGCCGATGACGGCGGCGACGCGCTCCACGGGCTCGGCTCCCCCCACGCCCGGCTCCTCGCCTGCCGCCCTGATCGCGGCCGGGTTGGCGAAGACGAAGTCGCCGTCCGCGCCGAAGAGCCGCACCGACGGCGGATGGAGGACCGGCGCCCGGAAGACGACCTCGGCCAGCGGGTACTCGGCGTGCTCGCGCGCCAGCCCGCCGCCGGTGAAGAACGACTGCAGCGTCTGCGCGGCGAGCTGGACCACCGTGTCGCCGTCGATCCGGCCGGGCCAGCCGCGCTCGAGCAGCGGCTCGCGCGGCGAGAACATGCACAATTTCATCGCGGTTCGGTGTGTACCACGACGTCCGCGATCTCGGGCCGCTCGCGCCGGATGAGCTCCTCGATCCGGCTCGCGTCGGCGTGCGCGTCGGCGAGCGTGTCCGCTCCG
>DASSZE010000037.1:0-2411 GCA_035713675.1 Gaiellaceae bacterium | reverse complement strand
GGGCGGAACGTCGAGCTGCGCTGAGCCAGCTGACCGAGCAAGCCGGCGAGCTCGGCTTCTACGACGGCACACCCGCCGACTACGCGACCGCGTTGAAGTCCGCCCGTCAGCGTCGGGGCCGGACCGGTACGGACGCCTGAGCTTGCAATTAAACCCCTGAGGGGCGTGTCTGCTCACTGAGCGTGAGCTCGATCACCTCTTGGCCGACGCGCCGCAGTTCCTCGATAAGGGCGCGTAGCCGCCGGTCGTTGTCGATCCACTCCCGGTAGGCGAGTGCTTCGGTCTCGCTCAGGCGGCGGTTCACGGTCTTGCCGGCGACCTTGGTCGTGAGGTGCCAGTACGGCCCGTGCAGACGTGGCGGATCGGCCGTGCAGGCGCAGTTCGTCCTGCCGCAGCGGTGTGAGCGGAGCGCGAGGCTCCCCGCGGCGATGATGCCGACGTCTGCGACCTCGGCTGCGAGCTTGTCGTAGCGGGCCCTGCTCTTCGCGAGCCGGCTTGCCGCAGTCTGTCCAGCCACGCTCTCATCCTTGTCGGTCGCGTCGTCGAGATGGTCCACCACTTCCTGTTCGAGAGTAGTCAGGCTCTCGACATGCCGACACCGCTGATCGACCAGCTCGTCGCGTTCCGTCACGACCTCTACAGCACTTTCACCTGCTGGCCTGACGCCCTGTTCGAGCTCACCGACGCGTTGTTGTGCGCGAACGGGCCGGTGCACTCGCTGCCCCAGCTCTCCTTGGAGCCGGAGTTCTCCCGCAGCCATGGCAGCCTCTACAAGGCCTTGGACCGAGGGCGCATCGACCAGGACCGCCTCCGCTCGCTCCTCGTCGCCAACCTGCCGGCCTCCTGGCCGCTCATGTTCGCCGTCGACGCCTCGACCTGGGCGCGCGGTGACGCCGAGTGCAGCCCCGAGCGGGGCTTTTACTACTCGGCCTCGCACCACTCGGCCGGTCAGCCGATCGTCGCTGGGTGGAGTTACCAGTGGATCAGCCAACTGTCGTGGGCGAAGGACTCCTGGACGGCGCCCGCCGACGTGGCGCGCCTCGGGCCGAAGACCGACACGACGACGGCGACCATCGACCAGCTCCGCCGCCTCGTCGGGCTGCTCCCCGCCGATCGGGAGGTGCCGCTATTCGTCTTCGACGCCGGCTACGACGCAATCGCCCTCACCGAGGCGCTCGGTGACACGCGTTGCGAACTGCTCGCGCGCATCTCCTCGGCGAGGGTCTTCCACCACGACCCCACGCCCCGACCACCTGGCGCACGGGGCCGGCCGTCCCGCCACGGCAACCGGCTCGTGCTCGCAGACGAGACCACCTGGACACCACCCGACGACGAGATCGTCGTTCGCGATCGCTCCTACGGGGAGGTGCGCGTCCGCTCCTGGCGTGAGCTGCACCCCAAGCTGCACGGCCGAGGGCGGTGGCGCGACCGCGACGAGCCGCCGATCGTGCGCGGCACCGTGATCCGCGTCGACGTCGAGCACCTCCCCAAGCCGACCGGGCGCGCCGACAAGACGCTGTGGCTGTGGTGGACCGGGCCGGGCGAGGCCGACCTCGAGCGGTGCTTCCGCTCCTACCTGCGCCGCTTCGACATCGAGCACGCGTTCCGGTACTTGAAGGGCTCCTTGGGCTGGACGACCCCGAAGCTCGCCACGCCCGCCCAGGCCGATCGCTGGACCTCCCTCATCGCCGCCGCATACACCCAGCTCCGCCTCGCCCGCAGTCTCGTCACCGACGCCCGGCTCCCCTGGGAGAAGCCGCTCGAGGCGACGAAACTCACGCCTGGTCGTGTCCGCAGAGACTTTCGCCGACTGCGCGCAACCCTCGGAACGCCCGCCCTGCCACCGAAATCCACCAAAGCCGGCCCCGGACGACCGAAAGGGACCCGAAAACCCCCGAGGACGCGCTACCCGGCCGTCAAAAAGGCTGCCTGAAACGGCTGCGAACGTTTAATTGCAAGCTAAGGAGGAGTTGGCATCGGATCACGCTGACGTGACCCTGATGGTCAGGGCAGCAATCCGCGACGTTCACCGGCGGCGAAGCGGCAACTCCATCAAGATCGCTGACTCGGCGGGCCTCCTTCCGGACGCCGCGATCCGCAATGTGCCGCCGGTCGTGGTTGACGCGAACACTCTGCTGAACGATGCCCTCTATGCGTGCAGGCATGAGAACCTGCCGACGACGCTCGTCAGTGCCGCAAACACGGGAGTGATCCGTCTGTTCTGCGCCAGGCACGTGCTGGAGGAGGTCGTGGAGCACTACCGGCGGTTGGCCGACGAGCGACGCATCCCGCCTGAAGCCTTCGCCTCGCTCTGGAACAGGCAGTACGCGCCGCTGCTGCGGGTCATCCGGATCGTCCCGGAGGGTCTCCTGTCGCAAAATGAGCAGAAACGCATCGAGAAACTCCGACTC
>DASSZE010000036.1:0-27872 GCA_035713675.1 Gaiellaceae bacterium | reverse complement strand
GACTGCCAGATCGAGACGACGCGCCGCACCTCCTCCTTCGCCTCCGCCTGCCCACGGACGTCCTCGAGCCTCACTCCCCACTCGGCGTCGCCCGGCTCGAAGGCCTGCATCTGCGACAGGTTCATGAGGAGCAGCGGCCCCATGAAGAGCAGGAAGTTGGCGATGAAGAGGAAGAAGAAGAAGACGAGCTGAAGCCAGAGCTGCGGCGAGCTGAGAACGTGTCCCAGCCCGGTGACGATCGAGTCCAGCGCGTCGGCCCAGGTGCCGCCGTGGAAGAGCCAGACGACGGTGACGACGGTCACGAAGACGATCCCGACCCGGAGCCAGAAATGCCAGAACCAGGCGCGCCGCCGCGCGAGCACGTCCTCCTCGCGGGCCTGCCGGCTGTCGAGGCCGAACAGGCTCGGGCGCGGGATCGCCCGCCGGAACAGCAGGTCGACGAGCCCGCGGAACGCGATCACGATCACGAGGCCCACGAACAGCGCCTTCCAGAACGGCCAGTGGTCCTCGCGCATGAGGAAGGCGACCAGAGCCGGCAGCGTCAGGATCGCCACGAAGGTCGCGGCCCTGGTGAGCCCGCGCCAGCTGTCGGCGAGCTCGCGCGAGACCGCAGACGAGGTGAACTCGCCCTCGCCCCCGGGCTCGAGCGGAGCAGGCACCAGCGGCGCGTCGAGTCCGGTCATCGAGAAGTCAGCCGCATCTCATGACTTTCGACGGAATCCGCAGCAAATTGGTTTGCACGTTGCGATGCCGGGGGCCGAACTCGACGCCCGCCCGACAGTTTCCTGTCGAAAGATTCGGGTACGAAGTTGTTGCCTGCTGGCGTTTGAGGCCGTAACGCAGAACGCGACCCCGAGCCCTGGCCCGCAAAGCCGGTCCATGTCGACAAGGGAGTCGCAATGCAAGCTCTGCCGCACGAACGGCCCGTTCCGGAGCCCCAGGTCCGGCCGAGGCTCGTCTTCTTCTACGCGGCGCAATCCGGGCGCTGCCGCCGGGTCGAGGGGTTCATCGCCCAGGTGCTGCAGCGGCGCGCCAACCACGAGACGTTCGACCTCGTCCGGGTCTCGGTCGACCGGCGGCCCGATCTGGCCGAGAAGTTCCGCGTCGAGCAGGTGCCGACGATCTGCGTGGTCGAGGGACGGAAGCTGCGGAAGACGATCGCCACTCCTCGCGGCTGCCGTGACCTGGAGAGGGAGCTGGAAGCCTGGCTGCGCTAGACGGGCACGACTTCCTGCAGGAGACGGCAACCCTGATCCGCAAGGGCTGGTGTTGCGGCGCCGACGCGCGCGACCGTCACGGCAGCGCGGTCACGGCATCCGATCCGACCGCCACGGCCTGGTCGCTGACCGGCGCGCTCGCGTTCGTCTCCGAGCGGAACGACGCGAGCCTGAGCGCGCTCAGCGACGCGCTCTGGGGCATCTCCGGCGTCATCGCCGACTCCTCGCTCGACTCCTGGAACAACGCCCGTGGCCGCAGCCAGGCCCAGACGCTCCGGATGCTCGCCAGCGCCTCCACCAGCCTCACCCGACACCCGCCGCCCGAGTCCACGACGAGGGTCTGCCGAAACGGTGGCTCGGTCGAGCGTGGCTGACGGGACTAGCGGTACGGGAATTCCCTGCCTCGCTCGGCCTCGGGGCGTGGCCCGAAGATGCGTCGCTCGGCCGCGTCGATCGGCACGTCGTCGATGCTCGCCTCGCGCCGGCGCATCAGTCCATGCTCGTCGAACTCCCAGAGTTCGTTCCCATAGCTCCGCCACCATCGCCCGTCGCGATCGCGGCTCTCGTACTGGAAGCGCACGGCGATCCGGTTGTCGTCGAAGCACCAGAGGTTCTTGCGTAAGGCGTAGTCGCGCTCGCGCTCCCACTTCTGCATCAGGAACGCGGTGATTTCCTCGCGCCCTGCGATGAACAGGCCTCGGTTGCGCCAGATCGAGTCGGCGCTGTACGCGCTCGCCACCCGCTCGGGGTCACGAGTGTTCCACGCATTCTCCGCGGCCTGCACTTTCTGGATTGCCGTCTCCCGCGTGAAGGGAGGCAGTGGCGGTCTCTCCTCGGGCATCCGGGCTCCTTCGTGTCGTTTCCGCACGAAGTCTCTACCCCGGAAGGCCTCGACCGTCTTCGGCTCGTCCGAGCGATGCCGGGGGCGGGACTCGAACCCGCACGGCCCGAGGGCCACCCGATTTTAAGTCGGGCGCGTCTGACCAGTTCCGCCACCCCGGCCGCGTGAGCGTAGCGTGGTGACATCGGGAACCCCGTCACCGAGTTCGGACATGAGCAGACGATGGAGCCGACAGACGGCGATCTGTGGGCACGCTCGCGCCTCGGAGATCGCGACGCGTTCGGGACGCTGTTCGAGCGGCACGCGAAGATGATCTACAACTACTGCTTCCGCCGGGTGGGGAGCTGGGCTACGGCCGAGGATCTGCTCTCGGTCGTCTTCATCGAAGCCTGGCGCCGCCGCGACAAGGAGCTGCCGCCGGACAAGGTCTTGCCGTGGCTCTACGGCATCGCGACGAACGTCGTCCGCAACCAGCGCCGCTCGGAGCGGCGCCACCTCGCCGCGTTGGCGCGGATGCCGGCGGTCGAGGCCGAGCCGGATTCCCTCGAGGCCTCGGACCAACAGCTGGACGATCAACGGCAGGCGCAGCGAGCGCTCGGCCTGCTGCAGCAGCTGCCCCGGCGCGAGCAGGACGTGTTCTTCCTCTGCGCGGTCATGGAGCTGGGCTACGAGGAGGCCGCGCTCTCGCTCGGCGTCCCGGTCGGCACCGTGCGCTCCCGGCTCTCCCGCGCGCGGGCGCGACTGCGGGAACTCGATCCCGGCTTCGGACATGAGCAGGGCGAGAGCATGACCATGCAAGAGGCACGCCAGCCTTGACCGACATTCCGTTCCCGCCGCTTCGCGATCTGCCGCCCGGCCACCTCGAGGCGCGGAAGCGGCACCTGCTGGACGAGATCGCGGAGGAGAACGGGTGGCTCCATCTCTCCCTGCCGGCCGTTCGCCGCCGTTCCTGGCTGGCGGTGGCCGTCGTCGCGGCCGCGCTCGTGGGCGCGGTGGGCGTCGGCATCGCGGCAGGCCTCGGCGCGTTCGACGGCATCGGAGCGGCCCAACATCAGCAGAGCGCAGGGGACGCACTCGATCCGGCCACGGCCGCCTACGTGAAGCGCAGCCTCGTCGGGATCCAGCTGGACACGGCCCGCCACATCGGCCGGCTGCCCGACGGGCACGACGTCTACGTGATCACCGGCAGCCTGAACGATCTCTGCGTCGTCGTCGGGCCGCCCAACGCCGAGTCGTGGTGCGGGCAGCCGCTCACCGACGCGCACCCCGCGACGCTCGCCACGTACCCGATCAGCAACGCCGCCGGCACTGCGGTGATCAGCTGGATCACCTTCGGCGTCGCCCTCGACGGCGTCACGTCCGTCTCGTTCCAGCCCACCCAGGCGGCCGCCGGCGGCCCGTCGGGGCCGGAGCTCACGGTGCCGGTCACCGACAACCTCTGGACGTACCGGACCGACGACAAGGTGCCCCCCTATGCCCTCCAGTCCGTCGCCGCCCATTTCGCCGACGGCAGGACGGTCGTGGAGCCTCCCACGGGCGAGAATTGTGCTGCGTGCTGAGCTCGCCGACAGGTGCGGCGGATACCCTCCTGCGGGATGACGCACGACATCCTCGTCCTTCTTTCCGTCCTCGCGGTGATCGGACAGGTGCTGATCGGGATCATGATCCTGGTCGGCGTGCTCGCGCTCGTCGGCCTGCGCGGGCCGCTGAACGGCATCCGGCGGCTGCTCTGGGGCTACGAGCTGTGGGCGGCGTTCGTCGTCGCGGCGATCGCGACCGGCGGCAGCCTCTTCTATTCGGAGGTCGCAAACTTCATCCCGTGCGAGCTCTGCTGGTACCAGCGGATCTGCATGTACCCGCTCTCGATCCTGACGCTGTTGATGGCCTGGGCCGGTGACAACCGGGCGGCGCGGTACCTGCTCCCTCTGCCGATTGTCGGCGCGGGAGTCTCGATCTACCACATGCTCATCCAGTACGGGGCGATCACCGAGCCGCAGGGCTGCCTCGTCTCCGCCCCCGGAGCGGGCTGCGGCACCAACTGGATCAAGCCCGAGTCGTTCGGCTATCTCTCCATCCCGACGATCGCGCTCACCGGCTTCCTGCTCCTCATCGGATTCTTGATCCTGGCGACCACCGGGGACGCCGAGGATGCGGCTACCCTTCCCGCGCATGCCGAGCGGTAAGAGAGCCAGACAGCAGCGCCAGACCGCGGCGGCGACCGCCGGCCGGACCCCGCCTCCCGTCCGCTCGAAGGGCGGCGGGCCGCGCACCCGTCAGGCGTCACCGCGCGTGCTCGGGATCGCAGGCGGCATCGCGCTCGTCGTCGTCATCGCGATCGTGCTCGCAGTCGTCCTCGGCAGCGGCGGCAACAGCTCGAACAACGCCGGCGGCCCGCTTCCGAAGGTCGGCAACTGCAACAGCAGCGTCGCGCTCTCCGGAGCCTGCGACGCGAACGCGCTCTTCAAGGGCATCCCGCAGCAGGGCCTCGTGCTCGGCAAGACGAGCGCCCCGGTCGAGATGGAGATGTTCATCGACCCCCAGTGCCCGATCTGCCAGCAGTACGAGGTCGACTCCCTGCCGACGATCGTGAAGAAGTACATCCGCACCGGAAAGGTGCAGCTCCACCTGCAGCCGTGGGCGTTCATCGGCCCGCAGTCGAAGACCGGCCGCCTCGCCATCATCGCCGCCTCCTTCCAGAACAAGGGCTTCGAGTACACGAAGGTTCTGTACGACAACCAGGGCCAGGAGGACAGCGGCTGGCTGACCGACTCGATGATGGGTCAGATCGCGGCCAGCGTGAACGGGCTCAAGGTGCAGCAGGTGCTCTCGCAGAAGAACGACTCGGCCGCGTCGACGATCGCCGGCAAGGTCGACGAGCTTGCGAAGAAGGCGAACGTCCAGGGGACGCCGACCGTCCTCGTCGGGCCCACCGGCGGCAAGCTGCAGGACATCATGCCGGCGGGCTACGCGCCGACGCTCCAGATCACCGAGCGGGCGCTCAACCAGGCGCTCGCGAACGCCTAAGCCGCGTCCATCGCAGGGCGAAAGTTCGCAAAGAGCGCGGTTTTTCTGCTTGACCGCCGGATCCGGGCGCGATTAGGCTCTCCGAGCCGCTTCCGATGGACTTACGGGTTCGTCGGGGGCGGCGTTTTGTGGTCCGTCCGACGTGATCTTTAGGGTTCTGCGCCCGAATGATCGCCGGACTTCTCATCGTTCTCGTGCTCGCCGCGCTCGGCGCGGCGGCCGTTCTCCTGCCCCGCCTGCTGCGCGGCGAGCTCGGCACGCTGCGCGAACAGACCGCGAACGACCTCTCGGCGCGCAACGCCGAGGTCGAGCTGCGGCTGCAGGGAATGGAACAGACGCTGAACACGCGGCTGACCGAGCTCGACACGAAGGTCGACGGCCGGCTGGCGTCGACGACGCGGACGGCGACCCAGGTCTATGAGCGGCTCGGCGAGGTGACGAAGGCGACCGAGACGATGATCGCGAGGGCGCAGGATCTCGCGCGGCTCGAGCAGGCACTGCGCCCACCCAAGGCACGCGGCGGCTTCGGCGAGCTCCTGCTCGAGAACCTGCTACGCGACCGGCTGCCACCCGACGGCTACGCGATGCAGCACACGTTCGCGACCGGTGACCGGGTCGACGCCGTGATCCGGGCCGACAAGCTCGTCCCGATCGACTCGAAGTTCCCGCTCGACAACTTCGAGCTCATGGTCGCCGCCGAGGACGATGCGCAGCGGCATCTGCACGAGAAGGCCTTCGCCCGCGACGTCAAGGGCCACATCGACGCGATCGCGACGAAGTACATCCTCCCGGCGGAGGGCACCTACGACTTCGCGCTCATGTACCTGCCGGCCGAGGCGATCTACTACGAGCTCGTCTGCGGCAAGACCGGGCAGCTGCTCACGTACGCGCACGAGCGACGTGTCTTTCCGGTCTCGGCGACGACGTTCACTGCGTACCTCCAGGTGATCGTGATGGGCCTCAAGGGGCTGCAGATCGAGCAGACGGCACACGAGGTCATGGCCTACTGCGCCGCGCTGCAGAAGGACTTCGGGAAGTTCCGCGACGACTTCGAGCTCGTCGGCAAGCACCTCTCACACGCTCAGGGCAAGTACGCCGATGCCGACAAGCGGCTCGACCGCTTCGAGACCAGGCTCGAGCGCGCCGCCGATCTCGAGGTCGAGGCCGCTCCCGCCGAGCCGCCGGCCCTGCCGCGCGCGCTCGACGCGGCCTAGAACCTGAGCAGGGCGGCGACGCCGCCGACCGGCTCGAGGTCGCGGTGCTCCTCGCCGATCACCTCGACCGTCCCGCCGTGGGTCAGCGTCTGGTGCACGGCGAGGTCGAGGCCGGTGTCGGCCGGCTGCAGCGTCGTGCCGTCGAGCGGGCAGCCCCCGTCGACCGCCTGCGCCCGTCCGCATGCCGGACAGACGTAGGCCGGCCGGTCCGCGCCCTCCTGCACGAGCAGGAGCTCGACGCGACCGTCGGATGCGGCCTGCAGCGTCTCCTCCCAGCCGGTGGCGGCGCGCCCGTTCCGCGCCGCCTCCTCGCGCCAGCGGCCGAGGAGCTCCTCCTCCCTGCCCGCGCGCCACTCGTCGAGCAGCGGCCGCACGGCCTCGAGCAGCCGTGGCGGGTCGACGTGCGCCTCGGCCGAGACCCAGCCCACGAGCGCTCCGCGAACGGCCGGAGAGAGCAGGGCCTCGAATCCGGCCCGCGTCTCCTCGGTTCCCGCGAGCAGTACCCGGACGTGGCGCAGCCCGCGCACGCAGCGGTCGAGCGCATCCGCGACCTCGCGCAGATGCCGGTCGACGATCGTCTCGATGTGCCGCTCGTACCTCGCCTGCGACCAGCCTCCCTGGTCGTGGCGGCCGGGAACGTCCGCGGTCTCGTCCAGGAGCGGGATCAGCTCGCCGGCGCGGAGCAGGTAGACGTCGCCGCGTTCGCGGCCGACGTACGCGACCACCCCGCCGTCGCCTCGCCCCACGAGCCCGACGAGCGGCGCGAGATAGAGCTGCCGGGCGATGCGAGCATCGTCGTCCACCTGCCATGGCAGCGGCAGCGGCAGGAACAGCCGGTCCAGTTCGGCGGCGAAGACAGCGACCCCGCGGGCTCCCTCGCGGCTGAACTCGCTCCCGAACCAGTCCGCGATCCGCTCGAGATCGCGCTCCAGCGCCTTCCGCTGGTCGTTCGCCAGCTCCGCGCGGCGCTCGGCGAGCTGGCGCTCGGCACTCGCGAGCAGCGACCGCGTATGGGACGCGAGATCGCTCGCCGTCGGCACCGTGCTCGGATCGAGCCCGACGTAGAGGCTCACCGCGTACCCGTGCTCCGCACGGACAGCGGCCAGCTCGCGAAGCTGCTCCCACGTGATCGATCGCGCCACGCCGCCCGTCTTTCCCCCGGGTTGGATTCTACTCCTCGGCCGCGGACGCTCCGGGAACGTCAGTCCGGCCCGAATCGTTTAATACGACGTACAGTTTTTGAGCGAGAGGAAGGCATGAGCGACGTACGTGACGTGATCGTGATCGGCGGAGGGCCTGCGGGTTACACCGCGGCCCTTTACGCTGCGCGCGCGAACCTGCAGCCGCTCGTGATCGAAGGATTCAGCTGGGGCGGCCAGCTGATGATCACGAGCGACGTGGAGAACTACCCGGGCTATCCCGACGGGATCATGGGCCCGGAGATGATGGCCGAGTTCCGGCGCCAGGCCGAGCGGTTCGGCACGGAGTTCGTGACCGACGACGTGACCCGCGTCGACTTCTCGGAGCGGCCCTTCCGCGTCTGGGTCGAGGACGAGGAGTACAGGGCCCGGTCGGTCATCGTGGCGACCGGCGCCAGCGCCCGCTGGCTCGGCCTCGACTCGGAAGAGCGGCTGAAGGGCCGCGGCGTCTCGGCCTGCGCGACCTGCGACGGCGCCTTCTTCCGCGACAAACACATCTTCGTGGTCGGCGGCGGCGACTCCGCGTTCGAGGAGGCTCTGTTCCTCACGCGGTTCGGCTACAAGGTCACGATCGTCCACCGCCGCGGCGAGTTCCGCGCGTCGCAGATCATGATCGACCGGGCCCACGCCAACGAGAAGATCGAGCTCAAGACGCCGTTCGTCGTCGAGGAGGTGCTCGGCGAGGACGCGATCAGCGGGCTGAAGCTGCGCAACACCGAGAGCGGCGAGTCGGAGGAGGTCGCAGCCGGCGCGCTCTTCGTCGCGATCGGCCACGACCCGAACACGAAGCTCTTCCTCGACCAACTCGACCACGACGAGAACGGCTACCTCGTCGCGAAGCCGGGGACGACCGAGACGAACATCGCGGGCGTCTTCGCGGCCGGCGACGTACGGGACCACGTCTACCGGCAGGCGATCACCGCCGCAGGCAGCGGCTGTATGGCCGCGCTCGACGCCGAACGCTTCCTCGCCGAGCAGGAGGGGAACGAGGGCGCCGCGCTGACGGCGCCCCGACCCGAGGCTGAGCCGACGCAGGTCTAGCCGCGTCCGCGGCGAATCCGCGGCGCATGGCGGCGACCTGGATCGACCTGCTCGACCCCACTGCGGACGAGCTGCGCGAGAAGGCACCGCGCGAGCTCGAGGAGACCGCGATCCAGCAGCTGCTCGCGCCACCGCAGCACGAGGACGAGCCGCGGCCGACGCTCCAGGGGCACGGCGACTACGTGTTTGGCGTGTTCCTCGTCGCGGTCGCCGTCCCCGAGCAGGACAGCGTCTACTACCAGGAGATCGACCTGGTCCTCACCCACGACACGCTCCTCACCGTCCGCAAGACGCCGCCGGGCGGCAGGCCCGCGTGCGACATCGGCGTCGTGCAGCGTGCGGCGAAGCCCGACGACTCCGCAGGGCTGTTGGCGTACCGCCTGCTCGACGACATCGCCGAGCGCTACCTCGACCTCGTCGACGACCTCGACGAGGAGATCGACGACCTGGAGGACGTGGTCGAGCAGCAACAACCCGAGCTCACGCGTGCGCGGATCTCCGCGCTGCGCCACGACCTGCTCCACATCCGGCGCACCCTCAGCCCGACGCGCGACGCGGTGCGCCGCGTGATCGACGGGACGGTCGAGGTTGAGCACGGCCCCGAGGTGTTCCCGCACGAGGTCGAGGTCGCGTTCAACGCCGCCTACGACAAGTTCCTGCGCGCGTCGGACGGGCTCGACCTCGCGCGCGACCTACTCGCCGGGGTGCGCGACTACGCCCTGGCAAAGATCGCCAACGACCAGAACGAGGTCATGAAACGGCTGACCGCGATCGCGTCGCTCCTGCTCCTTCCCACCTTCATCGTCGGCCTTTACGGGCAGAACTTCCGCGACATGCCCGAGCTGCGCTGGCACTTCGGGTACGGCTACGTCTGGGGATTGATCATCGTCACGACCGCCTTGCAGCTCTGGTGGTTCCGCCGCAAGCGCTGGATCTGACCGGGCTACCCTGACCCCGTGCCGAACTTCATCTGCCCGAACTGCAAGGAGCGCTCGGTCGACGTCGACCGCAAGGAGGGTCTCTACGACGAGGCCGTCGCCTGCCACCGCTGCGGCTTCGGCTTCCTGTTCGAGCTGATGGACGACTACTATCCGGCCCCGACGACCGGCCTGGTCACCTGCGACCAGGAAGGGCGCATCCTCGCGCTCGGCCGCGGCATCTACGAGCTGAGCGGCTGGAGTGAGCAGGACGTGCTCGGCAACGACGTCGTCGACGCCTTCGGACTCGCCGGGTTCGAGGAGGAGAAGAATCCGGTCAAGCTCGCGCTCGAGTGGGGCGTCCGGCGACTGAACGAGCAACTGCAGCTGAGGACGCGCAGCGGACACGTGAAGCCCGTCGTCGGCGACTTCTTCCCTGCGCTCGACGACGACGGCGGCCTGCTCGTGGCGCTGACCCCGGCACACGGCTAGATTTCCCGCGGCGCCGAGAGTGGCGCCGGGCGATGGAGCTCGCCACGAACCGCCGCACAGGCTGATGGCTCCTAGGATCGAGAGGAGCTCGTATGCGGACGATCGTGGCGATAGCCGTTGCGGGAGCGCTCGGAGCGCTCGCCCGCTACGGCCTGGACGGCTTCGTGAGCCGACGCCTGCCGACGGCGTTCCCGTGGGGAACGTTCGTCGTCAACATCAGCGGTGCGCTCGTGCTGGGATTCGTGATCACGCTCATGACGGAGCAGCTTTCGACGGCGCCGTGGCTGCGGTCGGCGATCACGATCGGCTTCCTCGGCGCCTACACGACCTTCTCGACGCTCCAGTTCGAGACGTACCGCCTGCTCGAGGACGGCGCACTCGGGCTCGCGGCGGCGAATGTTCTCGGGAGCGCGGCCGCCGGCCTCGCCGCGGTCTACCTGGGCGTCGTCACAGGGAGGGCGCTATGACCAAGCTCGAAGGCGAAGGCAAGCTGCTGCGGCTCTTCATCGGGGAGTCCGACACGTGGCACGGCAAGCCGCTCTACCAGGCGATCGTCGAGCGCGTGCGCGCGGAGGGGCTTGCGGGCGCCACCGTCGTCCGCGGCATCGAGGGCTTCGGAGCCGACTCGCGCATCCACACCTCGCGGATCCTCCGTCTCTCGGAGGACCTGCCGGTCGTGATCGAGATCGTGGACACGCCCGAGCAGATCGATCGGGTCGTGCCGATCCTCGACGAGATGGTCGGCGAGGGGATGCTCACGCTCGAGCGGGTGCAGATCGTCTCGTACCGCTCCAGCGACAAGTAGCTTCCGGCGGTCACAATGGGAAGGTGGAGTCGTTTCGCGGCCATCTCCTCGTCGCCTCGCCGGCGCTGCTCGACCCGAACTTCCGGCGCACGGTCGTGCTCGTGACCGAGCACAACGACGAGGGAGCCGCGGGCCTCGTGCTCAACCGTCCGTCGCCGATCGACGTCGCGGCCGCGGTGCCGCAGCTGGAGCCGGTCGTCGACGACGGAGACCCGGTCTGGGTAGGAGGCCCGGTCCAGCCCGAGGCGGTGCTCGTGCTCGGCGAGTTCCTCGACCCCGACGACGCAGCCGTGCCGCTCTTCGACTCGCTCGGCTTCCCGTCCCTTTCCGAGCCCGAGGGCATCGCGCCCGCGACCACCCGGCGGCGCGTCTTCGCCGGCTACGCGGGCTGGGGCGCGGGCCAGCTCGAAGCCGAAGTCGCGGAGGAGGACTGGATCCTCGAGCCCGCACAGCCCGACGACGCGTTCACCGAGGAGCCCGAGGAGCTGTGGCGGGACGTGCTGCGCCGCAAGGGCGGGATCTACGAGCTCGTCGCCCGCATGCCCGAGAACCCGCGCGTCAACTGACCCTTGCGAACGCGAAGCAGTAGGTCAGCCGCGCGAGCGAGAACCGCCTCCCGTAGCGCGACGCGACCTCGCGCACGGAGCGGAGGTACGCCTCCTGCTCCTCCGGCGGGGCGGTGAGGTACCTGCTCACGGTGGACAGGTAGCCGACGAGCGCCTCCGGGCTCGACTCCTCGGTGCTCTCGACGACCGTCCGTCCCAGCTCGCTGAACCACGGCGCGCCCGGGAGCTCGTCGTCGGTGTACGGCTGGTGCCCCGCGTACCCGACCACGGATCCGAGTGCCTGCTGCAGAGGGTCGCGCTCGTCCCACCAGTTCCAGAGCAACGCGATCCCCCCGCCGGGCCGGACGACCCGATGCAACTCCGGCAGCGCCCGCTCGCGATCGAACCAGTGGTACGCCTGCGCGGCGAAGGCGGCGTCGACGGTCGCGTCCGGCAAGGGGAGGGCCTCGGCCGGCGCTTCGTGGGCCTCGGCTTGCGGCACGGCCAGCCGCAGCTGGTCGAGCATCCGGCCTCCGGGCTCGACGGCCACGACGTCGAAGCCGAGCGCGATGAGGCCCCGGGTCAGCTTGCCCGTTCCCGCCCCCACGTCGAGGACGCGAGCCGTCGGCTCGAGCCCGAGTGTCTCCGCGGCCCAGCGCAGCGCTTCCTCCGGGTAGTCGGGCCGGTGCCGCTCGTACTCGGCGGCGACGGCCTCGAAGCTCCTGGCACGCTCAGACACGGCTCGAGGGGCAGAGGTCGGTGAGGACGCAGTCCTCGCAACGCGGACGGCGGGCGTCACAGACACGGCGGCCGTGCCAGATCAGAAGGTGTGGGAAGCGGCCCCAGTCGGGTCGCGGGACGAGCCGCACGAGGTCGCGCTCGATCTTCACAGGGTCATCCTGACGGGTGAGGCCGAGCCGCTGCGACAGCCGCCGGACGTGCGTGTCGACCACGATGCCCTGCGGCTCGCCGAGCTCGGCCGCGACGACGTTCGCCGTCTTGCGCGCGACGCCCGGAAGCCGGACGAGCGCCTCGAGCTTCGCCGGCACCTCGCCGTCATACTCCCCGAGCAGCATCGCCATGGTGCCGCGCAGCGCCTTCGCCTTCTGCCGGTAGAAGCCGGTCGCGAAGATGTCGCGCTCGAGCTCCTCCTGCGGCACGGCCAGGTAGTCCTGGGGCCGGCGATACTTCTCGAACAGCTTCTGCGTGACGCGGTTGACGTTCACGTCCGTCGTCTGCGCCGAGAGCATCACGGAGACGAGCAGCTCGAGCGGGCTGCGGAAGCGCAACGCGATCGCGGCGTCCGCGTGCTCGACGGCGAGCCGGTCGATGATCGGGCGGATTCGCTCCTTCTTCGGCCCGACGCGCTTGCGGGCCTCCCGGACGTAGCTACGAGGCAAGGACCTCGGCCCGTCGCGAGCGCAGGCGCGGGCCCGCGCAGACGAGGTCGAGCGCAGGACAGCCCGCGCAGGTGAAGTCGCTCGGGGCCGGCGGGAACTCGCCGGCCTGGATCCGCGCGATCGCCGCGGACAGCTCGGCCTCGAGCTCCGGCAGGTCCGCCTGCGAGAACACGGCCTCCACCGGCGCGTCCGGCTGCTCGAGGAAGTGGTAGACGACCTCGACCGTGTCGGCGCCGGCGCGGAAGCACGCGAGCGCATACACGAGCCGCTGCAGGCGGTAGTCCTCCTCGACGATCGCCTCCGGCGATGCGTCCCCGAGCGCGTTCGTCTTGTAGTCGAGGACGAGCGCATGACGAGCAGAGGTGGGCGAGCCCGGCCGCGCGTCGGCGGCTTCGCATCCGACGCTTGCAGCCATGTGGAAGACGTCGAGGTAGCCGTGGACGAGGACGCCGTCGTGCTCGAAGGTGAAGTGGCGCTCCTTCTCGACGCCCGCGAGACCCGCGATGCGACGAGCCAGGTCGGACTCGCAGTACGCCGCGACGAAGCCGCGGACCAGCTCGTCCTCGAGCTCGGGCACCTCCGGCGCCGCGAGGTCGATCTGCTCGAGCAGCGCGTGCACGGCGCTGCCGATCTCGGTTCCGGACCTCTCCCCCACAGTGGCTTCCTCCACCTCGACGGCGCGCTCGCTCATCCCGAGTCCATAGCGGACGAAGTACTTGTACGCGCACTGGTCGAACATCGAGAGGGCGGTGAAGGAGAGCCGGCGCACGCGCAGGAGCGGCGGGTCGGGAAGCGCGAGCAGCGGCGGCAGCTCGGGCGCGGCGGGCAGAGGCGGAACCTCCTCGAGCGCCGCGAACAGCGCGAGCTGTCCCTCCTCGGGCGCCGGCTCCGGCTCGGTTTCGACAGTTGCTTCTTCCGGACGGAAGCGGTCGAGCCGTACGAGCAGGCGGGCATCGCCGCGGACGAGCTCGACCGGCGCGTCGCCTGCCTCTGCCAGCTCCTCGTCCGCCTCCAGCCGGTCGAGCACCCACGCGATCGGCGTCGGCACCTCGCGCTCGGCGCCGAGGTCGACGGAGCCGGAGACGATCAGGCGCTCCTTCGCCCGCGTCATGGCGACGTAGTAGAGGCGCAGGCGCTCGGCGCGCTCCGCCTCCTGCCGCGCCTCCTTGACGGCCTCGTAGTCGAAGGCGCCGCGGCGCTTCGCGGTCACGGGATCGGCGACGCGAAACCCGAAGCGGCCGTCGGGCAGGGCGAGGATCTCGTCGGGCGACGGCGGCACGCGATCGCGTCCGGCGTCGGCGACGATCACGACCTTGAACTCGAGCCCCTTCGCGGCGTGGATCGTGAGGAGGCGCACGGCGTCGGCGCCCTCCTCCTCGGCGACGGCCTCGAGCTCGCGCGCGCCGACCGCCTCCTGCTCGGCGACGAAGCGGACGAAGCCCTCGACATCGGCGCCGCGGAGCTCCTCGTACGAGCGCGCGAGCCGGGCGAGCTTGCGCATGTTCGCGTAGCGCCGGCGGCCGTCCCACTGGACGAGGACGGCAAGGTCGTAGTCGTGCTCGGCCACGATCTGCTCGCACAGCCGCTCGAGCGAGAGCCGGGGCATCGCCTCGACGAGCCGGTCGTAGCGCTGGCGGAAGGCGCGCATCAGCCGCGCGTCGCGCTCGCCCAGCCCCGGCGGCAGCCCGTGCTCGAGCCCGCTGAAGAGCGGCCTCTTCGAGGCGGCGCGGCGAAGGAGGAAGAGCGCGTCGTTCGAGACGCCGACGAACGGCGACGCGAGCACCGCAAGGAGCGCGGCGTCGTCGTAGCGGTTCTGAAGCAGGCGGAGGTACGCGAGCAGGTCGACAACCTGCTGCTGACCGAAGTAGCCCTTGCCGGTCGCGCGATACGTCGGCAGCCCTGCGCGGCGCAGCTCGTCCTCGTACCACTCCGCGTCGGTGCCGGCGGCGAAGAGGAGGACGATCTCGCCCGGCGTCGCGGCGCCGCCGTCCACGAGCTCGCGCACACGGCGCGCGACCGCGCGCGCCTCGCCGCGCCGCCAGTGGACGCCGCTGTCCTGGTAGCTCTCCTTGTCGGTCACGAGCAGCTCGACCGGATGGCCGAAGACGGGATCGGGAAACTCGGCCGCGGCCGCGAGCTCCTGGAACTCGCCGCCGAAGTGGGCGCCGAAGAGCTGGTTCACGGCGGCGAGCACCTCGGGCCGTGAGCGGTAGTTGAGCGTGAGCGAGAGCGGCTCCTCGACTGCCGCGCGACGCTCGCGGAAGACCTGCACGTCGGCGTGGCGGAAGCCGTAGATCGACTGGAACTCGTCGCCGACGAAGAAGAGCTCGGTCTCCGGCCGGCCGGCGCCGAAGGCGCCGGGGTCTTCTCGCCGGGCGACGGCGGCTTCGCCGCCGTCGCTTCCAGCGCCGCGGAGCAGATCCACGATCTCCGTCTGCAGGCGGTTCGTGTCCTGGAACTCGTCCACGAGGATCGACCGGAAGCGCGCCTGCTCGCGCCCGCGTAACTCAGGCTGCGAGCGCAGGAGGTCACGCGCGCACAGCTGGAGATCCTCGAAGTCGAGCGCCGACTCGCGCGACTTCGCCGCCGCGTACCCGGCCGCGAACAGCGTCAGGAGCTCCTGCAGGAGCGCGCGGTCGCGGGCGGCTGCCTGGTCGAGCGCCGCCTGCTCGACCGCCGCGAGCGCCTCGCAGTACGAGGCCGCCCGGTCGCCGCGCGCCTTGTAGCCGGCGAGGCTCATCAGCCGGTCCGGGCGGTTCCTCGCTCCGGCGCCGGCAAAGCCGCCGCCTGCGCTCTGTGCCGGCTCCGTCGAGCCTACGCCGGTGTCACGCGCGAGAAGCTCGAGCAACTCGGACGCGGCGCGCTGCTGGTTCTCGGTCGCGTCGGGATCCGCCGCGAGCGAGGTCGCCGCCGCGCGCAGCTCCTCGACGCGGTCGTCGAGCTCGGGCCGTGCCGCCACCTCGAGATCGAGCTCGCGCCCGGCCGCGCGGAGCGTCTCGTAGACGCTCGTCAGCATCCGCCGCAGCCCACCGCTGCCGTAGGTCGCGAGGAGCTCGAGCCGCTGCGGGTCGCCGCCGGCGCAGAACTCCGCGAGCGCCTCCTCGAACGCCTCCGAGCGCAGCACCGCAGCCTGGGCCTCATCGAGCTCGCGGAAGCGCGGGTCGAGCCCCGCGGCGAGCGGATACGTCTTGAGCAGCCGCGCGCAGAAGCCGTGGATCGTCGAGATCCAGGCCCCGTCGAGCTCGCGCGCGAGGTCGGGCCGATCGCGTTCGGCGAACGCCGCCCGGATCCGCGTCCGTAGCTCGCCGGCCGCGCGGCGCGTGTACGTGATCACGAGGATCGAGTCGACGTCGATTCCGCGGTCGCAGACCGCGCGGACGACGCGCTCGACGAGCACCGCCGTCTTCCCGGTGCCGGCTCCCGCGGAGACGAAGACCTCGCCGCCCGCGTCCACCGCCGCGAGCTGCTGCTCGTTCAGCTCGAAGCCGGTCATGCTCGCTCAACCCGGCACATCGACCACAGGTCGCACCACGTCGGGCAGTCGCCGCCGCGCGGATCGTGGTGGACGTCGCCCTCCCGGAGCCGACCGGCAAGCGCCGTCGCGGTCTCGCGCGCGGACTCGACGACGCCCCAGAAGGCCTCCTCGTCGAGATAGTCGCTCTTGACGTAGCCGGGCAGCGTCTCCGCCTCCTCCGCGCGAACGAGGCCGCGCGCGCGCCGCGTGCCGGCGAGCGGCCGGTAGAGGCCTCCGAGCGGCTCGAGCCCGACGAGGTCGCGCAGGACGAGCATGTAGAGCGGCACCTGCAGGCGCAGCTCGCGCTCGATCTCCGCCGCGGAGTGCGCGTGCTTGCCGGACTTGTAGTCCTGCACGATGCCGCGTGCCCCGAAGGGGTCGACGTCGATCCGGTCGATCTTCCCGGAGAGCGTCAGCCCCGGGCCGAGCTCGAGACCACGCTGCAGCTCGGGCGCCGCCCGGTCGTTGCCGAACGAGACCTCGAACCGGCGCGGGACGAGCGTCAGGCCGGACTCGCACTCCTCCTCGACGAGCGCCTCGAGGTCGCGCCAGAGCGACTGGTCGAGCTCGCGCAGCTGCATGTCCGTGAGCTCCATCCGCACGCCGCCGAGCGCCTCGGCGAGGCACTGCCGCATCAGCCTCTTCGCGTCCTCGAGGTTCCCTGGCTCGAGCTTCTCGACGCCGAGCTCCGCCGGCACGCGCGCGAAGAAGCGGTGGAGCGCGGTGTGCGCCACCGAGCCGCGCTGCATCGCGTCCGGCTCGGCGTCGATCGTCCTCGGGGACAGGAACCGCTCGACGAACCAGGCGGAGGAGCAGTCGGCGAAGCGCTCGAGCTCCGTGACCGCGAACGAGGTGCGCGAGCCGAGCTGCTCGAGCACGAGCGGGTTCGTGAGCCGCGTCGGCCGGCGGAAGGCGTCGAGCGCACGCTCGAGCCTCCGCTCCCAGCCGTTCGCGCGGGCGAGCGCGCGCGCAGCCGCGGTGTCCCGCGCGGCGAGCTCGGCGAGCGCCCGAAGCCGCTCGCGCTCTGTCGGCGCCTCCTCGAGCGGCCAGGTCAGCGCCGAGAGCGGGCGGCGGCGGATCCAGCGTCGCACGTCCTCGCCGTCGAAGAGCGCCTGGACGTCGTGCCAGAACGGGCTCGCCTCGCGCGGGCTGCCGTCGTCGTCGGCCGCCTCCCGCACGAGGTAGAGCCGCTGCGAGGCGCGCGTGCAGGCGGTGTAGAAGAGATAGCGGTCGCGGGCGACGGCGTCGGGCCGCGCGAGCCGCGCGCCGCGCTCGTCGAGGCCGCGCCGAGCGTCGTCGTCGAGGAAGGGCGAGCCGGCACCGCGGCGCGGCAGCGTTCCCTCCTCCAGGCCGAGGACGAAGACGGCGTCGAAGCGACGCGTCCGCGCGCGCAGGAGGTCGACGACCGCCACGCGGCCTGCGTCGTCGCCTGCGCGCGGGCGCAGGGTGGCGCGCTCGACCGCGGCGAGGATGCCTTCGCGGCTCAGCTCCCCGCTCAGGTCGCGCCAGCCCTCGAGCTCGGTGAGCAATCGAAGCAGTGCCTCGTAGGCGCGAAGGTCGAGTCGGCTCGCGGGGTCGGCCGGAGGACGCTCGACGCCGTACGCGTTCCGGAGCATCTGCGCCGCCAGCTCGCGCACGGCCGCGACGGGCTCGTCCGCCTCGCGCAGGTCGGCCAGCGCCGGGAGCGGCGCGCCGCGGAGGCGCTCCGTCTCCTCGACGACCCGCTCCGGCGCCTGCACGGCCCGGCCGCGAAGCCGCCCCTCGACGAAGTCGACCGACCGCCGCTCGAGCCCCGAGAAGGGAGACCGCAGGAAGGTGTAGAGGTCGTTGCGCGTCCCACCTGCCCACGCGAAGCGCAGCAACGCGGCGAGGGCGTGACCGAGCGGCAGCTGCGCCAGCCGGAGCTCGCCGTCGAGCGTGTAGGGAATGCCGAACGAGCCGAGCACGGTCTCGACCGCGCCGCGAATCCGGTCGTAGCCCGGGACGACGAGCCCGATCCGCTCCAGCGGCAAGCCGCCGCGGGCGAGCGCGAGGATCTCCTCGCCGACGAGTTCCAGCGTGCCGCGGCCGCCGGCGCCCTCGAAGAAGCGGACGGCGCCGTCGATCGCCGGTGCTACCCCCGGCTCGTCCGCGAACAGGGCGCGCTCGAGATGTGCGAGCGCCGGGGGCGCGACGTCCCCGTAGCGCGGCGGCAGCTCCTCGACCGGCCCCGAGGCGAGGCCCGCGAGATCCTCGGCCGTGCGGCGCAGTGCGGCGAACACCGGCCGGCCGGGCTCGTACGGGAGCGAAACGGTCACGTCGGCGCGCGCGGCCAGCGCCTCGAGCAGCGCCCACTCCGCGCCCGTCAGGTCCTCGAAGCCGTAGGCGAAGACCGGCTCGCCGCCCCAGGCGCCGAGATCGGTGCGGAGCCGCTCGACGGCGCGGTTTCTGAGCACCCCGCGGTCCCAGCGCCCGAGCCGGTCTAGCTCGGCGCGGTAGCCCGCGTACAGGAGGCCGAGCTCGCCCTCGACCGCGTTCGGAGCGAGCAACCCGGACTCGAGCTCGTCGAGCGCCTGCTCCAGCGCGTCGACGAAGCCCGCACGCGCCGCCGACGCGGCGTAACCGCCGAGCTGCGCCCCGCTCACGACGCGGCGGACGAGAAGCGTCTGCTGGGCGCGCCCGAGCGGAGGCCGTACGTCCTCGCACCCGGCCGCGAGGCGGGCGAACACGTCGTCGAAGGTGCCGATCGACCCGCCGAGGAGCGCCGGCCGCCAAGCGCCGCCGGAGGCGGCGCGGTCTTCTGGCCGGGCGTCGGCGGCCACGCCGCCGACGCTTCCAGCCAACGCCAGCAGCTCGCGCTCGACGCGGTCGACGTCCGCCCGGTTGGGCACGATGAGCAGCGGCTCGAGCCCATCCGAGGCTTCGAGCGCATCGAGATAGCGGCCGAGCAGCAGCCCGACCTTGCCCGCGTTCGCGGGCCCCGCGATGAGGCGGAGCGGCACCCGCCTACGCTAGCGCGAGCGCGAGACGGTCTCTAGATGGGGCTCAGGCCGTCGTCGCGGACTTCGGCCGGCGTCCCCTGCGGGCGGCGGCGCGGCCCGGCATCTTGGCCGAGCAGTCGTCGCAGAGATCGGCCTGCTTCGCGCCACGGCGCGCGTCGGTGTACGTGAGCCGCAGCACCGCACCCTTGCCGTCCTCGACCTCGTTGCCGCAGTTGTCACAAACGAGCACCGTTTTACGAGCCACCGTTCTCCTCCTTCGCATTGGGGCGATCCGGCGAAAGCGTATAGAAACGCGAGCGCAACTATGCGGCCATTCGTGCACGCCGGATACGCCACGAGCGAAGCAGGCTGAGCGTCGCTTCCTCTTCCGGAGAGAGCGCCGGATCACGCGCCTTGACGATGCGCAAATGCCGAGGACGAAAATCATCGATCGTTCGTCCATCCAAGTACTGTTCGACGACCGCCGGCGAGACGTACGAGGCGCGCGTCACGGCCGGTGTATTTCCGAGTTGTTTCGCGACCCGGCGCATCACGGCCGTCACGGAGCGTTTCTCCTCGGCTGCGGACTCCGGAAGTCCGTTCCGATTGGCCTGCTCCGCAAAATAGATCGCCGCGAGCAGCGTCCCTCCCCACGTGCGGAAGTCCTTTGCGCTGAACTCGTCGCCGAGGTAGATCTTCACGTAGTCGTTGAGCCGCTTGTTGGTGAGGTTGTAGATGCTCCCCTCCCACTCGTACTTGAAGACCCGCGGGCCCTTGATCTCGAGCAGCCGCCGCAGCGCCGCGGCCAGCTCGGGATCCACGAGCTCCGTGCGCACGCGGATCCCGTGCTTGGCGGTGAACGAGAGCCGGACGCGGCGGCCCTTCACCGTCACGTGCCGCCGAAGCAGCGTCGTCACGCCGTAGGTGCCGTCGCGGACGTAACGCTCGGAGCCGACGCGGAACCAGCCGAGCTCGATCAGCCTCAGCGCGATCGCGGACACGCGCTCGCGGTCGAACTCCTCCTGGTCGAAATGGAGCGCCATCGCCTCGCGCAGCGTCGGTAGCGCGTCGCCGAAGCGGATCAGCTTGTCGTACTTTGCCTGCTCCTGCTGAGCGCGGAATTCGGCGCTGTAGAGGTACTGCTTTCGGCCCGCCGCGTCGTAGCCGGTCGCCTGGAGCTTTCCGGTCGCGCGCGGTGAGATCCAGACGTCCTTCCACGCGGGCGGGATCGCGAGCGCCTCGATACGCGCGAGCTTGCGCTCGTCCGTGATGCGCTTGCCACTGCTGTCGTAGTAGCGAAATGCGCCCTTCCGTCCTTTCCGACGCCAGCCCATGTCGTCCGGTTGTGGTCGGAGGGCCGAACCTGCAAACGCCGATACCATCGGCCGATGCGCGACGAGCGGACGATCGTCGTCCTCGAGGGCGACGAGACCGGCCAGGAACTGTTGGAGGAGAGCCTCCGCGTGCTCGAGCCGGGCGTGATCGGAGTCGAGCTCGGGTTCCCGCGCTTCGATCTCTCGCTCGACCGGCGCCGCGAGACCGGCAACGGGGTCGTGCACGAGGCGGCGGGCGCGATCCGCGAGCACGGCCTCGGGCTGAAGGCGGCCACGATCACGCCCGAGGGCCGCGGCGACGTCGGCTCGCCCAACCGGATCCTCCGCGAGGAGATCAGCGGCAAGGTCATCGTCCGTACCGGGCGGCGGATCCCTGGAGTCGCTCCGCTCGGCGGCGTCCACGCGCCGATCTCGATCGTGCGCATGGCGGTCGGCGACGCCTACGGCGCCGAGGAATGGCGCGAGGGCGAGGGCGAGGACGAGGTCGCGTTCCGCACCGAGCGCATCGAGCGGCGGATCTGCCACGCCGTCGCCGAGTTCGCGTTCCGCCAGGCCGAGCGCACCGGGGCGAAGGTGTTCGGCGGGCCGAAGTACACCGTCAGCCCGACGTACGAGGGGATGCTGAAGGAGGAGATGGACGCGGCCGCGGCGCGGCACGAGGACGTCCCGTACGAGCCGCAGCTGATCGACGCGACCTTCGCGCTCCTCCTCTCCTCGGCCGGCGACCCGCTCGTGATCCCGGCACTGAACCGCGACGGTGACATCCTCTCCGACCTCGTCCTACCGCTCTTCGGCTCGATCGCGGGCTCGGAGTCGCTGCTCGTCGCCTTCGAGTCGGACTTCGAGCCGGCCGCGATCATGGCCGAGGCAGCCCACGGGACGGCGCCGTCACTGCTGGGCAAGAACGTCGCGAACCCGATGGCGATGATCCTCGCCGGCGCCGCGCTCCTCTCCCACGGCGACGACGAGATGCAGCAGGCGGGACGCGCAGTCCGCGAGGCGTGCCTCGAGGCCGTCGCGCAGGGGAGCCGCACCGCCGACCTGGGCGGTCACCTCGGCACGAGCGAGTTCACGGACGACGTGATCGGTCGCGTCCGCGCGAAGCTCGAGGTCTGGGCGAGCCTCTAGCCGGCCGCCGCGAGCAGCCTCGACATCGGCGCGAAGACGATCTTCCCGTGACCCGCTCCGGCGTTCGCGGCATAGACGAGCCCATGGGAATCAAGGGCTGCCGGACTGCCGCTCGAGGGCGCGGTCATGATCTCTTTCCCGGTCGTGAGGTCGATCACGTGCACCCGTCTACCCACCACGGCGGCGAACCGCCCGTACGCCGCCAGCGGTGCAGCGACGTTGATCGGGAACGGGTTGAAGGCGACGGGCCAGGACTGCAGCAACGCACCGTTCTTCCAGTTGTAGACCTGGAGCGTGGTCGTCCACGGGGAGGAACCCGGCATGAGGCACGTCTCCGTGAGCAGGACCAGCCGGTCGCCGGTGAGCGCGACCGCATTCTGAATGGTGCTGGGAAAGCCGCTCACGCAGTCCTCGCACGAGGGCGGTGGCGGGACGGGGGTGCTGACGACGATGGTGCGGAGCAGCGTGCCTCCGGTCGAGTAGATCCCGACCGTCGGCTGAGCCGTCGGCGTGGAGGGCTCGTCGGCGGGCCACGCCGCGATCGACCGGAGGACGGCGATGTGGCCGCCGTTGACCGACTGGGCCACGATCGCGCCCGGCCCGGTGACGATCGGACGCAGCGCCGTCGGAGTGATCCGGCTCAGCTTCTCGTTGCTCGTGGCCGCCCGGTCCGACTTCCAGGTGCTGACGGCGAGCACCTTGCCGGAGCCGACCACGCCGGCGATCCAGCCGCCCACCGCATTCGCCGAGTCCTGCCTGGCGACGATGTACCCCTGCTTGCGCACGTGCGCCCTTCCGGCGATGGATGCGGTGTAGAGCTTCTCGCCCAGCTCCGTGTTGCCGTAGCCCACACGCTTGATCCAGGCGACGCGCGTGCCGGCGATTGCGACCTGGGCGGCGTCGATCGTGTGCGCGGCGTTGCTGTACTCGCCCTTCACGACCGAAGTCGCTCCCGTGACCACGTTCCAGGCATGGATCCGGCCGCCGCTCCCGTACGCGACGCGCGGCCAGTCCACGGCGAGCGTCCTGATCGGGCTCGGCGTCTGCTTCACCTTGCCGGGCTGCGCCCCGGGCGCGGCCCCCGCCTGCGTGACGAGCAGCAGCAGCGCGAGAAGCGGCGCCGTGACCAGAGCTCTTCTCATCGTCCCCACCTCCACTCACCCGCTCGTCAGTCGAAGCAGCTTGGCCATGGGCACGAAGACGAGCCTTCCGGGGGAGTGGAAGGAGTCTCCGGTGTTGGCGACGTACACGACGCCGAGCCGCCCGACCGCCAGGCCGCGGTAGAACAGGGGTCCTCGCCTGGCCGCGAGCAGTGCGTCGTTGCCCGTCGTCAGGTCGAGAACGCGCAGCTGCCTGGTCCGGCCGGCGGCGACCGAGTAGACGGCGAGCCGCCCCGAGACGCCGAAGTCGGAGAAGACCCGCGAGGAGACGGGCCAGGTATGGGCCAGCGCGCCCGTGGCCCAGTCGTAGACCTCGATGGACGGGCTCGGCGACGGGGTCACCACGACCAGCCGCTTCCCGCTGAGCGCAACCGCCTGGACGGGCCCGGTCGCGACCCGGCGCAGGAGCGTGCCGTGCGCGGAGCGGATCCCCACGCTCGTCGCCGGAACGAGGTCGCAGTAGCCCTCCGGCTGGGGGGTCCGCGCCGGAAGCGGCACCACCGCGATGCGCCCGTCGGCTGCGGCTCCTGAGACGACCGCTCCCGGGCCGCTCGCGATCGGCCGCAGGCGCGCGGGCGTGACGAGGTTGAGCCGCCGATTCGTGGCGGCCGTGCCGCCGGTGTGGCCCTGCCAGGTGCTGACGGCCAGGAAGCTCCCCGACCCGACGAGCCCCGAGATCTGGCTGCCGCTCGGCCCGCAGCCGAGATCGGTGTAGCCGAGCACGCGCCTGAGCCGGTGTGCCGCCCCTCCGACGGCTGCGGTGTAGAGCCGTTGCGGCTGCTCCGTGTTGCCGATCTGCTGGCGCTTGATCCAGGCGAGGCGCGTGCCGGCGATCGCGATCTCCGAGGCGTTGTCGGTGTGCGCGGCGTTGCTGTACTCGCCCCTGACGACGGATGTCGCCCCCGTCGCCACGTTCCAGACGTAGATCCGCCCGGCGCTCGCATACGCGACCCGGGGGCCGTCGAGCGCGAGTGTCCAGACCGGAGAGGCCGTGCGCTTCACCTTGCCCGCCGGCGCCGAGGCCGCGCCGGCCTGGGCCGAGCCGAGCAGCAGAATCGCGAAGACGGCCAGGCCCGCGACATGGAGCCTTGTCATCGCCCTCACCTCCACGACAGGCTCGCGCACCGGGGACGGGAGTCGCATCGGGGTCGCCGCGGAGCCGGGCCGCCCGGATCTACCTACTCAGCTGCTCGTGAGCTGCAGCAGCCTCGACGTCGGCAAGAACACGAGCTTCCCCGGGCCGTTGTAGTGCGGGTTCACGGTGTAGACGAGCCCCCGAGGGCCGATCGCGGGCGGGCAGTCGGTGCGACTCGAGGGCGCGATCGTGACGTCCCTGCCGGTGTCCAGGTCGACGAGGTGCAGCCGGTACGGGCCCTCGACGGCGGCGAGGTGGCCGGAGACGTCGAAGCTGACCTCACCCGTGTCCTGTGCGATCCCGACCGGCACCGTCTTGAGGAGCTGCCCGGTCGTCGAGTCGTAGACCTCGAGCGTCACGGTCGAGGGTCCGGACGGCTCGTACAGCTCGGACCTCAGAGCGATCAGCCGGTTGCCGCTGAGCGAGATCTCGAGACCGACGGTCGAGCGGTCGGGAGGCGTGAGCGGGAACTCGTTCAGCAGTTTGCCGTCGACGGAGTAGACGCCGACCGTCGGCGCAGGGCCGACCGGCATCGGCGAGTCGGTCGGCCAGGCGACGGTCGACCGGAGAGCGGCGATGTGGCCGCCGTCGGCCGACTCCGCCACGATCGAGCCCGGCCCGGAGGCGATCGGCTGCAATCCGGCAGGCGCGATCCGGCTCAGGTCCTCGGCGCTCGGCGTCCCGTGGTCGGTGCGCCACGTGCTCACGGCCAGCGTTCTCCCCGCTCCGACGAGACCCGCGATCCAGCCGCCCGTCGTGACGGATGGATCGTCCCTGCCGTAGCGGTGCACCCGCTCGACGAGGCGCGCCTTGCCGCCGATCGGCGCGGTGTAGAGCTTCTCGTCGGCCTCCGTGTTGCCGATCGAGTCGCCCCGGATCCAAGCGACCCGGTCGCCGGCGATCGCGATCCGGCCGGCGACGGCGTTCACGCCGGCCCGCTTGCTCCCGTACCTGCCCGCGACCACGGTCGTCGTCCCCGTCGCGGTGTCCCAGACGTGGATCCTGCCGCCGCTCGCGTAGGCGACGCGGGAGCCGTCCATGGCGAGTGTCCACGTCGGTGCCGCGGTCTTCTGCACCCGGTTCTGCTGGGACTTCGCCGCCCCGGCCTGGGCCGAGAACAGCAGCAGCACGCCGGTCGCGAGGAGCATGCAGGCCCAGCGGAACCTCTTCATGGACGCGACCCTAGTTTCCTCGTGTTAAGAACTGCGGCGGAGTCTGTTAAGAAGCTGCGACCGCGTGCCAGGTGTCCCAGCCGTCCGCCCAGGTCTCGACGAAGAGCTCCGCGGCGACCGGGTCGAACTGGCTGCCCGCTCCATGCTCCACCTCGGCCACCGCGTGGTCATGCGTGAGCGCGCAGCGATACGGTCGCGGCGAGATCATCGCGTCGAAGGCGTCGGCGATCGAGAGGATCCGCGCCTCGATCGGGATCCTGCGTCCGCTCAGCCCGGCGGGATAGCCGCTGCCGTCCCAGCGCTCGTGGTGGAAGAGCACGTAGGGCAGCGCGTCGTGGAACCTGCGCAGAGGCAGGACGAGCTGCGCGCCCGCCGTCGTGTGGCAGCGGATCTCCGCGACCTCCTCGAGCGTGAGGGGGCCGGTCTTGCCGAGCAGCTGCGGGCGCAGCTTGACCTTGCCGACGTCGTGCAGCGGCGCGGCGAAGCGGAGAGAGCGGATCCGCTCGCGATCCCACCCGAGCGCCGCTGCGACCGGCTCCGCGAGCGCCGCGACGCGGGCGCCGTGGCCGAGAGTGTGGTCGCGCTCCTCGAGTGCGCGGGCGATCGAGTGAAGCATCCGCGGACGCATTCCGCGCCTGCGGCAGGACTCCTACTTCCGCCAGATGCCGCCGATCGGCGTTGCGGTGCGGGAGAGGCCGAGCCGCGGCAGCTGCCACGCGTCCTCGATCGTGCGCAGGAGGCCGTAGTGGTTCGTCGCGCGCGCGAACGTCGAGCCGCGCCGCACGGTCGGGCCGAGCGCGAGCGCCACGACCCGGCCGCCGCCGCCCAGCCCGGTCACGCCCTCGTCGAACACGACGAAGACGACGCCGCCGCGCAGCGCGGGCGCGTGCAGGAGCGGCACGACGTGCGCCTCGAGCCAGGCGTCCCCCGTCGCGACAGAGCAGTCGTGCATGTCGTCGCAGAGGTTCGGGATCACGAGGGAGAAGTCGGGGAGCCGACGCCGGGCGAGGTCCCGAGCCAGCTGCGGGAACGGCACGACGCGGTCGCGGCGGGCGCGGGAGCCGGCGACGTCCCGGAAGTAGAGGAACGGGTCGTGCTTCTTCGCGTAGCGGCCGACCGAGGCCCCCGTGAAGCCCGGGTACGGCAGCCCCTCGGCGTACGTCTTCCACGTCTTGCCCGCGGCCGCGAGCGTGTCGGCGAGGCTCGTCCCGTGGACGACGCAGTCGGTGCAGTCGCTCGTGATTCCCCAAGTCGAGCCGGAGACGAGCGCGAGGTAGTTCGGCAGGCTGGGATGCGCGACGGCCGTGTAGTCCGTCAGCCTCGCGTAGCGGCGCCCGAGCGCCCGGAAGGTCCGAGCGGAGGGACTGCCGTCGATGGTGACGGCCTCGTGGTTCTCGAACACGACGACGACGACGTGCGTGAAGTCGGGCACACGCACCGCCCGCGGCACCGTCGCCGGCGCAGTCGCGCCCGCCGAGCCGCCGCATCCCGCCGCCGCGAGCGCGAGGCCGAGGGCGAGAAGCTGGGCTAGAGCCTGTTTTCCAGCCACTTCTTGCCGTAGTGGCTGAACAGGTAGGCGAGCACGATGAGCCCGACGATCGCGATCGCGGCGTAGATGCCGTACCGCTGGATCGCGTCGGCAGCCGCGCCGCCCCCGTAGTAGGCGATGAGCCCGACCCCCGTCGCCCAGCAGATCCCTCCGGCTGCGTTCCAGAAGAGGAACTCGCCCCACGGCATCTCCGCGAGCCCCGCCGCCCAGGCGGCCGTGTAGCGGAGGAAGGCGACGAAGCGGCCGAAGAAGACGATCTTCCCGCCGTGCTTCGCCATCAGACGCTCCGTGGGAGGGAGAAAGCGCTCGGCCCGCCGGCGCAGCGGCCCCCAGCTCTCGAACAGGCGGCGGCCTCCCTTCCGGCCGACCAGCCAGTAGCCGAGGTTGTCGCCGACGATCGCGGCCGTGGCGGCGACCACGATCACCGCCACGATCGAGTAGTGGCCCTGCGAGGCGAGCACCCCGAACGCGATCAACGCAGTCTCCCCCGGGAGCGGCAGGCCGAACGACTCGAGCATCACGACCACGAAGAGAAGTGGCAGACCGTGGCTCGTGAAGAAGTGGGTCACGGCAGACCCGAGGCTAGCTGCGGTAGATCACGGAGTGGCACGGCCGGACGCTGGCATAGGCTGTGCATCGCATGAGGATTGGTATTCCGCGCGAGACGACGGACGGTGAGCGCCGCGTCGCGGTCGTCCCCGAGACCGTGGGGAAGCTCGCGCCGGCCGGCTTCGAGGTCGTCGTCGAGCCGGGCGCCGGCGCCGCGGCCTCCTTCCCCGACGAGGCGTACACGGCGGCCGGAGCGACGGTCGGCGACCCGTGGGAGGCCGAGGCCGTCGTCAAGGTGCGCAAGCCGTCGACCGAGGAGCTCGGCCGCCTCCGCAGCGGCCGGCTTCTGATCGGCTTCCTGGAGCCGCTCTCCGATCCCGCGGGGATCGAGGCGCTCGCGAGCCGCGGCGTCACCGCATTCGCGCTCGAGTCCGTGCCGAGGATCACACGCGCCCAGGCGATGGACGCCCTCTCGTCGCAAGCGACCGTCGGCGGCTACAAGGGAGCTCTGCTCGCGGCCGAGCAGCTGCCGCGGTTCTTCCCCATGCTCATGACCGCCGCCGGCACCGTCCCGCCGGCGAAGGTGCTCGTCATCGGCGCGGGCGTCGCCGGCCTGCAGGCGATCGCGACGGCGCGACGGCTCGGGGCGGTGACCACCGGCTTCGACGTCCGCCCG
>DASSZE010000035.1:0-10715 GCA_035713675.1 Gaiellaceae bacterium | reverse complement strand
TCGAGCAGCCGCTCGACCTCGGCCGGCGAGAGCGTCCGCGGCAACGCGCGACGGCGCTTCGGGAGCTCGACGCTCGCCGCCGGATTGTCCGTGCGCGCTTCGAGCAGCACCTGGTGCCGGAAGAAGGAGCGGACGGCGGCCAGCCGGCGCGCGATCGTCGCGGGCGCGAGGCCGTCCGCGCGCAGCTGCGCGACATAGGCGGCGAGGTCGTCGGCGCTCGCCTCGGCCGGCGAACGGTCGAGCCACGCGGCGAGGTGGACGAGGTCGCGCCGGTACGCCTCGACCGTGCGCGGGGCGAGCCGCGCGGCGGCGACGGCGAGGAAGCCCTCGACGGCTGGATCGGAGGACGGCACGGGCCTGACTTCGGCCTTCCGTCTCCGACGCCTTCCAGAATGCGGGCGTGGAGCGCAGGCGCGTCGTCGTGCACGGCTTCGTCCAGGGCGTCGGGTTTCGTTTCGCGGTGCAGCGGGCGGCGGCAACGCGCGGCGTCGCCGGCTGGGTGCGGAATGCGACGGACGGAACCGTCGAGGCCGTCTTCGAGGGCGCGCCCGAGGACGTCGACGCGCTCGTCGACTTCTGTCGCCGGGGCCCACGCGGTGCCGCCGTGGAACGCGTCGACGTGGCCCGCGAATCAGCCGAGCAGCTGAGCGGCTTCCGCGTCGTCGGCTGAGGGAGCGGCCGGCACGAGCGGCCGCGGCTGGTCGGCTCAGCTCCGCGGATGCGCCCGGTCGTAGACGCGCCGCAGGTGGCGCGGGTCGACGTGGCTGTAGACCTGGGTCGTCGAGAGCGAGCTGTGGCCGAGCAACTCCTGGATCGTGCGGAGGTCGGCGCCGCCGTTCAGCAGGTGCGTCGCGAAGGCGTGCCGCAGCCGGTGCGGATGCGGGACGACCCGGCGCAGCGTGCTCGTGTCGAGGCGCCGGCCACGCGCGGAGATGAACAGGGCGTCGTTCGCTCCCTTCGCGAGCGCCGGTCGGGCCTCCCGCAGGTAGAGGCCGAGCCAGAGCGCGGCCTCCTCGCCGAGCGGCACGACGCGCTCCTTGCCGCCCTTGGCGCGGCGGATGTGGACGAGCTCCTGCTCGAAGTCGACGTCGCCGAGATCGAGCCCGACCGCCTCGGCGCTGCGGAGCCCCGCGGAGTACACGAGCTCGACGAGCGCACGGTTCCGGAGCGGGATCGGCCCGTCGCCCTCGAGCGCCTCGAGCGTCTGCTCGATCTCTGCGGCGCCGGGGGCATCGGGCAGACGCCGGGCGCGGCGCGGCGCGAGTCGCGCATCCGGGACACGCTCCGGGCCGAGCGCGTGTCGGAGAAAGGCCCGCACGGCCGCGAGCTTGCGGCTGATCGTGGCCGGGGCGAGCTTCCTGCCGCGCCGGCCGCCGCCGAGCCAGGCGACGTAGTCGGCGAGCACGCGCACGTCGACGGCGTCGAGCCTCGTTCCGCGGTCCTCGAGCCAGTCGCAGAACTCGCCGACGTCGCCGCCGTACGCGCGGCGGGTGCTCGGGCTCAGCGCGGGCGAGGCGAGAAAGCGATCCGCTGCGGCACGTGCCTCCACGGAAGACGGTTCGCCGCGCGTCGCCCGAGCCCTGTGCGCTAGCGTCATTTCCCGTGATCGCGAAGCACGACGTGCTCGTCGTCGGGGCGGGCTGTGCAGGGATGCGGGCCGCGATCGAGGCGTTCGACGCAGGCGCGGACGTCGCGATGATCTCGAAGCTCCATCCGACCCGGTCGCATTCCGGCGCGGCGGAGGGAGGAATCAACGCGGCGCTCGGCAACGCGGCCGAGGACAGCGCCGAGATCCACGCCTACGACACGGTCAAGGGCTCTGACTACCTCGGCGACCAGGACGCCATCGAGATCTTCGCGGAGGAGGCTCCCGGCGACATCCTCCAGCTCGAGCACTGGGGCGCGGTCTTCTCGCGCCGCGAGGACGGCAAGCTCGCGCAGCGCCCGTTCGGCGCCGCCGGCTCGCCGCGCACCGTCTACTCGGCCGACATCACCGGCCACGTCCTGATCCAGGTGCTCTGGGAGCAGTGCTGCAAGCGCGACATCCCGGTCTACGAGGAGTTCTTCGCCTGGCAGCTCGTGGAGAACGACGGGCGCTGCCAGGGCGTCGTCTGCTGGGACCTGCTGCACGGCGGGCTCAAGACGGTCGGCGGCAAGACGGTCGTGCTCGCGACGGGCGGCGCGGGCAGGCAGTACCGCGTGACGACGAACGCGTACGCCTGCACCGGCGACGGGATGGCGATGGCGCTCCACGCCGGGCTGCCGCTCAAGGACATGGAGTTCATGCAGTTCCACCCGACGACGCTCTATCCGACCGGCATCCTCCTCACCGAGGGCTGCCGCGGCGAGGGCGCGTACCTGATCAACAAGGACGGCGAGCGGTTCATGAAGCGCTACGCGCCGAACGCGCTCGAGCTCGCTTCCCGCGACGTCGTCTCGCGGTCGGAGCAGACCGAGATCGACGAGGGCCGCGGCATCGAGGGGAGCGTCCTCCTCGACATGCGCCATCTCGGGGCCGAGCGGATCATCGAGCGGCTGCCGGGCTCCCGCGAGCTCTCGATGACGTATGCCGGCATCGACCCGATCTACGACCCGGTGCCCGTGCGGCCCGGCGCGCACTACCACATGGGCGGCATCGAGACCGACAACGACGGCGCGACGGAGCTGACCGGCCTCTACGCCGCAGGCGAGTGCGCGTGCGTCTCGATCCACGGCGCGAACCGGCTCGGCGGGAACTCGCTCATGGAGACGATCACGTTCGGCCGACGCGCGGGGCGCTCGGCTGCGGAGTGGGCGCTGTCGAACACGACGGTCGAGGTGCCGGAGTCGGCCGAGCGCGACGCCGAGGCGAAGCTGCGCGAGCTGCTCGACCGCACCGACGGCGAGCGTCCGTGGAAGCTGCGCGAGGAGCTCGGCAGCTCGATGCTCGAGAACTTCGCCGTCTTCCGCACCGAGGAGGGGATGACGAAGCAGATCGAGATCCTCGAGGGTCTGCGCGAGCGCTACCCGAACGTATATGTCGAGGACAAGGGCGACGTCTTCAACAGCGACCTCACGCAGGCGATCGAGCTCGGGAACATGCTCGACACCGCGCTCTGCATGGTGACGGCCGGCGTCGTGCGCAAGGAGAGCCGCGGCGCCCACGCGCGGCCGCACGACCACCCGACTCGCGACGACGACAACTTCCTCCACCACTCGATCACCCGCATGAAGGACGGCGTGATCGAGCTGAGCAGCTCCGAGGTGCGGTTCACGCACTGGGAGCCGCAGGAGCGGAAATACTGAGCCGATGCAGGTAGGGCTGAAGATCTGGCGCTACGACTCCGCGACCGGCGACCGCGCCCTCAAGGAGTACGAGATCGAGGCGCCCGACGAGGCGACGCTCCTCGACTGCCTCGACATCGTCAAGGACCGTCACGACGGCTCGCTCGCCTACCGCAAGAGCTGCCGCATGATGATCTGCGGCTCGTGCGGGATGCGCATGGACGGCGGCGCCGTCCTCGCCTGCAAGACCCGCATGTACGACATCGCGCAGGAAGGCCGCGTGCCGGTCATCTCCGCGATGGGGAACCTGCCGATCGTCAAGGACCTCGTCGTGGACATGGATCCGTTCTGGAGCAAGTTCAAGGCGATGGGGCCGTGGCTCCAGCCCGGCTACGAGCGGCCCGAGGACGGGCGCGAGTACCTCATCTCGCAGGAGCGCATGAACGTCATCCACAAGGAGTCGCTCTGCATCAACTGCGGCTGTTGCGTCTCGGAGTGCAACGCGATGGAGTCGGATCCCGAGTTCCTGGGGCCGCAGGCGCTCGCGAAGGGCATGCGCTTCGTCGGCGACCCGCGCGACGCGGCGACCGTCGAGCGGCTCGAGCAGTACAGCGGCGAGCACGGGATCTGGGAGTGCACGCGCTGCTTCTTCTGCAACGAGCGCTGCCCGAAGGGCGTCGACCCGCGCGACGCGATCGCGAAGCTCGGGGCGGAGGCGATGGCACACGGCATCGACCGCGACATGGGCGCGAAGCACGCGAAGTGGTTCATCCGCTCGACCGAGACAACCGGTTGGCTGCGCGAGACGGAGCTCGTCCCGAAGACGCAGGGCATCGTCTCCTCGCTCAAGCAGACGAAGTTCGCGATCAACCTGGCGAGGCACAGCAAGGCCGGGCTCGCGTTCCCGCCGCACGTCGCGGCCGACGTGAAGGAGGCGCGCAACCTTCGCAAGCTCGTGCAGGAGCAGGACCGCGGCGGCGCGCTCGGCCACGTCCAGGGTGAGCGGGCGCTGGCGCGGCTCGCCCACGGCGGCGCCGGCGAGTCGCTCGAGGAGATCTACGCGCGGCCGGGCGCCGCGCCGCGTCCGTTTCTGCCCGAGCTGGAAACGCCGGCGGCGGAGCCGTCGGCGTCCGGCGGGAAGACCCCGGCGCCTGCGGCGCCGGTGGGCGAGGGGTCGGCGCAAGGGCAGGGGAGCCTGACGCAGGCGGACGTGACTCCCGGACAGGAACCGACGAAGAAACGAGGCGAGGAGTGAGCACGACCGAACCGGCGCTGAAGCGGGTGGCGTACTACAAGGGCTGCCTGGCCTCGCTCTCGGCGAAGGAGCTCGACACGTCCACCCAGGCGCTCGCGCCGCAGGTCGGGCTCGACCTCGTCGAGCTCGAGGCGGTGACGTGCTGCGGCGCCGGCGACATCCACGAGGCGGAGCCGGACTACTACCTCCACCTCAACGCGCGGATCCTGGCCCACGCCGAGGCGACCGGCTGCGACATGCTCCTGACGGTCTGCAACGTCTGCACGCTCAACCTGCGCCAGGCGAACCACATGCTGCAGGGCGACGAGGCGCTGCTCGCGCGCGTGAACGAGAACCTCGAGACGGTCGGCGTGCCGCCGTACTCCGGCGGCGTCGAGGTGCGGCACCTGCTCTGGGAGATCGCGGAGGGCGAGGGCTACGAGCGGCTCAAGGAGGTCGCGCACCGCGGGCTGAAGGGGCTCAAGGTGGCGCCGTTCTACGGCTGCCAGATCCTGCGGCCGTCGAAGATCCTCGGCTTCGAGGATCCCGACCGGCCGTGGTCGCTCGAGCGGATCATCGAGGCGTGCGGCGGCGAGGCGATCGACTATCCGGCCAAGATCAAGTGCTGCGGCTTCCCGATCATCCAGGCCCGCGAGGAGACCGCGATGGGCGAGCTGATTCAGCCCGTCGAGCAGGCGCTCGAGGCCGGCGCGGACGTCATGGTGACCCCGTGCCCGCTCTGTCACCTGTCGCTCGACGCCTGGCAGCAGAAGCTCGAGGCGGCGACGGGGCGCTCGTTCAACCTGCCGATCCTCCATCTCGCGCAGCTCGTCGGAGTCGCGGCGGGGATCGAGGAGTCGGAGCTGAAGTTCAAGCGCCACATCGTCGACCCGCGGCCGGCGCTCGAGCGGCTGGAAGCCTGAGCCGCTCCTCACCAAGTAACACTGTGTTACAAGCGGTCGGCGGAGTGGCCGCAGCGGCTGTCGGCTGGGGGCTGCTCGAGGCCGGCTGGGTGCGGTTCCGCGAGCTCGAGGTCGCGCTGCCCCGGTTGCCGGCGGAGCTCGACGGGCTCCGGATCCTGCACCTCTCGGACTTTCACTTCGGCGTCCCCTCGCCGGGGATCGGCGCGACGTGGCAGGCGGCGGTGTGGGCCCGCGAGCGGAATCCCGACCTCGTCGCGATCACCGGCGACCTCCTCACGAACCCGCGCGGCGAGCCGATGCTGCGGCGGCTCGTGCGCGTGCTGCCGCGGCCGGCGTTCGCGGTGCTCGGCAACCACGACCTCGCCATCAGCCGCGATCCGCAGGCGCGCCGCTCGGACCTGCGCGAGCTCGAGCCGGCGACGCTGCTCCGCGACGACGGGCGGCTGGTCGAGCTCCGCGGTCGCAGCGTCTGGATCGCCGGCGCGGATCCGCTGCTGATCCTCCGCGGGCGACCGCGGCTCGATCCGAACGAGCTCGGGCGGGAAGCGGACCTCTCGATCCTCCTCTGTCATTACCCGCGCGTGCTCGACCAGCTCGAGCCCGGCCACTTCGACCTCGTCCTCAGCGGCCACATGCACGACGGGCAGATCACGCTGCCGTACCCGGGCGGGAAGGTGCTGCTCGCGCACCCGAGCGCGCCGTACCGGCGAGGCGTCTACCGGAGCGCAGCCGCGGCGATGCACGTGTCCGCGGGTCTCGGCACGACCTTCGTCCCGCTGCGCTTCGCGGCGCGGCCGGAGGCCACCGAGCTCACGCTCAGACGGGGCTAACCTAGGCCTATGGCCGGCCAGGCGTCGATCTCGACCGAGATCCTCGCCCGTTACGCGGCGGACGCGGCGCGGGAGGTGGAAGGAGTGCGGGGGCTCGCGGACAGCCCGCTCCCCCGGCGGCACGCCGTGCGCGTGACCGGCTCGAACGGCGCCGTGCGGGTCGAGCTCCACCTCGTGACCGAGTGGGGCGCGTCGATCCCGGCGGTCGGAAGGGTCGTGCAGGAGCGCGTGCGCGAGTACCTGCGCAGCATGGCCGACGTCGAGCCGGAGGCCGTGCACGTCGTCGTCGACTCGGTGGGGGCGGAATGAGCACCCGCATCTCCGGCCTGACGGGCCTGACGCTCGAGACGGCGCCGACGGTGTGCCACGAGTGCATCTGGTGGCAGACGGGGAACGGGCGCAGCGCCGACAAGCGCAAGTGGATTCGCGAGACCGAGGAGGAGTGGGGCGCATGGGGCACCGTCTACCACGACGACGACGGGCGGCTGCTCGGCTCGATGCAGTACGGCCCGGCGGAGCTCTTCCCGCGCGCGCGCGAGCTTCCGGCCGGGCCGCCGAGCGACGATGCCGTGCTCGTCACGTGCGCCTACCTCACGGACCCGACGCGGCCGTGGGTGATGCAGTCGCTCTTCCTGACGGCGATCGGCGACGCCCGCGAACGCGGCGCGCGGGCGCTCGAGGCCTTCGCCTACCGCTACCCGGAAGGGGAGACGAGCTTCGAGCGGTTCCACGTCCACCGCACGGTCTTCCCGGCGGACTTCCTCGCCGACTTCGGCTTCCTGCCGGTGCGCACGAAGGGACGTGTCGAGCTCGCGCGGCTCGAGCTCGGCGGCCTGCAGCCGGTCGAGGAAGGCGCACGCGAGAAGGTGCTCGCCGCCGTGCGCGAGGCGTTCATGCCCGCGCCGGCGCCGCAGCGTCCCTAGCGGACGGCGGCGGCGACTCGCGCCCAGGGCAGAAGGACGAGCCTGCCCCGGTCGAGGAACTTGCTGGCATAGGCGACGCCGGCCGAGTCGATCCTCGCCTCGCCGATCACGTCTGCGAACCTCGACCCGAACGTGCCGATCACGCGATCCTTGCCGCTCGTGAGGTCGACCGCGTGCAGCGTGCTGTGCGTGAAGCTCCCGAGGCCGAACCCCACGCCGGTGGTGTAGATCGCGATGTTCTTCTGGACGCCGAGGTTCTGGACGAGCTTCGAGTCCCCGCGCGTCCTGAAGGTCTTCCGCAGGATCCCGGTGCCCGAGTCGTAGAGCGCGAGCGTGCCGCCGTACTTCAGGACGAGCAGGTTGCGGCCGTTCAGCGCCACCGCGGCCGCGCGCGGCGTCGGCGTCAGCGACCGGAGCCGCCTGCCCGACGACGTGTAGATACCGACGGAGCCGTTCGGTTGCAGCACTGCGACGCGTCCGCGGTCGCCGTAGGTGGCGGTCACTGTCGGCGTCCCGGTCGCCACCTGCCGCAGCCTCTTCCCGGACAGCACGTACAACGCGCCGCTCGTGACCGCGTGGTTGACGCCGTCCACCTTGCCGGAGCCGTGGCCGGCGGTCGTGTAGCGGTTGACGAGGAGCCGGTCGCCGGCGCCGACGAGCCCACCGATCCACTTCCCTGCGCAGTGCGGACCCATCGAGCCGCAGTCGGCGGCAGTCCGCTGCACCGACGCTACCTGCCGCTCACGCGGGCTTGCGAGGGAGGAGGTGAAGAGAACATCGGTGCTGTAGGTGTTCGAGCCGGCGCGCACGATCCAGGCGACCCTCGAGCCGGCGAGCGCCAGCGCGGAGAGGCCGCCGCCGGCGTCGTACGGCCGCGACGACGTCCTGGGGCCGCTGACCTTCGTCGTCCTCCCCGTGCCCAGGTTCCACACGAACACCTGACTGTCGGCATGCCCGGCGTTGCTGCCGAGCCCGTAGGCGATGCGGTTCCCGTCGAGCGCCAGCGCTCCCACCGGGGAGTCGAAGTGCCTGACCGTCGCGGCGCCCTCGGTGGTTCCCGCCGCGCCGGCGGCCAGGACGAGGCTCGCAGCTCCGACCGGGAAGAGCAACGAGATCCGCCGCAGAGTCACGTCTGGATTCTCGCCCAGGTCACGTCCCTGACGAGACCGGCGGAGCGAGCCCGACGTCCGTCACGTGCCCTCCGGCGGGGGCGTGCCTCGCGATCGGGAGTTACACGGGCAAGGCCGGCGGCCGGCAGGGCCTGCTCGTGACGCTGCCGCGCCCCTAGGCGGCGGCGCGGGCGGGCTCGAGCAGGAGCTCGGCGATCTGGATCGCGTTCAGCGCTGCGCCCTTCACGAGGTTGTCGCAGGCGAGGAAGAGGACGAGGCCGTTCCCGTCGGCGGCGCGGTCGGGCCGGAAGCGTCCGACGAGCACGTCCTCGGTCCGCGTCGCGGCGAGCGGGCTCGGTGTGTCGACGACCCGGACCGCGGGCGCGTCCGCGAGCAGCGCCTCTGCCTGCTCCGGCGTCAATCGCTCCTCGGTCTCGACCCACACCGACTGCGCGTGCCCGACGAGCACCGGCACCCGAACGGTCGTGGCGCTCAGCGGCAGGTCCGGCAGCTCGAGGATCTTGCGCGACTCGGCCCGAATCTTCGCCTCCTCGTCGGTCTCGTCGCCCTCCCAGCTCCAGTCGAACACGAGGTCGTGCTCCTCGGGCGGCTCGGTGCGCAGCCGTTCCATCCGCTGCGCGCCCGCGCCGGACACGGCCTGGTAGGTCGAGACGCGCACCCGCTGCAGCCCGGCGGCCTCGTGGAGCGGCTTGAGGACGCAGGTGAGCGGGATCGTGGAGCAGTTCGGGTTCGCGACGACGCGGGTCGTCTCGAGCGCGTCGCGGGCCCGGTCGCCGTTCACCTCGGGCACGACGAGCGGATAGCCAGGCTCGAGTCGGTACGCGCTCGACTTGTCGACCGAGAGCGCCCCTCCCTGCACCGCGTACGGGACGAGCTCGCGCGAGGCGCTCGTGCCGCACGAGAAGAGCAGCAGGTCGAGGTCGCCGGCGGCGAGAGCTTCCGCCGTGGCCTCCTCGACCGCGACGCCGCCGTCGAGTTCGCGACCCGCCGAGCGCGCGGAGGCGAAGGCGCGCACGTTCCCGTACCCGCGCTCGCCGAGCAGCCGTAGCGTCACGGTCCCGACCGCGCCGGTCGCGCCGACGACGCCGATCCTGGCGTCGCGGATCACGCGGTTCCGAGCTCGAACGCGTCGTGGAGCGCCGCGACGGCCTTCGGCACGTCCTCGCTGCGCACGTGGCAGGCGATCTTGATCGGCGAGGTGGAGATGACCTCGGCCTCGACTCCGGCCCCGCCGAGGGTCGCGAACGTCTGCGCGGCGATCCCTGGATGGCTCTTCATCCCGGCGCCGACGAGGCTGACCTTGCCGAGGTCGTCGCGCATCGACCATTCGACGTCGAGCGCCTCGAGCAGCTCCTCGCACGCGCTGCGGTCCTCGAGCGGAGCGCTGAAGACGATCTCGTCGCTCGAGACCTGGAGGATCGTGTCGATGTTGACGTTCGCCTCCGCCAGCCGCTCGAACAGCCGCGCGGCCTCGATCCGCCGGACGCGGTAGAGGGGCTCGCAGTCGGTGTGCGCGACGCCGCTGATGATCGCCTTCTCGAGCACCGGATCCTCCTCGTCGACGATCCACGTCCCCTCGCCGTCGGAGAACGTGGAGCGCACGTGCAGCCGCACGTCGTGGTTGCGGGCGAACTCGACCGAGCGTAGCTGGAGCACCTTCGCGCCGCTCGCCGCGAGCTCGAGCATCTCCTCGTAGGTGACGGCCGCGAGCCGCCGCGCGTTGGGGACGAGCCGTGGGTCAGCGGTGAAGACGCCCTCGACGTCCGTGTACATCACACAGCCCTGCGCGCCGAGTGCCGCCGCGAGCGCGACCGCGGTCAGGTTGGAGCCGCCGCGGCCGAGCGTGGTCACGTCGTGGGAGTCGGCGGAGACGCCCTGGAAGCCGGCGACGAGGACGATCTTCCCCGCGTCGAGCGCGTCGTTGATCCGGGTCGCCCGCACCTCCGCGATCTTCGCCTTGCCGTGGACGGTGTCGGTGACGATGCCGGCCTGCGAGCCGGTGAGCGAGATCGCCTCGTGCCCGAGGTCGTGGACGGCCATCGCGCAGAGCGAGTTCGAGATTCGCTCGCCGACCGAGATGAGCATGTCGTACTCACGCGGGTGCGGCCGGGGCGAGATCTCGTGGGCGAGCCGGATCAGCTCGTCCGTCGTGTCGCCCATCGCGGAGAGGACGCCGACGACGCGCTGGCCCTCCTCGCGGGCGTGCACGAGGCGGCGCGCGACCTCCTTGATCTTCTGCGTGTCGGCGACGGAGGAGCCGCCGAACTTCATCACCACGAGGTTGCCGCCGGGCGGAGCGCTGTCGGCCGCGACCTCGGGAACGGGCTCGTGCTGCATCGTCGTCATCGTCACATCTCCCTGCGCCCGGCGAGTGCGCGACCGAGCGTCACCTCGTCGGCGTACTCGAGATC
>DASSZE010000034.1:0-19477 GCA_035713675.1 Gaiellaceae bacterium | reverse complement strand
CGGCTCGCGCGGCGAGAACATGCACAATTTCATCGCGGTTCGGTGTGTACCACGACGTCCGCGATCTCGGGCCGCTCGCGCCGGATGAGCTCCTCGATCCGGCTCGCGTCGGCGTGCGCGTCGGCGAGCGTGTCCGCTCCGAGCCGCAACGTCAGGTAGGCGACGAGCCCCTCGTCGGTGTCGACGAAGCGGAGCTCGGAGGGATCGACGCCGAGCTCGGTGCGCACGATGCGGCGCACCGTGTCCGCGTCGCCGGCGACCTCCGTCCCGGCCGCCTCCACCCCGAGCGGCTCGAGGTGCGTCCGCACCGACGACACCTCGGGCACCGCGCGCTCGATCGCGTGCTCGACCTGCTCGGCGATGGCGTGCGCCTCCTCGAGCGAGAGGTCGCCGGGAAGCTTCAGGTGGAGCGAGAGCTCGACACCGCTGGCGACGGAGACGACCGAGACGTTGTGCACCTCGCGCACGCGCGGGACGCCGAGCGCCGCCGCGTGCGCCCGCTCGCGCACGGCTCCCGCGGCCTCCTCGGGCTCGACGTGGACGACGACGTCCGCCTCGGGCAGCGCCGACTCCACCGCGCGCTCGACCGCGTCGGCCGCGGCGTGTCCCTGGCCGACCGCCGCGCCGTAGTCGACGCCGATCACGACGTCCGCGAAGAAGCGCCCCGCCGCCTGGCGCATGCGCAGCCGCCGCAGCTGCACCGGCGGCCGCACCCGTGTGATCGCCCGCCGGGCCGCCTCCTCCGCATCGGCAGGCGCGCGGTCCATGAGCACGTCGACGTTGCGGCGCATCAGCCGTGCGGCGGCGACGAGCACGAGGGCCGCGACGAAGAGCGCCGCGACGGCGTCGGCCCGGGGATAGCCGGTGCGCACGAGCAGAAGCCCGAGGAGGACGGCGACGGAGCCGGCGAGGTCGCTGCCGAAATGAAGCGCGTTCGACGCGAGTGCCGGGCTCGAGTACGCGCGCGCCGCGCGCCACGAGGCCGACGTCCGGAACAGGTCGATGCAGATCACGACGCCGGCCACGAGGAGCGCGTACCAGGTCGCCCGCACCGTCGCGCCGCCGTTCACGAGGCGGTCGATCGCGCGCCAGATGATCGCGAAGCTCGCGGCCACGAGGATCGCGCCCTCGCCGAGCGCGGCCAGGTGCTCCGCCTTGCCGTGCCCGTACTGGTGCTGGACGTCGGCCGGCCGCACCGCGACGCCGACGGCGAAGAACGTGAGGAGCGCGGCGACGAGATCCGTCCCCGAGTGGAGCGCCTCCGACAGCAGTCCGAGGCTGTGGGTCAGGAGGCCGGTGGTCAGCTTGAGCGCGATCAGCGCACAGGCGGCCACCACCGAGACGAGCGCGGTCCGGCGCTGCGGGCTCACCCCGGAAGCGTAGGTCAGCCTTCGGCGCTACTCACGGGCTCGAGCGGCCAGATCACGACGTCCTGCGCGTCGGCGACGTGGCAGAGCGGCTCGCCGCGCAGCTCGAACGGCGCGATGGAGGTCAGCTCGATCTCCGCCTCGGCGGGATGCAGCTGCCACGGCCTGTGGTGGATGTCCGCGCGGTACAGCGTTCCGCGGTGATCCGCCGCGTAGAGGCAGTAGCGCTCGACGAGGAACCACTCGAGAGATCCGGGCTGCGACGTCGCTGCAGGGCCGGCCGAGCGGTAGCGGCCGGAGAAGACCTTCCCCCGCTCGTCGAGCCGCGCGGCCTCGACGTCGATCCAGCCGTCCGCGTCGTCCAGGGCGATGCGCGCGTCGAAGTACGGCAGCCGGTACGTGCGGCGGGCCGCGCGCACCGCGAGCCGGCTCGACGCGTCGAGGCTGAAGAACCAGACGCCGGGACGACCGTCGGTGGCGTGGACGTACGTGCGGACGTTGAGCTCGAGGAACGACGAGACGCCGGGCAGCGGTACGGCTCCCCGCGAGCGAAGTCCGGTGATGCGGAACGGCGTGATCCCGAGCCAGGCACTGCCGTCGTGCTCCTCCACCTCGAGCCCGGCCGGCACCCGCGCCCGCAGCTCCTCCACCGGCACGCGCCAGTGGGCGAAGAGCTGCTGCTCCCACGTCTGGCCCATCACCCAGCGCCCTGCCGGCACCGGCCACGGCCTGTGCCCCACCTGCTCGAGCGAGCGCGACTGCCGGCCCGCGGCCTTCAGCCCGTCCAGCACGCCGTGTCCCGTCGGCTAGAGGTTGCCGCGGAGGGCCTGCTCGCGCTCGATCGCCTCGAACAGGGCCTTGAAGTTGCCTTCGCCGAACGTCGTTGCGCCATGCCGCTCGATCACCTCGAAGAAGACCGTCGGCCGGTCCTGCGCCGTCTTCGTGAAGATCTGGAGTAGGTACCCGTCTTCGTCACGGTCAACGAGGATCTTGTGCTGCTGGAGCACAGCGTAATCCTCCGAGATCTCGCCGACGCGGCCCGGTGCCTCCTCGTAGTACGAGTCCGGCGTCTCGAGGAACAGGAGCCCGCGTTCCTTGAGCGTCTCCACGGTGCCGACGATGTCGCCGGTCGCAAGCGCGATGTGCTGCGCGCCGGCGCCGCCGTAGAACTCGACGTACTCCTCGATCTGGCTCTTGCGCTTGCCCTCGGCCGGCTCGTTGATCGGGAACTTGATCTTCCCCTGGCCGTCCGACATGACCTTCGACATGAGCGCCGAGTACTCGGTCTGGATCTGCTCGTCGCCGAAATGGAGGATGTTCGTCATCCCGAAGACCCGTTCGTAGAACTCGACCCAGTGGTCCATCCGGCCGAGCTCGACGTTGCCGACGATGTGGTCGATGTTCGTGAGCCCGACGCCGGGCGCGGCGTGGCCGTTCTCCGAGACCGAGACGAAGCCGGGGAGGAACGGGCCCTCGTACCCGGAGCGGTTCACGAAGGTGTGGATCGTGTCGCCGTAGGTCGCGATCGCCGCACGCTCGACCGTGCCGAAGTCGTCCTCGTCGCGCCGCGGCTCCATGACGCTGCGGGCCCCGCGGGACACGGCCTGCCGGTACGCCTCGGTCGCGTCGGGGACGGTCAGCGCGATGTCGCGGACGCCGTCGCCGTGCTTCGCGTGGTGCCTCGTGATCTCGTGCTCCTCGCGGAGCGCGCTCGTGACGACGAAGCGGACGTCGCCCTGCTCGAGCACGTAGGACGCGCGGTCTCGGACTCCCGTCTCGGGGCCGGCGTACGCCGTACGCGTGAAGCCCATCGCGTGCTCGTAGAAGAACGCGGCCTGCTTCGCGTTGCCGACCCAGAGCTCGACGTGATCCCAGCCGAGCAGCGGCATGAAGTCTTCGGCCATGAGCCGATTATGCCCCGCGTCAGGCCACCGCGACGAAGTCCCTTCCTTCGGCGAGGCCGAGCCCGGCCGCGAGCTCCCGCACCCGTGCCCTGCCCTCGGGCCCGGAGACGGCTCCGAGCGCGAGAGCGCCGGAGAAGTCGGCCGCGTGCTCGACCGGGACGACCGGGGCGCCGTGGATCCGCTTGCCGAGCTTGCGCGGGTCGACCTCGACGAAAGCCGCGAGCGGCGTGCCGGAGGCGAGGAGCTCGCGCGCGAACGCCTTCCCCGTCGGGCCGGCGCCCCAGACGACGGCGGCGCGGCCGTCGCCGAGCAGCGTGCGGCGCAGGAAGTGCACCTTGCAGCGCCGGAACGCGTCGAGCGTGTACGCCGGCTGCGTGCGCGTCAACCGCTCCGGGTGGTCGCGCCAGCGGTGGACGAGCCGGTCGACGTTGCGGAAGCGGCCGCCTCGCTCCCAGAGCCGCAGGACGAGGTCGTAGTCCTCCGGCCAGCCGCGGTCGCGATAGGAGACGAGCTCGGCGCGAGCCATGAGCCCCGGCCCGGGCAGCGGGCACTCGACCCAGAGGTCGCGCAGGGCGACGTCGACGGTCACGAGCGAGTTGAGCCACTCCGCGTAGGCGCGCATCCCGTCCGTGGGCTCGGGGAAGTACTCGACCCGGCCGCCGACCGCAGCGAGTCCCTCCTCCTCGATCGCCGCGGCCTGCAGCTCGAGCCGCTCCGGCAGCGCGACGTCGTCGGCGTCCATCCGCGCGATCAGCGGCGCCCGTGCCTCGGCGCGCGCACGCTCGGACGCCGCGACCATCCCCGCGGGCTCCTGCCGGAGGAGGCGGAAACGGGAATCGCCGCGCGCGTGCTCCGCCGCGATCGTGGGCGACGCGTCACTCGAGCCGTCGTCGACGACGACCACCTCGAAGTCCGACAGCGTCTGGGCCGAGAGCGACTCGAGGCACTCCGCGAGGTAGGGCTCCTCGTCGCGCACCGGGACAATCACCGAGACTCGCGGCCGCTGCATCGCTATTCGGCCGGCGAGACCACCGGCTGTCGCAGGCGCCGCTCGAGATAGATCCCCGCGAAGATCAGGACGCCGCCGACGACCTCGAGCGCGTGCAGCGACTCGCCGAGGATCAGCAGCGCGAAGAACACGCCGAAGAACGGCTGCATGTTGTTGAAGATCGAGGCGCGCGCGGCGCCGACGCGGTCGACCGCGGTGAACCAGAGGATGTTCGTGAGGAAGAGCGGCCCGACCACGGCGTACGCGAAGCCGAGCCAGACCTGCCACGAGAAGTCGAACTGCTGGCGGCTGACCTGCGGGATGCTCACGAGCGCCAGCGGCGCCCAGCCGAGCGCGAGGACGACCGCGCTGATCCGGTACGGCGAGTAGCGGCGCATGAGCGGCGCGATGGCGACCGTGTAGCTCGCCCAGGTGACGGCGAGCAGGATCGCGAGCACGACCCCCTTCCAGCCGGAGACGAGCCCACCGCCGGCGCCGGCCGCGATCAGGGCGACGCCCGCGAACGTCAGGCCGGCGCCGATCCAGAACGAGCGGCCGAGGTGCGCCTGGAGGAAGACGATCGTGATCAGGCCCACGAAGACCGGGCACGAACCGAAGAGCAGCGAGACCGTCGACGCGTGCGCGAACTCGAGGCTGTACACGAAGCAGAGCTGGTTGAGGAAGATCATCGTCGCGGCGATCCCGACGTAGATCCAGTCGCTGCGCGCGATCCGGAACGAGCCCTCGCGCCACCAGGTGTAGATCCAGAAAAGGGCGATGGCGGCGAAGTACCGGATGGTCGCGTACGCGAGCGGCAGCCAGCCGTGCTCGAGCACGTACTTCGTGACGGTGAGGTTGAGCGCCCAGAGGAGGACGGCACCGAGCAGCATCGCGTCCACGGGGGCAGGTCGGCGCACGCCCGCGAACGTACCTTTAGGCTCCGTTCCGATGCCCGAGCCGACCTTCACCGACGTCGACGAGCTCATCGGGCCCTCGACGCCGCACTTCGCGTACCAGCTCCGGGCCCGCGTGCGCGAGCTCGTCATGAACCTGCCGGACGACCATCCGGTGCGCAGGTACGCGGAGGAGAAGATGGAGTTGCTCGACCGGCTCGGTCACGCCTCTTCGCGGGCGGAGGACAGCCGGCGCGAGCCGGCGACGCGCCCCGGCTGGAGCGAGCTGCCGAGCTCGGCACCCGCCGACGAGCCGCTGCCGCGGCGATGAGCCTCCCCAGAGGCGCCGAAGGCGGCTCGGTCTTACGGCCGGGCGTCGGCGGCTCTGCCGCCGGCGCTTCCAGCCTCCAGGGCGCTTCCGTCCTCGTGACGGGAGGGACGCGGGGGATCGGCCGGGCGATCGCGCTTCGGCTCGTGTCCGACGGCGCCGCCCGCGCGGTGCTCGGCTACATGCGCAACGACAAGGCCGCGGACGAAGCGGCCGCACTCGTCCAGGAGGCCGGCGCCGACGCGGTGCTCGTGCGCGGCAACGTCGCCGACCCGCGCACGGTCGAGGAGCTGGCCGCCGCCGGCCCGTACCGCGTCGTGGTCCACAACGCCGCGACCGGCGTGATCCGCGCCGCGCTCGAGACGGAGGACAAGCACTGGGACTGGACGCTCGCCGCGAACGCGCGCGCTTTGCTCTCGCTCGCCCGCGCGACGGTGCCGGCGATGGCGGAGGGCGGCTCGATTCTCGCGATCTCGAGCCTCGGCTCGCAGCGCGTCCTCCCCAACTACGTCCTCGTCGGCACCTCGAAGGCGGCGCTCGAGTCGGTCGTCCGCTACCTCGCGTACGACCTCGCGCCGCGCGGGATCCGCGTCAACTGCGTCTCCGCCGGCGTCGTCGACACCGAGGCGCTCGACTGGTTCCCGAACAAGGAGCAGATGCTCGCGACCGTGAAGCGCACACCGGCTGGGCGTCTGGTCGAGCCGGAGGACGTCGCTGCTGCGGTCTCGTTCCTCTGCTCTCCGGACGCCGCGATGGTCTGCGGCCAGACGCTCGTCGTGGACGGCGGCTACTCACTCGGGGCGTAGCAGCTGTGGAGCCGACCGAGGAGAACATCCGCGCCTGGGAGAACGCGCACCGGGCCCGCGCGGAGCCGGTCGAGCTGGCGCCGATCGTGCGGCGCACGCTGGGCGACCTGAAGGGCAAGCGCGTCCTCCATCTTCACTGCGGGACGGGAGAGGCGACCGCCGCTCTTGCCGAGCTCGGAGCCGAGGCGACGGGAGTCGACGCCCGGCCGGGAGCGCTCGAGACGGCGCGCGAGCGCTGGCCGAAGATCCTCTGGGTGGACGGTAACCCGCAGTCGCTGCCGCGCCAGCTGCGCCGGGGCCGCTTCGACCTCGTCTACTCCGGCGAAGGCGTCCTCGGCCACCTCGACGATCTCGACGGCTGGGCGATCGGGATCGCGGCCGCCCTGCGCGAGCACGGCGAGCTCCTCGTCTTCGACGACCACCCGATCGCGGACTGCGTCGACGGGTTCCTTCGCTGGCGAAGCGATTACTTCCGCGACCCGTCCGACCCCGACAAGCTGTGGCGGATCGGCCAGGTCGTGAGCGCGCTCGTGCGCGCCGGGCTGCGCATCGAGGCGCTGGAGGAGTACCCGGGCGGAACCTCCCGTCGCCGCCACGACCGCCGCATCCCGGCGACGTTCCTCCTCTACGCGCGGCGCGCCGGTTAGCCGAACCGGACCCGTCCCGGTGCCAGGCACGCGGTCGTGTCCGCAATGGACATGTCCGGCCTTCAACGGCCCTGCCGCTGCCGTCTCGGCGCCAGGACATGTCCTCGGGAGCCGTGTCCCGGTGCCTGGCACCGGGACACGGCCGCTCCGGCCACGTCAGGCGAGCCGTTCGAACGCCTCGTCGAGCTCCGCGTCGGTGATCGTCAAGGGCGGGGTCGCCTGGATCAGCGTGCCGTCGACACCCGCCGGGACGACGAGGACTCCGCTTGCGAGCGCATCGTCGGCATCCCCGCGGCGGGCGCGGAGCAGACCGCGGCCCTGCCAGCCGGCCTGATCGAATCGCTCGCCTGCCCGTCGCACCCAGGGGAGGAGCTTCGGCACCTCCTCGAGCACGACGAGGGCCGCGGCGCACGCGAGCGGGTTTCCGACGTGCGTGTGCGTGTAGACGTCCTCGGGGCCGAGCCGCCACAGCTCCTCGAGCCCGTCGCGGTAGAAGAGCGCGGCCGAAAGCGGCAGCCCCCCGCCGAGGGCCTTGCCGACGCAGAGCACGTCCGCGACGTCCTCCCCCGGCCACATCTCCCCCACGCGGCCGAGCCCGCAGTAGATGGAGTCCACGAGCAGGAGCGCACCCGCCTCGTCGCACCTCCTCCGCAGCGTCTGGAGGAAGGCGGCGGGCGGGACGCGCGAGCCCGCTCTTCCCTGCACCGGCTCGACGATCACGCAGCCCGCGTCCTCCGGCAACGGCCCGGGATCCTCGCCGTACGCCCGTCGATGCACGGGGCCCGGCAGCCACGGCGCGAACGGCTCGCGGAACCGTTCGAAACCGGTCGCGGCGAGCGCGAGCAGCCCGGTGCCGTGGTAGGCGCCCTCGAACGCCACGATTCCCGGACGCCCGGTCGCAAGCAGCGCTGTGCGCAACGCGATCTCTACCGCGTCCTCTCCCGTCACGCCGAGCTTCGCGGGCCGCGGCAGCGCCTCGCGCAGGCGAACCGTCACCTCGGCAGAGGCGAGATCGCCGAGCGCGTGCACGACCTCCTGCTCGCGCCAGGCCTCCAGGATCCGTGGGTCTCGATGCCCGAGCGCCGCGACGCCGAAGCCTCCGGTGAGGTCGAGCAGCTCACGCCCGTCGGCGAGCGTGACGCGGCAGCCCTGGGCGCGCGCCCAGATCACCGGGAGCCGAGATGCAACACGCGTCCGGCCGTTGCGCGCGCGATCGTCCCGGCCATCGCAGGATTCTCCTGCAGCCGCCGCACCGAGTAGCTGTACCACTGCTCACCGAAGGGGACGTAGACACGCAGCCGGTGCCCCTCGGCGACCAGCTCGGCACGCCGCTCCTCGCGCACGCCCAGCAGCATCTGGAGCTCGTACCCGAGCGGCGCGAGCCCCCGCTGCGAGATCCGCGCGAGTGACTCCCCGATCACCCACTCGTCGTGCGTCGCGACGGCGACGTAGCAATCCGCTTCGAGCAGCGCGTCGAGGACGCGGAGGAAGTTCACCCGCACCGCCTCGTAGTCGAGGAACGCGATCGCGGCCGGCTCGAGGTAGATGCCCTTGCACAGCCGGACGCTCGGCCGCAGGTCGGCGAGCGCGGCGACGTCCGCGACCGTCCGCCGCAGCCGCGCCTGGAGGACGACGCCGAGGTTGTCGTGGCCGTCCTCCCGCAGCTCGCGATAGAGCCTGAGCGTGTCGTCGGTCGTCGACGAGTCCTCCATGTCGATCCGGACGAAGTTGCCGTACCCGGCCGCGGTGCGCACGACGTCGAGCAGGTTCTCGCGGCAGAGGTCGTACGAGAGCTCCAGGCCGAGCGCGGTCAGCTTGACGCTGACGTTCGAATCGAGGGCCGCCTCGTCGATCGCCGCGAACACGTCGCGGTACGCCTGGGCGATCGCGCGCGTCTCCTCCTCCCGCGTGATCTCCTCGCCGAGAACGTCGACGGTGGCCATCGCCCCGGCCGCGTTGAGGTCGTGGACGCACCAGACGGCGTCCGACAGCGTCGCGCCCGCGATGTACCGCGACGAGAACATCTGCACCACGGGCTTCGGCACCGCCGGCAGGAGGCGGACGAGGGCGGAGTCGAGGAGGGACACGGGCGCGGCGATTCTATGCGCCGCCGCGCGAGCTACCCCTCGCGCATGAACCCCTGGCGGGCGGCACTGACGAGCGCCACCGCCTCGGGGAAGAGCACGCGCATCGCGTCGCGGAGCGCGACCGCCTGCTCGTCCACGCCGCCCTGCGGCTGGATCTGCTGCAACGCCGCTGCGGTCAGCTCGACGGCGGTGTTGAGCGTGAGGGTCGCGAACTGCTCGCGCTGCGCCTCCTGGACGCTTTCCGCCTGCTGCTCGGCGAACTCGCGCAGGCCGCGCATGATCTCGTCGGGATCGCCGCCGAATGGGAATCCGAAACCGCCGCCTTCCACGCGACAAGGGTAGCCGTCGCTACCGGCCCAGCGGCAGCTTGTAGTTCTGCTCGACGTCGGAGGCCAGCTCCTCGACCGCGCCGAGCGCCGACTGCATCGCGGCGGCGAAGGGCGAGGCGCTGCTCTCGCCGAGCGCCAGCTCGAGCCGGCGCGACGCCGCGCCGATCGCATCGAGGTACCCGGTGCTTGCGACCCGCGGCTCCGGCTGGAGCGTCTCGGCCAGGGCAGCGGCCGCCGCCTCCGCCTCCTCGATCCCGAGGGGCGCGTCGGTCTCGCGCAGCTCGGCGAGCCGCGCCCGGAGCTCGGGGAGATCGCCGCCGCCCGCCGACTCCTCCGCGATTTCGCAGAGAGCGGCGAGCGAGGCCGCCTCTCGCACCAGCCGCCCGTCGGCAAGCGGCGCCGCGTCGGCGTCGAGCGCGAGCCAGGAGCGTCCCTCCGCCGACCCGAAGACGCAGAGGTAAACCCGCCGCCCGAGCGTCTCGGCGACGAGCACGCCCGCGAGCTCCTCACCCGGCGCCGCGAAGCCGGCCGCAGCGCCCGCAGCCCGCGCGACGTCCTCCGCAACCGTCACGCAGGGAGAATAGGCCCGTGGAGGCATCCGCCCGCACCCGCCACGCGCGCGAGCTGTTCGCGCCGCTTGGCCCGACGTACGACCGCTACGCGCGACTGCTTTCCTTCGGCCAGGATCCGCGCTGGCGGTCGTTCCTCGTCTCGCGCATCCCGCCGGATGCCAACCGCGTCCTCGACGTTGCGAGCGGCACGGCGGCGGTCGCAACCGAGCTCGCGCTGGCGGACCCCGGCCGGACGGTCGTCGGCATCGACCAGAGCCCCGAGATGCTCGCCGCCGGGCGCGCCCGCGTCGAGCAGGGGAGGCTGGGCGACCGGATCGAGCTGCGCGAGGGGCGAGCCGAGGCTCTCCCCTTCGACGACGCCGAGTTCGACGCCCTCACCTTCACGTATCTCCTCCGCTACGTCGACGACGTGCCGGCGACGCTGCGGGAGCTGGCGCGGGTAGTCCGCCCCGGCGGGACGGTCGCGATGCTCGAGTTCGGCCTCCCTCGCGGGATGTGGCGGCCGCTCTGGGAGCTCTATGTGCGGATCGGGTTGCCGGCCGCGGGGACGGTCGTCTCGCCCGGCTGGGGCGAGGTCGGCCGCTTTCTCGGCCCGAGCATCCGCGGGTTCTGGGAGCGCTGGCCTGAGCCGCGCCTCCTCGACGCCTGGGGTGAGGCCGGGACGGCGAACGTGCGCTCGCGCCGGCTCAGCCTCGGCGGCGGCATCGTCGTCTGGGGGCGACGCGCGTGACCGCCGCCCGGTCGCGGCCCGCGTTCTACGCGCTCCGCCAGGGGGGCTGGCGCGACTACGTCACGCTGCTCCACCCGCCGTACACGCTCTGGCACCTCTCCTACGTCGCGGTCGGCGCGGCACTCGCACCGCGGATGGACTGGTCGCTGCTCGGGTGGACGACCCTCGCCTTCGCACTCGCGATGGGCGTCGGCGCGCACGCGCTCGACGAGATGCGCGGCCGGCCGCTCCAGACGCAGATCCCGACGAGGACGCTCGCGGCGCTCGCGGCCGTGTCGATCTCGGCGGCCTGCGCGATCGGCATCGCGATCGCGGTCTCGCGCACGCTCTGGCTGCTCGCCTTCGTCGCCGTAGGCGCCTTCCTCGTCGTGGCGTACAACCTCGAGTTGTTCGGCGGCAGGTTCCACGGCGGTCTCTGGTTCCCGGCCGCCTGGGGTGCGTTCCCCGTCCTCACGGCGTACTTCGCGTCCGCCCGGACGCTGGACGGCGCGGCGCTCGCGGCCGCGGGCTACGCCTTCGCTTCGAGCTGGGCGCAGCGCCGACTCTCGACGCCGGTCCGGCTCGTCCGCCGCCGCGTCGTCGCCGTCGAGGGGAGGGTGCAACTCGACGACGGGACGTCCCTACCCGTCGACGCCGACACGCTCGCCGCGGAGCCCGAGGCCGCGCTCGAGGCGCTCGTGGCGGCGACGGTGCTCATCGCCGCCGCCTTGCTGCTGTTCCGGGCGGGTTAGCCCTACACTCAGGCGGTGGCGCTGACGACCATCGCCGATCTCGTTTTCGCCGGGGGCGTCGTGCTCGCGGTGCTCTCCCTCGCCGGCGCGATGCTTCGCCGCGGATCGACGCAATTGCTCGTTCTGGTCGTCGGGATCGAGGCGGCCGCCGCGGTCGTCGTCTGGGTCGCGTTCGCGCTTCGCCACGACCGGTCGCTCGCGGTTGCCGCCGGTGGGCTGACCGTCTGCACCGTGGCCGCCGGCGCCGCCGTCCTTCTGCGCCGGGCGCTCCGACGCGTCGAGGCGACGGATGCGCGGCTCGCCGAAGCGGAGGCTGACCTCCTCGCCGTCGTCGAGCGCCAGAAGAAGGTTCTCGCCGGCGACCTCGAGCTCACCTATGCTCGCGCGCGCGCCGACTCGCGCTCGCTGCTCGAAGAGCAGGAACGCCAGATCGCCGAGGAGCGGCGCTCACTCGTCGCGGAGCGCGAGCACGACGCGACGACTGCTCTCGGGGACAAGCTGGCCCAAGTTCAGGCGCAGGTCGAGCAGCGGCTCGCCGGCTGGTCGCAGGACCTCGATCGCGCCGCCGAGGCCACGAAGACACGCATCATGGAGCTCGACCAGCGCCAGCACCAGCTTCTGCACGAGATCGAGCTGCGGCTCACCGCAGACGCGGAGCGGCTCGCGGCCGAGAGCGAGGAGCAGCGGGCTGCGGTCACGCGCCTCCGTGCCGAGCTCACCCGCACGCTCGACGACGCCCTCGGGCTCGTCAAGGGCGAGCTCGACGCCCACGCTGCCGAGCGCCGTCGGGCCCTGCACGAGCTCGAGACCCGCCTCACGCGACGGGAGCGCGAGCTCGGCGAGCAGGCTCAGCGGGAGGAGGCCGACGCGGCGCAGCGGATCAAGGCCGGCTTCGAGGACGTCTCGCGTCGCCAGATCGAGCAGCTCGAACGAGCGGTCGATCGCGCGGTCGCATCGCACGCCGACGAAGCCGCACAACGATTCGCGCAGCTGGTGAAGAGCTCGCGCGAGGATGCGGCGAAGCGGCTCGCACGGGAGCTCGACCGCGCCGTGAGCACGTTCTCGCGGGAAGCGGAAACGGTGCTGGCCGAGCGGCTCGCGCATGTCGGCGACGCCGGCGCGCAGCGGCTCGAGCACCGGGTGGCGGACGTGGCGAGCGAGCTCGAACGCCGGCACGACGAGCTCGTCGCGGCGCACGACCAGCGGATGAGCGAGCTCGAATCCGAGATGCGGCGCCGACTCGGCGAGCTTCAGGCCGACCTCGACGCCGAGCGCGGCGTGATCGAGGCACGCCTCCAGGAGCTCCTGCGCCGGTACGCAGCGGCCGAAGCCGTCCGCGGTTCTTAACAGAAAATTCGTCTAACAAGGCCCGGCAGGGTTCGTCGATAGCAGCACGAACCTGGTGAAGCCATGAGCGAGACGACGACGCAAATCCTCGAGCCGCTGTTCGACGAACGGTCGAAGGTCGAGAGCTGGCGCCTCCACATCCTGATCGAGGCCGGCTACCCGCTACCGCTCGCCGAGCGCCTCGCCGTGAGCGAGGCCGACCTGCATCACGCATGCGAGATGCTCGGTCAGGGCTGCGCGCCCGAGACTGCCGCCGAGATCCTCCTGTAACAGTCGCGCCAGTACGCTGCGGCCGTGGCGAAGGTCGAAGCGCTGCCGTACGACGACCGCACCGTCTACTCGGTCGCGGCCTTCAACCGCGGAGTCGGAAGCTGGCTCACCCGCCTGCCGACCGTCTGGGTGGAGGGCGAGGTGACCGAGCTTCGGCGGCACGAGCGCTGGGCGAGCGTGTTCCTCACGCTCAAGGATCCGAGCGACGGCTCGTGCGTCGGCGTCACGATGGCCCGCGGCCGCTTCGACGCGCTCCGGCTCGACCTCGCGGACGGCGAACGGGTGCACGTGTTCGGCCGGCCCGAGCTCTACGAGCAGCGCGGCGAGTTCAAGCTTCGCGCCCTCACGATCGAGCGCTTCGGCGCCGGTGCGCACCTCGCCTCGCTCGAGCGGCTGAAGGCGACCCTCGCTGCCGAAGGGCTGTTCGCCGAGGCCCGGAAGCGCCCGCTGCCCGTCCTCCCCCGCCGCATCGGGGTCGTGACCGGGAACGACGCCGCCGCGAAGCGCGACCTGATCACGACGATTCGCTCCCGCTTCCCGCCGGCATCCGTGCTGATCGCGGAGACCTACGTGCAGGGGCCGCGGGCTGCCGCCGAGATCGTCGCGGCGATCGGCGCGCTCTGCGAGGAGCCCGACGTCGACGTGCTCGTCCTGACGCGCGGAGGCGGCAGCTTCGAGGACCTGCTCCCGTTCAGCGACGAGCGCGTGGTCCGCGCGGTCGCCGCTTGCCGCGTCCCGGTCGTCTCGGCCGTCGGGCACGAGCAGGACACGCCTCTCTGTGATCTCGCAGCAGACGTCCGCGCCTCCACCCCGACGGCAGCCGGGAAGCTCGTCGTGCCCGAGCTGGCTGAATTGTCCGGCAGGCTCGACCGCGCCCGCGAGGGCCTCGCGCGGAGCGTCCGGCGCACGCTCGAGCGTGACCGGCTGCGTCTCGAGCGGACCGGCGAGCGCCTGCGAGCCGGGCCACGCGTGGCCGTCGAGCGAGAAGGCGTACGGCTCAAGCGCACGCATGAGCGCCTGCGGCTCGCTCCCGCGCTCGCGGTCGAGCGGAAGCGGGCGGCGCTCGATAACAGCGCCGCGAAGCTCGCTGCGTTGTCACCTGTGCAAACATTGAGGCGAGGATATGCGATCGTCCGGACGGAGTCCGGAGCCGTCGTCGGCGCATCAGGCGACGTGTCCCCGGGGGCCCACGTGGACGTCACGCTCGCGGAGGGCGGCTTCGGCGCCCGCGTGGAGGACGTCGTGCCGTGAGCACCGAGGCAGAGCCGACCTTCGAACAGGCCCAGGCGGAGCTCGAGCAGATCGTCGACCGCCTCGAGCGCGGGCAGGCGCCACTCGACGAGGCCCTGAAGCTGTGGGAGCGGGGCGAGGAGCTCTACGCCTTCTGCCGCGCCAAGCTCGACGCCGCCGAAGGCCGGGTCGAGGAGCTCGCGCGCCGTGCCGAGCAGTCCCGCCCGGCGGACCGCGGCTAGCGCGCGGCCGCGCGCTGCGCCGCGCGCGGTAGTTCCCCTTCGTCCTCGTCCTGCTCCGTCGGAACCTCGGCCTGGCTCGCCGAGGGCATCACGCTCAACATCGCGAACGAGAGCCCCTCGCGCGCGAGGAAGAGCAGACCGACGCCGATGCCGACCGACGCCTCGATCGCCTGCAGCCCGAAGCCGTAGGCGACGCCGGTGCTGTACGCCACGCCGTAGCCGACGAGCGCGGACGCGATCGCGACCTGCACGAGGCCGACGTTCCCGGGCCAGAACGGGATGATCGTGACGACGTTCATCAGCAGCAGGACGACCCCGGCCGCCGGCAGCGGCGCGTGGATGTCGAAGGCCCGCATCGCCGTCCACACGGCGAGGATCTGGAACGTCCAGCCGAGGATCTGGAGGAAGATCGCGAGCGCGGCGCTGAGCGGCGAGCGCAGGACACCGAGGCCGTGCCTGCCCATCGTCAGCAGCCGCCGCACCGGCCCGAGCCCCTCGATCGCCATTTCGTGGTGCTGTCGCCGCGCCGAGATGAACGCGAACAAGAACAGTCCGACGCCGATCCCGATCACGAAGAAGAGCGTCGCTCGTGCGGACGACGGGATGCTCGCGGTCGCGATGACATAGAGGATCAGCAGGAGCACCGGCACGATGTCGAACACCCGGTGCGCGAACACCGTGCCGACGAGCGTGGCCCAGGCACCCTTCCGGCCGGGCATCTTCCGCGTCAACACGGCGACCCGCGCGAGCTCGCCGATCCGGCCCGGAAGCACGGCATTGGCAAACAGGCCGACCGAGAAGGCAGAGAAGACGAGCGGCACGCCCGGGCGCGGCGGCGCCATCGCCGAGTGGATGACCGTCGTCCAGGCGAGCGCGCGCACGACCACGGAGAGGAGGTTGAGCGCGATCGCGACCGCGACCCACTCCCAGCGCACCTGGCTGAAGGCGCTGCCGATCGACGCGAGGCTGCCACGCCGCCACCAGAACAGGCCCGCAAGCGCCGCGAGCACGACGAGGCCGAGGAGGATCCGCGCGATGCGGCTGGACGGCAGGCGGACGAGGCGGCTCGGCTCCATCGGGCCATTATCGTCGGCGGCCCGGTGCGCCTCCGTTCCCCCTACGACCGCGAGATCGTCGGGCTGGCGCTGCCCGCGCTCGGCGCGCTGGCGGCGGAGCCCCTGTACGTGCTCGCCGACACCGCGATCGTCGGCCATCTCGGGCGGCCGCAGATCGCCGCGCTCGGGCTGGCCGGCACCGTGCTCGCCGGCGCGTTCACGATCTTCAACTTCCTCACCTACGGGACGACGGCGGTCGTGGCGCGCGCGTCCGGCGCGGGCCGGCACGAGGAAGCGGCCAGGCTGGCGGCGCAGGCGCTCTGGGCCTCCCTGGGGATCGGGCTCGCGCTGCTCGTCGTCTGCGAGGCGGTCGCCGCCCCTCTCCTCGCGGGTTTGGGCGGCCACGGGGAGTCGGGGCACTTCGCGCTCGTCTACTTCCGGATCGCGGCTCTCGGGCTGCCGGCCGCCCTCGTCGCCCTCGCGGGAACCGGCTATCTTCGCGGCGTCTCGAACCTGCGCCGGCCGCTCGAGATCGTCGTCGTCGCGAACGTCGCGAACCTCGTGCTCGAACTGCTCTTCGTCTACGTCTTCCACTGGGGGATCGCGGGCTCCGCGGCGGGGACGGCGATCGCCCAGGGCGGGATGGCCGTCGCGTTCGTCGTCGAGCTCCTCCGCCCTCACGCGCCCTCGAAACGGCCGAGCCGGCGCGAGATGAAGCCGCTGTTCCGGATCGGGAGGCAGATCTTCGTGCGCACCGTCGCGCTCTACGCCTCGTTCCTCTTCGCCGCCTCCATCCTCGCGCGCATCGGCGACGCCCAGATCGGCGCGCACCAGATCGGGTACCAGCTGTTCCTGTTCATCGCGCTCGTCCTGGACGCGGTCGCGATCGCCGGCCAGGTGATCGTCGGTCGGATGCTCGGTGCCGGGGACGCCGACGGCGCGCACGCGGCGGCGGTGCGCATGATCGGCTGGTCGGTGGCGCTCGGAGTCATCTTCGCCGCGATCCTCGCCCCGCTCTCGCACGCGCTCCCGGCCGCGTTCACGGACGACCCGCACGTCCTCCACCAGGCCGCGCTCCTCTGGCCTTTCCTCGTCGCGATGCAGCCGCTCGGCGGCGCGGTCTTCGCGCTCGACGGGATCCTGATCGGCGCAGGCGACACGCGTTTCCTGATGTGGTCGATGCTGGCTGCGAGCGCGATCTTCATCGCCCTCGCGTCCGCCGCCTACGCCTTCGGCTGGGGAGTCGCCGGCGTCTGGGCCGCGCTCGACGTCCTGCTCGTGGCGCGGCTGACGCTCCTCGGGCCGCGGTTCGTGCGCCGTCGCTGGGCCGTTGTGGGCTGGAACTAGACTGTGCCGATGGAAGGCCTCGCCGAGCTTCATACCCACCTCGGCGGCTCGGTCTCCTCCGACACCCTCTGGTCGCTCGCGCACCGCCAGGGCATAGCGCTCCCGGTCAAGGATTTCTGGGACTTCGACCGGCTCGTGACCGTCTCCGACCCGCGCGGCGTCCAGGATCTCGACGCGCTCGATGCGATCTACCACTGGACGGAGCTGATCCAGTCGAGCCCGGCCGCCGTCGAGGTCTCGGTGCACGGCGCGATCGGCGGCGCATACCGCTCGCAGGGGATCACGACGCTCGAGCTCCGGTTCAACCCGATGAAGCGGAACCGCGGCGGCGAGCGCGACCTTGACCACATCATCCTCGCAGCGATCCGCGGTCTCGACGTCGCGAGCCTCGAGTACCCGCAGGTGCGCGCCGGGCTGATCCTGATGATGGACCGGACATTCACGGCGCACCAGAACGAGGTCATCGTCGAGAAGGCGATCCGCTGGGCTTCGCGGGGAGTGGTCGGGATCGACATCGCCGGCCCGCGGCCCGGCGGCGAGCGGTACGACTACTCCCAGGTGCAGCCGATGGTCGAGGAGGCGCGGGCCGCCGGCCTCGGCGTGACGATCCACGTAGGCGAAGAGGGAGCGGAGATGGGCCGCGCCGAGATCGGCGAGGTGCTCGAGCTGCTCCGGCCCGACCGGATCGGGCACGGGATCCTCGCCGCCGGCGACAGCACGCTGATGAGCGAGCTGCGCGAGCGCGAGGTCGTCCTCGAGATCTGCCCGACCTCGAACCTCCTCACGAAGGCGCTGGCCGACGAGGACGCGGTGCGGGACGTCTTCCGCATGTTCGTCGAGCACGGCGTGCTCTTCACGATCGCCACGGACGGGCCGGAGATGATGCGAACGCACCTCCGCGACGAGTTCGACCTCCTGCTGCGAATCGGAGCGCTGACCCAGGAGGAGCTCATCGAGGCCAACGCACGCGGCCACGAGGCGAGCTTCGTGGGTGGAACGCACGCCGGCCGGGCGAATACTCCCGTCGGTCGATAGTCGCACCTGCGCCGCGGCCCTAACGTCCGCGGCCATGAAAGGCAGCGGCGAGACAAAGCCCGACCTCACCGAGCGCCAGCTCCAGATCGTGGCGCTGATCGCGCGCGGGTGCTCGAACGACGAGGTCGGAGAGCGGCTCGGCATCTCGCCGAGAACGGCGAAGGCGCACTGCGACGTCTTGCGCCAGAAGCTCGGCGTGCCGAGGCGGCGGCAGATCCCTGCCGCGTTCAAGGCGCTCACCGGCGAGGACCCCCTCGCGCGGGAGCTCGCGCCGGCCCTGGCCGGCGCGGGGGGCTGACGGCGAACCCCGCGCTCGGGCCCTACACCGAGCGCGGGGCCCCCACTTTCCGCGCAGACGACGAGCGAGCGACGGGGGAGTAGGGTCCTCGAATCCCGGGCGCCATCGGCCCGGCAGGGGAAATGGTGGAGACGATCACAGCGGCGGCTTCGCCCGCGCTCGACCACATCATCGAGCGACCGCGCTTGATCGCGCGGTTCGTGGAGGACGGCGGTGCCCGCGTCACGGTCCTCGCGGCTCCCGCCGGCTACGGGAAGACGACGCTCGCCCGACAGTGGTCGCAGCGACAGACGCAACCGGTTGCGTGGTACCGCGCGTCGCGGGCCTCCGGAGACGTCGCGCTCCTGGCGGTGCAGCTCGACGATCTCCTGGCGTCGATCGCTCCCGATCTGCCGCGTGAGCATCCGACCGTCGCCTCGATCGCCTCGGTCAACCCGAGCCCGAACCCGCTCGGCCGCGCGATCCTGCGCAGCTTCGGGACACTCACCCGCGACGTTCTCGTCGTCGTAGACGAGTGGGAAGCGGCCGGGACCGAGGAGGCAGAGGAGCTCCTTTCGATGCTGGTGGACGGGCTCGACGTTCGGTTCGTGATCACGACGAGGGCACGACCCGAGTGGTTCACGCCGCGGCTGCAGGTGTACGGGGAGGGGCTCGAGATCGGCACGGACGAGCTCGCGATGACCGACGACGAAGCGGCACGCGTGCTCGCGTCGACCCCCGCCGTTGCCGGTCGGGCGCGGGTCATGCGGACGGCGGGCGGTTGGCCCGCGGTTCTGGGCCTCGCGGCGATGAGCGGGGACGTCGACTTCACGTCGAGCCGGCTCCTGTCGCACACCCTCTACGACTTCCTCGCGAGCGAGCTACTCGACGCCGCGGCGCCCCAGACCCAAGAGGCGCTGATGTTCGTCGCGGTCGCGTCGATCCGCGACGTCGAGGTGGCGCGCTCGGCTCTCGGCCCGAACGCCGACGAGGTCATCCGGGAAGCCCTTGCGCGCGGGTTGATGGCGATCACCGAGCGCAAGGCGATCTCGCTGCATCCGCTGTTGCAGGAGCTGTTGATCCGGCGCTTCGCCGAGGCGGATGCCAAGACACGGCGTGCCTTGCTCTCGCGGTGTCGAGCCCTGTTCGAGCTGCGCCGGTGGGACGAAGCCCTCAGCGTCGCCGAGATCGCGTGCGACTCGACATTCGCGACCGAGGCAATCGGCGCGGTCTTGGACGACCTCCTAGCCGCCGGACGGACGAGCAGCCTTCAGCGCTGGGTAGCCGCGGCA
>DASSZE010000033.1:0-31429 GCA_035713675.1 Gaiellaceae bacterium | reverse complement strand
TCTTGTCCCACTGGGAGCGGGCTGGCACGTCCGCTAGGTCGGCGGCGACCTCGCGCGACGAACTGCGGCCGGCGCAGGGTCGCCGGTCGTTGGCGGAACTGCTTCCCAGCTAGAGTGGCCGCGCGATGGGCGTCTTCAACTACTTGACCGGTTTCGGCGGCCGCGACATGGCCGTCGACCTCGGCACGGCGAACACGCTCGTGTACGTGCGCGGCCGCGGGATCGTCCTGTCGGAGCCGTCGGTCGTCGCGATCGACCAGCGCTCCGGCGAGGTGCACGCCGTCGGCGTGGAGGCGAAGCGCATGCTCGGCCGGACGCCCGGGACGATCCAGGCGATCAGGCCGCTGAAGGACGGCGTGATCGCGGACTTCGACGTCACCGAGCAGATGCTCCGGCACTTCATCCAGAAGGTGCACCAGCACCGCTTCGCGCATCCGCGCGTCGTCGTGTGCGTCCCCTCCGGCGTGACGGGTGTCGAGAAGCGCGCGGTCGAGGACGCGACGCTCGCGGCGGGCGCGCGCCAGGCGTACCTGATCGAGGAGCCGATGGCCGCTGCGATCGGCGCCGGCCTTCCCGTCGCCGAGCCGACCGGGAACATGCTCGTCGACATCGGCGGCGGCACGACGGAGGTGGCCGTCATCTCGCTCGGCGGCATCGTCGTCTCGCAGTCTCTGCGCGTCGGCGGCGACGAGATGGACGATTCGATCATCAATCACATCAAGCGCGACTACAAGCTGCTGATCGGGCAGCAGACGGCGGAGGAGATCAAGCTCGAGATCGGCTCGGCGTGGGACATGAAGGAGGAGCTGCGGGCGGAGGTGCGCGGGCGCGACATGCTCACGGGCCTCCCGAAGACGGTCATCCTCACGTCGGAGGAGATCCGCCGGGCGCTCGACGAGCCGGTCACCCAGATCATCGAGGCAATCAAGTCGACGCTCGACAAGACGCCGCCCGAGCTTGCAGCGGACATCATGGACCGCGGCATCGTCCTCGCCGGAGGCGGCTCGCTCCTCACCGGCCTCGACGAGCGGCTCCGGCACGAGACGCAGATGCCGGTCCACCTCGCCGAGAGCCCGCTCACGTGCGTCGCGGTCGGCTCCGGTCGCAGCCTCGAGGAGTTCGAGGCGATCCACCGCAGCAACAAGGCCCGCAGCCGCAACGGCCGCAGGTATTAGAGCCGTCCGGCTCGGTCGACGGGCAGCCGCGATACCCTAGGGCGGTGGCCACCCGTAGTCGCAGCGCGCGCGCGGCTGTGCTCGCCTCGTCGGTCCAGCGCTCCAAGCCGACTCCGTACCCCTCGAAGGCACGCAGCGCGCTCATCCGGAGGACGGTTGTCGTCGTCCTCGTCCTCGCGGCGCTGACGCTGCTGACCGTCTCGTTCCGCTCCCCGACGGCCGGCGCGTTGCACGACGTCCAGGGCGCGGGCGCGACCGCGTTGCGCCCCTTCCAGATCGCCGCGACCCGCGTCGCGCAGCCGTTCCGCGACGCCTACGACTACGTCTCCAGCCTCGCGAACGCGAAGGCGGAGAACAAGAAGCTCAAGCAGGAGAATGCGAACCTTCGCGCGAGCGCGCTCATCGCGGCGGCAAGGCTCGCGAAGTATCCGGATTACGAGAAGCTGCTCCATCTCGAGCAGCTGCGGAGCTTCCCGAACGGCTTCCGTCCGGTGAACGCCGCGGTGATCTCGTTCCCGAGCGGGCCGTTCACGCACTCCGTGACGATCGCGGCCGGGGCGAACTCCGGACTGCGCGTCAACACGCCCGTGCTCAGCGGCGACGGCCTCGTCGGCCACGTGACGGACGTCTCCCCGAGCACCGCGGTCGTGACGCTGCTCACGGATCCCCAGAGCTACGTCGCGGCCCGCGACCTCAAGAACGGCGTGCGGGGAGGGCTGAAGGCGGGGCCGGACGGGACGCTCGCCCTCACCGAGGTGCAGAAGCAGTTCCACGTCGGCAAAGGTGACGAGCTCGTCACCGACGGCACGCGGAACAAGCGCTTCCCGGACATCTACCCCTACGGCATCCCGATCGGCCGCGTCTCGTCGGTCGGCGTCACCGACACCGAGGCCTTCCTCCAGGTGCAGGTGCAGCCGTTCGCGAACCTCGGCTCGCTCGACGCAGTAGCCGCGCTCGTCCCCAAGCGACATCGATGAGGTTCTCCGACGGCGTCAAGGCCGCCGTGGTGCTCTTCGTCGCCGCGGTCGCCCAGGTCTCGATCTTCTCGCAGCTGCACGTGTTCGGAGCCGTCCCCGATCTCCTCCTCGTCTCGCTCGTCGCCATCGCGCTCCTCCGCGGCAGCGTCGTCGGCGCCGTCGGCGGCTTCTTCGCCGGCCTCCTCGTCGACACCGCGACGCTCGGCACGCTCGGGCTCACGTCGCTCGTGCTGACGCTCTCCGGCTACTGGATCGGCCGCTACGGGGAGACCACCGGCCGCGACCGTGCGCACGCCCCGTTCCTCTCCGTCGCGGTCGTCACCGTCCTGTACCAGCTCGGCCTGCTCGTGGTGCACTTCGTGCTCGGCGAGAGCGCTCCGGCCGGAGCGGTCGCGCGCAGCCTCTTCCCCGCGATCGTCCTCAACCTGATCCTCACCGCTCCGGTCTACGCACTCGTGCGGCGGCTGCTGCGCCCGGCCGACCGCGAGGAGCTGACCGCGGAGGTACAGCTCCTTGGCTAGCACGACGGCGGCGCCTCCGTCCCCTCGCGCGCGGCCGGAGGAGCCGGAGGCCGAGTCCCAGACCGTCGAGGCCTACCGCCTGACGCCGAAGCTGGCTCGCCGCGTGGCCCTGCTCAGCGCGCTCGTCGTGATCGGCTTCGTCGCGCTGCTCCTGCGGCTCTGGGCGCTGCAGGTGCTCGCCGGGCCGCAGTACGCGGCGCGCGCGACGGCGAACCAGCTGCGCACGGTGCGCGTCGAGGCGCCGCGCGGGCCGATCGAGGACCGGAACGGCAACGTCCTCGTCACGAACAAGCTCGTCACCGCCGTCGAGCTCTGGCCGTCCGGCCTGCCGAAGGTCTACTCCCGCCGCGTTCGCGAGCTCCGCACGCTCGCCGACCTGACGCGCATGAACGTCCGCCAGATCACGAGGGAGATCCTGCAGCGCCGCAACGCGGGCGACCTCCTCGACCCGATCGTGATCCGCTCCCAGGCTTCGGCGCCGATGCTGACGTACCTCGAGGAGCGGGCCGGCGCCTTCCCCGGCGTGACGCTCGCTCGGAGCTACATCCGCAAGTACCCGCACGGATCGCTCGCGGCGCAGCTGCTCGGCTACGTCAGCAGGGCCGGATCGACGCTCGGCGACCAGGTCGGCCAGTCCGGGGTCGAGCAGAAATACAACACGTATCTCTTCGGAGTTCCCGGGAGGGCCCACGTCCGGGTGGACTCGCTCGGCCGCCCGCGCAGCCTGCAGACGCTCGCCACGCCGCCGCAGCCCGGTCAGACCGTGCGCCTGACCATCGACACCGGGCTCCAGGTCGCCGCCCAGGGCGCGCTCAAGTACGGCATCCAGCTCGCTCGGAACAACGGGCAGTGGGCCGCGGACGGCGGCGCGATCGTCGCGATGAACCCGAAGGACGGAGCGATCCTCGCACTCGCGTCGTCGCCGACGTACGACCCGTCCGTGTACACCGGCCGCGTGACGGAGCACCGGCTCGCCGCGCAAGGGCTCACGGCGAACACCGCGCTGGTCAGGAACTACCCGTCGCTCGACCGCGCGACCGACGGGACCTATCCGCCGGGCTCGACCTTCAAGCCGCTCACCGCGATCGCGGCGCTGGAGGAGCATCTGATCAAGCCCAAGGCGCTCTATCCCTGCACGGGGACGTACACGTCGCCGTACGACAACTCGCACCACGTCTTCCACAACTGGGATCCGTTCGTCAACCAGGGCATGGACCTGCCGACGGCGCTCGCGTATTCGTGCGACACGTACTTCTACCGGGCCGGCGACGCGTTCTACGGGCTGCCGACGGATCGCGGGCAGCCGCTGCAGACGTGGGCGAGGAAGTTCGGCTTCGGCAGCAAGACCGGCATCGACGTCGGCCCGGAGACGGGCGGCCTCGTGCCGACCATCGGTTGGAAGCATCAGATGTACACCAAGGCGAACGACCCCAACTGGCGCATCGACCGCCTCTGGAAGCCGGGCGACTCGATCACGCTCGCCATCGGCCAGGGCCAGCTGCTCGTGACGCCGCTCCAGATGGCGCGCCTCTACGCGGCGATCGCGAACGGCGGCAAGCTCGTCACGCCGCACGTCCTCAACGACGTCGAGAACCCGAACGGGACGATCGTGCCGACGACTGCGCCGCCGGCGCCGCGTCCGATCCCGGGCCTGAATACGGCCTACCTGAAGGACGTCCAGCAGGGCCTCTACATGGGCACGCACGACTCGTTCGGCACGTCGTACCCCGTCTTCGGCAACTTCCCCTTCCCGATCGCCGGCAAGACCGGCACGGCGGAGAAGGTCGTGACGCCCGTGCCCGGCTACACCCACAACGAGAGCCAGTCCTGGTGGTGCGGCTATGGTCCGACGTACGATCCGAAGCTCGTCGTCTGCGCCGTGATCGAGAACGGCGGCGAGGGCGGCGCGGCGGCCGCGCCGGCGGCCGAGCGGGTCTTCGCGAAGTTCTTCGGCGTCAAGGCGGGACAACTGGGACTGGGGCCCATCCACTCGGACTGATGCTCGAATACGCCGGTTCACAGAGAGCAGGGCTCCGCGCAGAGCGCGAGGCGCCGCGCCTGCTCGCCGTCGTCCGTTCGCTCGACTGGGTCTTGCTCCTCGGCGTTGCCGCGCTCGTCGTGGTCGGCCTCTGGGGCGTCGCGGGAATCACGAAGTTCGCGATTCCGAAGGATCCGAGCTACTACCTCAACCGCCAGATCCTGTACGCCTGCGTCGGCGGCCTCGCGCTCGTGGTCGCGGCGCTCATCGACCCCGACATCTACCGGCGCTACTGGCGCGCGATCTTCATCGGCACCTCGGTCGTGATCGCGTTCGTGCTGCTCGCCGGGCACGCGGCGCACGGCTCGACCCGCTGGATCAGCCTCGGCTTCTTCACCTTCCAGCCGTCCGAATTCGGGAAGCTGTTGTTCGTGCTCGCGATCGCGGGCATGCTCGCCGAGCGCCAGCGTCTCGTCGGAACGTGGGACACGACGCTCAGGGTCGTCGGGATCGGGCTCATCCCCGCGGTGCTCGTGTTCATCCAGCCCGACCTCGGCACGGCGCTCGTCTACATGGCGGCGCTCGCGGCGATGCTCTTCATCGCGGGGATCCCGTGGCGGCACCTCGCCGTGCTCGGCGGCATCGTCGTCCTGATCGCGGTCGGCGTCCTCTGGGCCGGGCCGGCGGCCGGCGTGAACTTCCTCAAGGGCTACCAGCAGCAGCGGCTCACCTGCTTCACGCATCCGACGACCTGCTCGGTCGACGCGCGCTACAACCTCGAGCAGTCGCTGGCGGCGATCGGCTCGGGCCAGGTGCGCGGCCGCGGCCCGAACGGCGCGACGCAGGTCGCCCTCGGGTTCCTACCGGAGAGTCAGACGGACTTCGTCTTCGCGGGCTTCGCGGAGCAGCGCGGCTTCGTCGGCGCGGCCCTCCTGCTCGGGCTCTACCTGCTCGTGCTCTGGCGAGGCCTGCGCGTGGTGACCGTCGCCCGCGATCTCTTCTCGGCGATCGTCGCCGGCGGGATCGTCGTCGCGCTCCTGTTCCAGATCTTCGTCAACGTCGGCATGACGATGGGAATCGCGCCGATCACGGGAATCCCCTTGCCGTTCGTCAGCGTCGGCGGCTCGTCGCTGATCGCGAACCTCGCCGCGATGGGCGTGCTGCTCGCGATCCACGCCCGCGGCCGCGTCGCGCGCCACTCGCGGCGCCGCTAGTGCCGACGTCGCCGATCTCGCTCGCAGCCCTTCGCCGGCTGCTGCTGGAGATCGATTCCTCGGGGCGCCGGGAGCACGTGCTCGCGATCGGCGGGGCGAGAGACCTCGCGCCGCTCCTGCGCCAGCACTTCCTGCGCGGCGGCGCCGATCCGGCCTCGGTGCGGCTCGGAGAGCCGGAACACGCGGACGTCTACGTGCACGTCTTCGCCCGCAAGCCCGGAGCCGAGGACGAGGCCGTGCTGCGACGGGCGCGGCGGGTCCATGTCCCGGTGATCGCCGTCGTGGTCGATCCGGCCGGGGACGAGCCGATCCCGTACGTCCTCGCGACGGACGTCGTCCCTGTCGCCGAGGGCCAGGACTTTCGGCTCGAGACGATCGCGCGGGCGATCGCGGCGCGGCTCGGGGAGCACGGCGCTCCACTCGCAGGGCGCGTTCCTCTCCTCCGGCCGGCGGTCTCCCAGCAGCTCGTCGAGTCCTTCGCGCGGAAGAACGGCCTGGTCGGAGCCGCGATCTTCATCCCCGGCGTGGATCTGCCGGTGCTCGCGCTCAACGAGATGCGCCTCGTGCTGCGGCTCGCGCAGGCGTACGGCGAGGAGAGCGGGCCCGTCCGTCTGCCGGAGCTCGTCGCGACGCTCGGCGCCGGCTTCGGCCTCCGCGCGCTCGCGCGCGAGCTTCTCGGTCTCGTCACGATCGCGGGGTGGGCCGTCAAGGGCGCGGTCGCCTACGGCGGCACGCGCGCGCTCGGCGAGGCCGCCCGCCGGCGCTACGAGCTCGGCGCTACGCCGCGGCCGGACGCAGCCGCGCCCGCCGGGCCTTGATCGCCCGCAGGCGCTGGGTGAGGCGAGCCCAGGCCCACGGCTCGATCTCGCCGTAGCGGCTTTGCGCCTGGCTCCGGGTCGCCTCGAGGTACTCGAACCAGGCGTCAGCCTCTTCGATCATCAGGAGCTCTTCGGCCTCGCGCTTCGCCACCACCATTCACCTCCCGGTCGTGAATGGGCGGATCGTAGGTCCGGGCTCGGACGGACCCCGACAGGGGCGGTTGCTACCCTGGGGTTGCAGGCCATGCCGAGCCTTTTCATTGACAACGAGCGCGCGCGTATCCCGCACGGGATTGGCGCCGCGCGCCCATCCGAAGGAGTTTCTACTTGCCCTGGTTCCGTTTCCGGAAGAAGTCTTCCGACGACCAGCGCGCCGACGGCGCGCGCGAGCTCGAGGCCAAGCCCGAGCCCGAACTGACCGAAGCGGCCGCAGACGCGGCCGCAACAGAATCCACCGATCCGACCAAGCCCAAGCGCCGCCGCGGCAGCCGTGGCGGGCGCGGGCGGAAGAAGTCCGGCTCCACCACCGCCGGCGCGACGGCGCCCGAGCGGAAGGAGAAGAAGGACGAGGCGAAGCAGCCCCAGCGCCGCGAGCTCTCCCAGCGGCAGGAGCGTCGCCGAGACCAGGCGACCCGCCGCCGCCGTGAGCCGCAGCGCCGCGCGCCGCTACCCGCCGCGAAGCGCGAGCTGCTCGTCTCCGTCGACGTCGGCGAGCGCCGCGTCGCGATCCTCGAGGACGGCCAGGTTGCAGAGGTCTACCTCGAGCGGCCGGAGCGCCGCTCGATCGCCGGCAACGTCTACCTCGGCCGCGTCGACAACGTGCTGCCCGGCATGGAGGCCGCGTTCGTCGAGATCGGGCTCGAGAAGAACGGCTTCCTCTACGTCGACGAGATCGTCCGCCCGGAGCTCGAGAAGGGCCACGGGCGCAAGATCCAGGACCTCGTCTCGCGCGGCCAGACGATCCTCGTCCAGGCCGTCAAGGACCCGATGAAGACGAAGGGCGCGCGGCTGACGACACAGATCTCGCTCCCCGGCCGCTTCGTCGTGCTCGTCCCGCAGGGAGAGGGCCTCGGCGTCTCGCGCCGGCTCGACGACGACGAGCGCAACCGCCTCAAGGACATCCTCAAGCGCCTCGACGTCAAGGAGGGCGGCGTCATCGTCCGCACCGCCGCCGAGGGCGCGTCGGAAGAGGACATCGAGCGCGACCTCGTCTTCCTGCAGCGGCTCTGGAAGTCGATCCAGGCCAAGGCGAAGGAGGCGAAGCCTCCGGAGCTCGTGTACCAGGAGGCCGAGTTGCCGCTGCGCGTCGTCCGCGACCTCTTCACCGGCGACTTCGAGAACGCGTACGTCGACGACGAGCGCACCTACAAGCGCGTAGTCGGCTATCTGAAGAAGACGTCGCCGCACATGGTCGAGCGGGTCGTCCGCTACAAGGAGAAGACGCCGCTGATGGAGTCGTTCGGCGTCGAGGACGAGATCAAGTCAACGATCGGCCGCCGGGTCGACCTTCCGTCGGGCGGTTACCTCATCTTCGACTACGCCGAGGCGTTCACCGTCATCGACGTCAACACCGGCCGCTTCGTCGGCGGGCGCGGCAAGAACGCAGGCGGCCGGCTCGAGGACACGATCACGAAGAACAACCTCGAGGCCGTCAAGGAGGTCGTCCGCCAGCTGCGGCTGCGCGACATCGGCGGGATCATCGTCATCGACTTCATCGACATGGCGAACCCGAAGAACCGCGCCACCGTCGAGGAGGCGCTGCGCACCGAGCTCGAGCGCGACCGGACGAAGACGTACGTCGTCGAGATCTCGCCGCTCGGGCTCGTCGAGATGACGCGTCAGAACGTGACGGACGGCCCGCGCGAGGTGATGACCCGCAAGTGCCCGACCTGCGGCGGCGACGGCATCGTCTACTCCGAGGCGTCGGCCGCGATCGACGTCGAGCGGCGGCTGCGCGCGCTCGCGGCAGGCTCGCGGGCGCAGGCCTTCCGGGTCGAGCTCGCCGACACGATCGCGAGCGCGCTCGTCGGCCCCGGCGCGCGGCGATTGGTCGAGCTCGAGGCCCTGACGAAGAAGCGCTTCTTCCTCGAGGGCAAGCCGCAGACGCATCTCGACCACTTCGTCGTCCTCTCCGAGGGCAAGCTCGCCGATCTCGCGCCCACGGCGCCGGTCACGGAGGAGTCCGAGATCATGCTGCAGCTCGTCGAGGTCGACCGCTACGACGGCGCGGCCGCGGTCGGCAAGCTCGACGGGCTCGACGTCGTCGTCGCCGATGCCGCGCCGCAGGTCGGAAAGCGCGTCAAGGTGCGCGTCGAGCGCGTGCTCGACGGACGCGCCTACGCCGTCGCCGTCCGCAAGGCGAAGGCGGCGCCGGAGCCGCTGACGGCCGAGGGCGAGGCCGAGAAGCCGACGCGCAAGCCTCCGGCGCGCAAGGGGGCTGCGGCCACCGTGGCAGACGAGCCCGCCGTCGAGGCCGAGACGACCGAGCCCGAGACTCGGGCGGAAGCCGTGGAGGAGACGGGCGAAGCCGCCGCTACCGACGAGGCTCCAAAGCCGAAGAAGAAGACCCGGCGCGGCTCACGCGGCGGGCGCAACCGCAAGAAGAAGCCGGAATCCGCGGAAGCGGCCGAGGCCGAGGCGGAAGGAGCGTCCGAGGACGGAGCCGAGCCGTCGCGCGCGGTCACCATTCACATTCCGGGCGACGATCTCGGCCGCGAGGACGCCGTCGCCGAGCCGGAAGCTCCCGCACCGGCCGAGCCCGAGCAGGCCGAAGCCGAGGCTGCAGACGAGCCCGTCACGGCCGGGCCCGAGGATGAGGCCAAGCCGAAGAAGAAGACGAGGCGCGGCACGCGCGGCGGGCGCAACCGGAAGAAGAAGCCGGCCGCCGCGACGAACGGGACGGAGGCTGCGACAGAAGCTCCTGCCGAGGAGCCGCAGTCCGCGAACGGCGATTTCGAGTACGTCCCGATGTCCGAGTGGGCCGACGAGCTGGAGCCCAATCGTTAGCTACACTGCCGATCCGCGGGCGCCCAGCCCGCGTTTCCACGCCATGAGCTCCTACGCGATCATCAGTCTCGGCGGTAAGCAGTACCGCGTCCGTGAGGGCGAGCGGCTGCTCGTCGACCGGCTCCGCGAGGACGAGGGCGCTACCCTCGAGCCGCGCGTGCTGCTCGTCGGCGGCGACGGCGCACCCGATCTCTCGCCGTCGGCCACGGTGACCGCTCGCGTGGTGGGGCACGAGCTCGGCGAGAAGATCCGGATCGGCAAGTACCGGCGGCGCACCGGCTACAAGAAGCACACCGGGCACCGCAGCCGGCTCACGCGCATCGAGATCGAGGCGATCGGCGGCGGGAAGCGCGCGGCGAAGTCCGCAGCGAAGCCGAAGGCCGAGAAGGCGGAGCCGAAGGAATCCGAGGCCGCTTCGACCGCGAAGACCCAGTCGGCGCTTCCGGAGGGCTACAGCTCCATGACGATCGCGCAGCTCTCGGACGCAGCCGGCGGCTGGAGCCGGGAGCAGGTCGAGGCGGCGCTCGAGCACGAGCGCTCCGGCAAGGCTCGCAAGGGCGCGCTTGCGGCACTCGAATCGGCACTCGAGGAGAAGAGCTAATGGCACACAAGAAGGGACTCGGCTCGTCGCGGAACGGCCGCGACTCCAACCCGAAGATGCTCGGCGTGAAGCTGTTCGCCGGCCAGGACGTGACGGCGGGGATGATCCTCGTCCGCCAGCGCGGCACGCGCTTCCGCCCGGGCCCCGGCGCAGGGATCGGCAAGGACGACACGATCTTCGCCATGCGTGACGGCAAGGTCGCGTTCCGGACGAGCGGCGAGCGCCGCTTCGTCTCGGTCGAAGCCGGCTAGCCCGTCCGAGCCCACGTCTCGAGTCGACTCGCTGCCGCCCGGCGCGGGGCCATTCGCTTGTCGTGACCGGCTGAACAGGCCACCGTCCGACCTGGTAACGGTCTGTTACCGGCCAAGTACGGTTTGCCGTCATGTTCCACGACCGCGCGCGACTGACCGTCATCGCCGGCAAGGGCGGCGACGGCTCGATCCACTTCCGCCGCGAGAAGTACGTCCCGCGCGGCGGGCCTGACGGCGGCGACGGGGGCGACGGCGGGGACATCGTGCTCGTCGCCGACCCGAGGCGGCGCGACCTCTCCGGGTTCCGGCCGAACCAGAAGCTCCGCGCGGGCCGGGGAGGCGCGGGCGGCGGCCGGCTCTCGAACGGCGCGCGCGGGGAGGACGCGCGGCTCGCGGTGCCGGTGGGTACACAGGTGCTCGAGGGCGAGGAGCTCGTCGCCGACCTCGCACACCCCGGCGCCCGCGTCGTGGTCGCGCAGGGAGGCGCCGGCGGCCGCGGCAACAAGCACTTCGCGGGACCGAGCCGGCAGACGCCGCGCTTCGCGGAGGTCGGCCTGCCCGGCGACGAGCGCGAGATCGAGTTGCGGCTGAAGCTCCTCGCCGACGCCGCGCTCGTCGGCCTCCCGAACGCCGGCAAGTCGTCGCTTCTGACCCGCATCTCGAACGCGCGGCCGAAGGTCGCGGAGTACCCGTTCACGACGCTCTCGCCCGTCCTCGGGACGGTCGAGGCGGCCGACGGACGGCAGCTCGTCGTGGCCGACGTCCCCGGTCTCATCGAGGGCGCGAGCGAGGGGGTCGGCCTCGGCCACGAGTTTCTCGCCCATCTCGAGCGCGCGCGCCTCCTCGTCCACGTGATCGACTCGTCCGAGGGCGACGCGGACGACCGCTGGCGCACGATCGACGCCGAGCTCTCCGCGTATGGAGCCGGTCTCGACGAGCGGCCGCAGATCGTCGCCCTGAACAAGATCGACCTGAGCCCCGAACCGCCGCCGTTCGCGATCGAGGACGAGCGGATCGTGCGCGTGCTCCGCGTCTCCGCCGCGACCGGAACGGGCCTCGACGAGCTGCGCCGGACGCTGTTCGAGCTCGTGCCGCAGGAGAAGGAGGACGCGCCGGAGCCCTCCGACGACATGGTCGACTTCCTCGTCTACCGGCCGCGGCCGGCGCGGAGGCCGTTCCGCGTCTTCCGCACCGAGCGCGGGTTCCGGGTCACGGGCACGCCCCCGGCCGAGGGCGAGCTCGAGGCGATCCTCCGCGCGGCCGGCGCCCGGGCGGGCGACGAGGTCGAGGTGGGGGAGGAGCTCCTCGAATGGGAGTAGTCCTCTACGGCGGCGCGTTCGATCCGCCGCACCTCGGGCACGTAGCGGTGGCCGACGCCGCGAGGGAGCTCTTCGGCGTCGACCGCCTCGTCGTCCTCGTGAGCGGGCGCCCTGCGCACCGGGCCGTCCACGCCTCCGCCGAGGATCGCCTGGCACTCGCGCGGGCGGCCTTCCCGCGGGACGACGTCCGCCTCGACCCGCACCCGCGAACGGTCGAGCTGCTCCGGGCCGAGAGCTTCGAGGATCCGACCTTCGTCGTCGGCGCCGACCAGTTCCGCGGGTTCCTCGACTGGAGCGAGCCCGAGGAGGTGCTCGAGCGTACGCGGCTCGCGGTCGCGACCCGTCCCGGCTTTCCGCGCGAGCAGCTCGACGTCGTGCTCTCGCAGCTCGACCGGCCCGACCGCGTCGTCTTCTTCGAGATGGAGCCCAACCCGGCCGCCTCGACGGACGTGAGGGCTCGTCTCGCCCGAGGTGAGTCCCTCGCCGGTCTCGTTCCGGCAGCCGTCGAGCGGCTGATCGAGGAGCGCGGGCTCTACCGTCCGTAGCGCGCGTCTGGACCTCCGGTGGCTCCGGCCTATCCGAACGGATATTTGTCGTCGCGGTCCGTCGACCTACGACTGTTGCAGGGGGAAGCGACGGTGATCGAGGCAAACGGCGTGACGACGGCAACGAGGCCGGTGCTGCGGCTGGCGGTGCATTCCGCGACCGGAACGCTCGCTCCCGTGTTCCCGACGGGCGACGCGCTGCTGGAGACCTTGGGCCGTCTGAACTCCGACGTGCGCGACGCGCTCACGGGCGAGCGCGCGAGGCTCAGCCACCGCGGCTACCCGGAGGATCTCCCGCTGCCCGCGCTCTGGTGGGGAGCCTCCGCGTAGCGGTCTCGAGCCGCCGTCTCTTACCGTCCGCGGGTCGCGGATACACTGCGAGCAGATCGAACCAAGGACACAGCACACTCTGACCTCCCTCGAACAGGCCCGCCGGATTGCCGCTCTCGCCCGCGAGAAGCTGGCCGAGGACGTCGTGATCCTCGACATGCGGCCCGAGTGCTCCTTCACCGACTTCTTCGTGATCGCGACCGGCCGCAACGCGCGGCAGACGGCGGCGATCTGGGACGAGGTCCACGCGCGGCTGAAGCAGGACGAGCGCCTGCTGCCGCAGAGCGTCGCAGGCACGCGCGAGGGGGCGTGGATCGTGGCGGACTACCTCGACGTCGTCCTGCACGTGTTCACGCCCGAGGCGCGCGCGTTCTACCGGCTCGAGGAGCTGTGGAACGACGTGCCGGCCGTCGCGGTCGACGCTGCTGCCGTCTAGGCGGGCCTGATCCCGGAGCGGGTCAGGAGCACGTTCCCGACCTGCGTCGGCAGGCCGTGCACGAGTCGCCCGCCGACGCGTACGTCGAGGTTGGGCGGGTCGCCGATGCGGATCCAGACCGGCCCGCCGGCGAGGCTCACGCGCAGCGTCTTGCCCTTGAGCAGCGTCCCCTCGTAGACGGTCGGGCCGGTGGCGCCGCCCGAGCGCACCCAGAGCCACGACGAGCCGCGGGATGCCACGACGAGTGCCTTGCTACTCGCGACCGGCGTGAACGTGTGCTTCTTGTGCTGCTTCTGCGTGGTCGTGGGCGGGGCCGTCGTGGTCGGAGGAGCAGTCGTCGGCGGTGCGGCCTGCCTCTTTCCCGAGGAGCCGCTCAGCTGCCACGCGGCGACCGCGGCGACGACCGCGACGACCGCCGCGATCACGACGAGCGGGCGTACGCGCCCGCCACGGCCGGGCCGCTTCCGCGCTCGCTCGAAGCGCTCGGGAACGAGCGTCTGCTCGTCGGTGCGCGCGTAGCGGCTGTTGTACTCGTCGACGTAGAGGCTTCCGTCGAGGCCGAGGAAGTCGGCGTACGTGCGCAGGAACCCCTTCACGTAGGCGTCGCCGGGCAGCAGCTCCCAGCGCTCTTCCTCCAGCGCCTGCAGGTAGCGGTCGCGGATGCGGATCGCCTTCTGGACGTCGGCGGGCGAGAGGCCGCGCTTGAGGCGCGCCTCGCGCAGGCTACCCCCGATCTCGAACATGCCGAGATTGTCCCCGAAACGGCCCCGCAGCGCTGGCCGCCGCCGAGCGCGGCTAGACTGGGTCGTCCAGGGGCCGTAGCTCAGCTGGGAGAGCGTCTGGCTGGCAGCCAGAAGGTCAGGGGTTCGAGCCCCCTCGGCTCCATAGACTCGGCGGCGTGAGCACTGACAGCCACGAGAGCGCCGATCTCCTCCTCCGCGGGTACCACGCCTTCGTCGCCGGCGACCTCGACGTGATCGAGTCGCTCCTCGACCCCGACGTCGAGTGGGTCGCCGCGGGCGAGTCGGACGCGATCGTCGTCAGCCGCGACCGTGTCCTCGAGGTGGTCGCCGACCGCGCCGCCGAGAACTACCACGTCGTCGTCGACCGCGCGATCGGTTTGGGCGACCGGGTGGTCGTGAGCATGCGCTTCTCCCGGATCGAGCTGGATCCCTCCGACGAGCGGCCGCTGCAGAGCCGCCGTTCGTATCTCCTCGGCCGCTGGGCCGCCGTCGTGCACACGCGCGACGGGCGCGTCGTCCGGGTCGAGGAGCACCCGCATCTCGAGGCAGCGCTCGAGGCTGCGGGGCTCGAAGCAGAGTAGGTACAATTCCGATACCTACTACAGCTTGGAGTGTGATTACGCCTTGACCGATCTCCTACTCGTCCCGCTCGAGGACACCGTCGTCTTCCCGGGCATGAACGTCACCCTCACGGTGGACGTCGGCGACGAGGACCGCGTCGTGCTCGTGCCAAGGCACGAGAACGAGTACGCCGCCGTCGGCACCGTCGCCGAGGTCACCGAGCACGTTCGCATTCGCGGCAGCATGAGCGCCGTCACCCTCGAGGGGCTGCACCGCGGCGTCATCGGCGCCGCCCACACCGATTCGCTCGGCCGGCTGCGCGCCGAGGTCGAGGAGCGGCCGGACGAGGACCCGCCGCCCGTCCAGACGCGCGAGCTCGAGCGCGAGTACCGCGCCGTCGTGGAGGAGATCCTCGACCTGCGCGGCGCCGACGACCGCGTGCGCGAGTTCCTGCGCGCGATCTCGGACGCCGGCGCGCTCGCCGACACGTGCGCCTACGCACCCGACGTGACCTTCGCGCAGCGCGTCGAGCTGCTCGAGACCGTCGACGTCGCCGAGCGGCTCGAGCTCTCGCTCGGCATCCAGAAGGAGCGGCTCGCCGAGCTGCAGGTCCGCCGCCGCATCCGCGAGGACGTGGAGGAGGGCGCGCAGAAGCAGCAGCGCGAGTGGTTCCTCCGCCAGCAGATGAACTCGATCCGCAAGGAGCTCGGCGAGGACGAGGGCTCCGTCGTCGAGGAGTACCGCACGAAGATCGACGAGGCCGGGATGCCGGACGACGTCCGCGCCCAGGCCGAGCGCGAGCTCCGGCGCCTGGAGACGATGGGCGACGCGAGCGGCGAGGCCTCGATGATCCGCACCTACCTCGACTGGCTCGTCTCGGTGCCGTGGTCGAAGCGGAGCGACGAGACGCTCGACCCGCAGGGCGCGCGTGAGGTGCTCGACGCCGACCACGCCGGGCTCGAGGACGTCAAGGACCGCATCGTCGAGTACCTGGCCGTGCGCAAGCTCCGCGAGGACCGCGGGATCCCGAACGACAAGCGCTCGGGGGCGATCCTGACCCTGATCGGGCCGCCCGGAACCGGCAAGACCTCGATCGGAGAGTCCGTCGCGCGGGCGCTCAACCGCGAGTTCGTACGGATGTCGCTCGGCGGCGTCCGCGACGAGGCGGAGATCCGCGGCCACCGGCGCACGTACATCGGCTCGCTCCCCGGCCGGCTCGTCCGCGCGCTGCGAGACGCCGGGACGATGAACCCGGTCATCCTGCTCGACGAGGTCGACAAGGTCGGCGCCGACTGGCGCGGCGATCCGTCGGCCGCGTTGCTCGAGGTGCTCGACCCGGCGCAGAACCACTCGTTCCGCGACCACTACCTCGACGTGGAGCTCGATCTCTCCGAGGTCTTCTTCATCGCGACCGCGAACGTCACGGACACGATCCCCGGCCCGCTGCTCGACCGGATGGAGGTCATCCGGTTCGACGGCTACACGGTCGACGAGAAGACCGCGATCGCGCGCGGCTACCTGTGGCCGCGACAGGTCGAGCGCAACGGGCTGCGGGAGGACGAGGTCTCGATCGCGGACGACACGATCCAGACCGTCGTCTCCGAGTACACGCGTGAGGCAGGCGTGCGGCAGCTCGAGCGCGAGCTCGGCACCGTCCTGCGCAAGACCGCGACGCGCATCGCCGCCGGGCAGGTCGAGCCGCCGGTCGACGTCGACGTCGACGTCGTGCGGGACGGGCTCGGCCGCCAGAGGTTCTTCCAGGAGGCGGCGGAGAGGACGGCCGTGCCCGGCGTCGCGACCGGTCTCGCCGTCACCGGCACCGGGGGCGACGTCCTCTTCGTCGAGGCGACCGCGATGGACGGCGGCAACGGCAACGAGCTCGTCCTCACCGGCCAGCTCGGGGACGTGATGAAGGAGTCGGCGCGGATCGCGCTCTCGTACGTGCACTCGCACGCCGACGAGCTCGGGATCGAGCCGGAGTCGTTCAAGGAGAAGTCGTTCCACGTGCACGTCCCGGCGGGGGCGATCCCGAAGGACGGCCCGAGCGCCGGCATCACCATGACCACCGCGCTCGCGTCGTTGCTCTCCGAGCGGCCCGTGAAGCACACGGTCGGCATGACCGGCGAGGTGACGCTCCAGGGCCGCGTGCTGCCGATCGGCGGGCTCAAGCAGAAGGTGCTCGCCGCGCACGCCGCCGGACTGACGGACGTGATCATCCCCGAGCGGAACCGCGCCGACCTCGACGACGTCCCCGAGGACGTGCGCGAGGCGATGCGCTTCCACCCGGTGATGACCTTGGCCGAGGTGCTCGACCTCGCGCTCGAGGCTCCGCCGTTGAAGGGCGGGGCGAAGCCGAGCCTCCATGCGGTGTAACCAGTGCCGCCCGCTGCCCGAGGAGGTCGCCCGTGCGGCCGATCTCCTCGGTCGGCGTTGGGCGCTCGCGATCCTCTGGGCCGCGGCCGAGGCGGGCGCCGTCCGCTTCAACGAGTTCAAGCAGACGCTCGAGGGCATCCCGCCGCGAACGCTCGCGGCGCGCCTCGCCGAGCTCGAGGAGGCGGGAATCCTCGAGCGCCGGGTCTTCGACACGCGGCCGCCGCACGTCGAGTACCGCCTCACGGAGGCGGGCCGGCGGCTGCGCTACGTCGTCGAGGCGCTGAACGCGTACGCGGCTTCGGCCTAGGCCGGGGCCAGGGCTGCGATCTCGCGCTCGCGGGCGAGCCGCTCGAGAGCCTGCGTCTCGATCTGGCGCACGCGCTCGCGCGTGAGGCCCATCTCGCGGCCGATCATCTCGAGCGACTTCGGATCCTGGTCGCCGTTGAGCCCGTAGCGGAGCTTGATCACCTGCTGCTCGCGCTCGGGCAGCTTCGCGACCGCCGCGCGCAGCAGGTGCTCGCCCAGGCCGACCACGACCTCCTCCTCGACGTCTCCCGCGTCCGTCGCGACGATGTCGCCGAACGCCGTGTCGCCCTCGTCGCCCAACGGCTTGTCGAGGCTGGCCACAGCCCGCGCCGCGGCACGCGTCTCGCGCACGTGCTTGAGGGACAGCTTCGCCTTCTGCGCGACCTCCTCGTCGGTCGGCGGCCGCTCGAGCTGCAGCGTCAGCTCCCGCTCGGCGCGGGCGATCTTCTGCTCGCGCTCGACGATGTGGACGGGGATCCGGATCGTGCGCGACTTGTTCGCGACGCCGCGCTGCACGGCCTGCCGGATCCACCAGGTCGCGTAGGTCGAGAACTTGTAGCCGCGACGCCAGTCGAACTTCTCCACCGCGCGGATCAGCCCGATGATCCCCTCCTGGATCAGATCGAGCAGCGAGAGCCCGTGGCCCTGGTACTTCTTCGCGATCGAGACCACGAGCCGGAGGTTCGAGTTGATCATCCGGTCCTTTGCCTGCCCGTCGCCGCGCTCGATCAGCTTCGCGAGCTCGACCTCCTCGGCGGCCGTCAGCAGCGGGTAGCGGCCAGCCTCGTTGAGGAAGAGCTGGAGCGAGTCGGTCGTCATCGCGGCGACCGTCTCGTTCGAGAAGTGCGTCTCGGCGACGTCCGGGACGCTGCAGTCGTCGGTGAGCTCGATGCCACGCTCGTCGAGCTGCTCGTAGATGGAGGAGACCTCCTCGTCGTCGAGGTCGAGCTCGGTCAGGACTTGCGTGAATGCGGACAGATTGACGCAGCCCACCTCCTCGGCGTGCTCCATCAACGCCCGCAGCTGGTCGTGGCTCATGGCTTCGTTATGCCTCCCCTCGGGATTCGTTAACGCCGGGGCCCTCCTGGGTAGACTCAAAGGCGGTGAAGGCGCCGGACACGCTCTGGGAGCTCGTGTTCCTGATGGTGATCCTCAAGATCCCCATCGCGTATCTCTGCTACGTGGTTTGGTACGCGATCAAGGCCGAGCCGAGAAGGGGACGCGGCGGCACGGCCGGAGTCCGCGTGAGGCCCGATCGGCCGCCGCCGAGCCTCGATTACTTCCGCCGTCGGTCGCGCCCCCGGCCCTCGCGCCCGCACGGCGGGCCGACCAGGGTCTACGCCCGCACGGCGCGCGCGGCGCTGGCCCGTGGCGGTAGGATCGCCGACCGTTGAGCGCTGACAGCGAGATGCTGCACGAGGGCGCGGGGCGCAGCTCGGCGGAGACCGTCGCCGGCTACCTCTCCGCGGTCGCCATCTTCGTGGCCGTGATCGGCCTCGCCTGGCACCCGATCCGCCTCATCCTGCCGGCCGGTGCCGTCGCGCTCGTCGCGGCGGGGATGGCCGGCCCCGGTCGTCGCCTCCAGCTCGCGGCCGTGATCGTCTGCACCATCTGCTTCTTCCTCGGGATGACGATCGCGGTCGCCACGAGCCGCCCGCTCTGGTAGCGAAGCCGCGCGGCGCTGCTACAACGGAGGCGGACATGGGACGTGCCGACGTCGACGGGCTGAACACCGGCTACGCAGCGCTGCTCCTCGAGCAGTACCTCGACAACCCCGGAGCCGTGCCGGCGGAATGGCGCGACCTCTTCGAGTCGCATCCGGAAGTTCTGCTCGAGCGTCAGCCCGGCCTGGCGCGGCTGCTCGCGCAGTACGAGGCCGACGGCGGCGGGAACGGCGAGGTCGCCGCGCCCGCGGTCGAGCAACCCGCCCCGCAGCCCGAGCCCGCGCCCCAGCCTGCCGCGGACACGGAGCTGCTCGGCGGGGTCGCCGCTGCGACGGCGCTCGTCAAGGCAATCCGGATGCACGGCCATCTCGCGGCACATCTCGACCCGCTCGGCTCGGAGCCGCCGGGCGACCCGGCGCTCGAGCCCGAGCGGCTGATCCCGAAGCTGACGCCCGAGCTGCAGGCGCGCATCCCCGCCGAGCTGCTGCGCCTCCACGTCGATGGCGACACGCTCGCGGACGCGCTGCCGCGCCTGCTCGAGACGTACACGGGGACGATCGCGTACGAGATCGAGCACATCTCCGACCACGAGGAGCGCGTGTGGCTGCGGCAGGCGATCGAGTCCGGGCGCTACCGGCGCCCGCTCTCGCGCGACGAGCGCGTGCGGCTCCTCTCCCGCCTGAGCCAGGTCGAGGGGATGGAGCGCTACCTGCGGCGTGCCTTCCTCGGCCAGAAGCAGTTCTCCGTCGAGGGGCTCGACGTGATGATCCCGATGCTCGACGAGGCGATCGAGCTCGCAGCCTCGGGCGGCGCGCACGAGGTCGTCGTCGGCATGGCCCACCGCGGCAGGCTCAACGTCCTCGCCCACGTCGTCGGACGGCCGTACGAGACGATCCTGCGCGAGTTCGAGGGCGAGCGGACGATCGAGGCGGTCGTGTCGAGCGAGGAGGGCGGCAGCGGCGACGTCAAGTACCACCTCGGCGCGCAGGGCACGCGCTCGACCGAGACCGGCGACATCACCATCACGCTGGTCTCCAACCCGAGCCACCTCGAGGCCGTCGACCCGGTCGTCGAGGGACGCGCGCGGGCGGAGCAGACCGACCGCTCGTCGCGGCAGGGCTACCATGACCCGAGCGTCGCGCTGCCGATCCTCATCCACGGCGACGCGTCGTTCGCCGGCCAGGGGAGCGTCGCCGAGACGCTCAACCTCCAGGCGCTGCCCGGCTACTCGACGGGCGGCACGCTCCACCTGATCGCGAACAATCAGGTCGGCTTCACGACCGATCCGGAGAGCGGCCGCTCGACGCGTTACTCGAGCGACCTCGCGAAGGGCTTCGACATCCCGATCGTCCACGTCAACGCCGACGACCCCGAGGCGGCGCTCGCGGCGATCCGGCTCGCGCTCGCGTACCGGCGCCGCTTCGGTCACGACGTCGTGGTCGACCTCGTCGGCTACCGCCGGCACGGCCACAACGAGCAGGACGAGGCGGCGTACACCCAGCCGCTCCTCGCCGGCGCGATAGCAGATCATCCGACCGCGCGCGAGCAGTTCGCGCAGCGCCTCGTGACCGCCGGCGACGTGACGCAGGAGCAGGCGGACGAGCTCGACCGCGAAGTCCTCGCGCAGCTGCGCCAGGCGCACGAGGCGCTGAAGGAGACCTTCGGCCGGCCTGACCAGCCGCCGCGCGAGGACACGCACATCCCCGCGGCCACGGGCGACGCGGTTGTGACCGCGGTCGCCGCCGACCGGCTGCGCTCGCTGAACGAGCAGCTGCTCCGCGTCCCCGACAGCTTCACGCCGAGCGCGAAGCTCATGAAGCAGCTCGAGCGCCGGCGCGAGACCCTCGAGTCGGGCGGCATCGACTGGGGCCAGGCCGAGGCGCTCGCGTTCGCCTCGCTCCTCGTGGAGGGAATCCCGATCCGGCTCACCGGACAGGACAGCGAGCGCGGCACGTTCTCGCACCGGCACGACGTCCTCCACGACGCGCAGACCGGCGGGACGTACACGCCGCTCCAGCACCTCGACGACGCCGGGGCCGCCTTCGAGATCTACAACTCACCGCTCTCCGAGTACGCCTGCCTGGGCTTCGAGTACGGCTACTCCGCCGCGGCGCCGGAGGCTCTCGTCCTCTGGGAGGCGCAGTTCGGCGACTTCGTCAACGGCGCGCAGATCATCATCGACCAGTTCATCTCTGCCGGGCTGTCGAAATGGCGGGAGTCCACGCGCCTCACGCTCCTTCTGCCGCACGGTTACGAGGGCAACGGCCCCGAGCACTCGAGCGCGCGGCTCGAGCGCTTCCTGCAGCTCGCGGCGCAGGAGAACCTGCGCATCGCCAACTGCACGACGTCGGCCCAGTACTTCCACCTCCTGCGGCGGCAGGCGCTCGACGCGACGGCGCGGCCACTCGTCGTCATGACGCCGAAGGGCCTCCTGCGCCTGAAGCAGGCGGGCTCGACGCTCGACGACCTGGCGGGCGGCGAGTTCCGGGCGGTCCTCGACGACCGCGGCGTCGACCGCGAGCGCGTCGAGCGGCTCGTGCTCTGCCAGGGGAAGATCTACTACGACATCTCCGGCCACGAGGGGCGCGGGAACCTCGACCGCGTGGCCGTTGCCAGGATCGAGCAGCTCTATCCGTTCCCGGTCGAGCAGGCGCAGGCGCTCTTCGCCGCCTACCCGAGCCTGCGCGAGGTCGTGTGGGTGCAGGAGGAGCCGCAGAACATGGGAGCCTGGCGCGCAATCCGTCACCGCCTCGAGGAGACGAAGCCGGAAGGCGTCCCGCTCCTCTACGTCGGCCGGCCCTGGCGCGCGAGCCCGAGCGAGGGCTACCCGACGGCGCACCTGCGCGAGCAGGACCGGATCGTCCGCGCAGCCCTGGGTCTCTAGCTGCTTCCGGGTCTCTGAGCTACTTCCGGCGCCGGGCCGACTTGGCGGCCTTCGACGCGAGCCTCGGCCCGTGCCTGCGGGCGAGGATGAGCAGCTGGCGGCGCTGCTCCGGAGGAAGCCGGCGCCAGATGTCCCACGCCGCGATCGTGAGCGCCCAGGGGGTGGGGCGAAGCTTGACGAAGCCGCGGCGAGCCATGGCTCCATCCAAGCAGATCAGGCCGGTTCGTCGCGTTCCGGTACCGCCGAGCAGCAGGTTTTGACACTCTTGAAGCGGAAGGCGGCCGCGATCCCCGTTATCATGCGGCCGGACGACGAGCTCGACCCCACGGGAGGACACTTAATGCCGGTAGAGACACCGTCTATCTTCACGCAGGTAATCAACGATCACCTCGCCCTGAAGGAACGGAACGCGCAGCTCGACGACACGATGCCGATCGAGCGCTACAAGGGCGACACGGATCCCTTTGTGAATCACCCGCTCTTCAAGAGCGAGGAGCAGGCCCGGATCGAGGAGACGATGGACGGCGTCGATCCGGACTTCAGCGACGAGAGCCTCGAGGACGTCGGTGTCTGGCCGAGCCGGGAGCCCGTCGCGGAAGTCACCGCCGAGACACGCGAGGCAGCGGTTCCCGCCGCGCCGGCCGTCGAGGAGTCGGCCTTCTGGACGAACGGCAGCGCCCGCGACTTCGACTGGGGCGACTGACCCCTTCGCGAAGAGCTTCGCTCTTCGCTCGGTAACAGCCGAACTCCGCGTTCGCGGGGGCGCGGTCTCGCGAACGCTCCGTGCTGAATCCGTTGCCCGCCGGGGCGGGCGCCTTGCGGCGCGCGCGGGAGCGGGAATGCCTCCGGCTAGAGCACGGAGGCGACCAGCTTCAGGTCCTTCACGAACGCCTCCATCTCGGCTCGGCGCGATTCCTCGTCGCGCCGGCGGAGGATCGCGCTCGGGGATGCGGCGCTTGCCGCGCGGCTCCCACTTGAAGTGCTTGACCGCGTTGGTGACGTGAGCGGCCCGGCGGTCGATGCCGGCCAGGTCGAGCCCCTGGTCGAAGACGCGCCCGGCCGGACCGACGAACGGCGCGCCCTCGCGGTCCTCGCGATCACCCGGCTGCTCGCCCACGCACATCGCGACTGAGCGGGCGAGGCCCGCGCCGAAGACCGTCTGCGTTGCGTTCTCCCAGAGCGGGCAGGCGCAGCAGCCGGCGGCGGCGTTGCGCAGCTTCGCGAGCGTCGGTTTCGGCGGTACGAGGTCGGCGGCGGAATTCGGCATCGCAGAGCGCTTTCCCGCACCGACCCCGGCGAAGCATCGGGGTGTTGCTTCCCCCGCGCGAGGGATGCGTGAAGCAGGTCTCGTACCGATGCTTCGTTCGTCCGCTGCGGTCAGCTTCCGGAGGCGTCAACCGTGCATGTCAACTGGGATCGATCGGGGGATCGGTGGTAGTCAGGCCGACCCCGCTCCGGCTGCTCGACGGCGACTCCGTGCCCGGCGACGCGACCCTCGTCGAGTCGTACCGGAAGCTCGCCGACGTCTTCCACGAGGTGCTCGCCGAGCAGAGCCTCGACGCGCTGCTCGTGCGGATCGCCGACACAGTGGGTGAGCTGATCCCGCACGACACACTCACGATCTACGAGGGCGACGAGGCCAAGCGCGTGCTGAAGCCCGTGCTCGTCCGCGACGTCTACGCCGACGAGATCATGCGCACCGTCGTCAGCTTCTCCCAGGGCATCACCGGCTGGGCGGTGCGGAATCGCGAGGCCGTCCTCTCGAACCGGGCGCACCTCGACCCGCGCGTCCAGACCGTCCCGGGCACGCCCGCGGAGCCGGAGGCGCTGATCTGCGTCCCGCTCATCGCCCGCGGCACGATCAAGGGCGCGCTCAACATCTACCGCGAAGGCGACGGCGCGGCCTTCAGCGAGCTCGAGTTCGAGGTCGCGAAGCGGTTCGCCGACGCGGCCGCGCTCGCGCTCGACAACGCCGAGAGCCGCGCGCTGCTCGAGCATCAGGCGCGCACCGACTCGCTCACCGGCCTCTTCAACCACAGCGTCTTCTACGAGCGGCTGCTCCACTCGCTGCAGGAGGCCGCGAGCACGCACGTGCCGGTTGCCGTGCTCATGCTCGACATCGACGACTTCAAGCACGTCAACGACATCCACGGCCATGCCGTCGGAGACGAGCTGCTTCGCTTCCTCGCCGAGGCGCTGCGTGCGACCATCCGGCCGGAGGACGTCGTCTGCCGGCTCGGCGGCGAGGAGTTCGCCATCGTGATGGTCGACTGTGGCGGCGAGGACGCCGTGCGTGTCGCCGAGCGGATCCAGAGTCGCCTCGCCGCCGTCGACTTTCCCGGCATCGGCCGGATGACCGTTTCGGTCGGGCTCGCCCTCGGGCCCGAGCACGCGATGAACCCCCGCGAGCTCGCAGCGTGCGCCGAGGCCGCGATGATGACCGCGAAGGCGCAGGGGAAGAACCGGGTCATCCTCTACGACGCCGACGGGAGCGAGCGCCCCGACACTCCGAGCGTGGCGCGGGACGTCCGGTCGATCGCGCACCTGAAGATGCTGCAGAGCCTGACCGGCAAGCTGAACCGGCTCAACGACGTGCGCGAGATCGGGGACGCGATCGCGGCCGAGCTACGGTCGCTCGTCGACTACCACAACTGCCGCGTCTTCGTCTCCGACGGGGAGGACCTCGTCCCGGTCTCGTTCCTCGGCGACCTGACCTCGGGCGTCGAGTCGCTGTCGCTCGACCTCCTGCGCACCCGCATCGGCGTGGGCATCACCGGCCGCTGCGCCGAGCTCGGCGAGTCGATCGCCGTCGCCGACGCCGCGAACTGCGAGTTCGGGCGCCAGATCGAGGGCACCGAGGCGATCGAGGAGTCGCTCCTCGCCGTGCCGCTGCGCTACGGATCGCGCGTCGTCGGCGTGATCGTCGTCTCGCAGCTCGGCCTGGACCAGTTCGACGAGGACGACGTGCGGCTGCTCGAGGTGCTCGCCGGACATGCGGCGGTCGCGGTCGAGAATGCGCGCCTGTACGAGTCGGCGCGGCGTGAGGCCGAGAGCGCGACGGCCCTGCTCGAGTTCGGGCGGGAGCTCGCGACGCTCGTCGACCTCGACGACATCGCCGCCCGGGTGACGGAGCTGTCGGCGGAGATCCTGGAGAGCCGCAATACGTCCTTCTACCTCGAGTCAGACGGTGAGCTGCGCCTGCGGGCTCAGCACGGTCACTCGGCGGAGATGGCCGCGGAGCTCGCAGCGAGGAGGTACCCGCTCGAGGCACTCGACGTGAGCCGCGAGCCTTGGGTCATCACCCCGGAGGAGTACGAGCCGGTGATCGGCGAGGCGCCCGTCCCGGGCGGCCGGTACGCGATTGCGCCCTTCGAGGTCGACGGGCGCATCGGCTCTCTCGTGGCCCTCGTCGAGAGCGAGGACTTCGGCGAGCGTGAGCTGCGGCTGCTCGGCGGCGTCGCGCACCAGGCGAAGCTCGCGATTGCGAACGCCTCGAGCTACGAGGGGCTCGAGCGCACCTTCGTCACGACGGTCGAGGCGCTGGCCAACGCGCTCGAGGCGAACGACGAGTACACCTCGACGCACGCGCGCTGGATCACTGATCTCTCGCTCCGCGTCGGTCGCGAGCTCGGGCTGGACGAGCCGACCCTCAAGCGCCTCGAGCTCGGGGCGCTGCTCCACGACATAGGCAAGATCGGCATCCCGAGCGACGTGCTCTCGAAGCCGGGCCGGCTGACGGCGGAGGAGCGGAAGATCGTCCAGACGCACCCGGAGCTCGGCGAACGGATCATCGGCCCGATCGACCGCCTCGAGGACGTCCGGCCGATCGTCCGCCACTGCCACGAGCGCTGGGACGGGAAGGGCTATCCCGACGGATTCGCGGGCGAGCGGATCCCGCTCGAGTCACGGATCATCTTCGTCTGCGACGCGTACCACGCGATGACGAGCGACCGGCCGTACCGGCGCGCGCTCAGCCATCGCGAGGCGGTGCGGCGGCTGGCGGAAGCCGCGGGCACGCAGTTCGACCCGACCGTCGTCGCGGTCGCGCTGGGCGTGCTCGACCAGATCCGGGCCGAAGCCGAGCCGAGCTAGCCCGTGCGTGCGAGCTCCGGCTCGCCACCCTCGAGCGAGTGCGCGAGCCGGCGGAACGGGCCGTCCACCTGCAACAGCTCGCGCTCGCTGCCGCGCTGGATGATCTGGCCGTGCTCGACGACGAGGATCTCGTCGGCGCGGCGGACGGTCGAGAGACGGTGGGCGATGATGATCGACGTGCGGCCGTGCAGGAGCCGGTCGAGCGCGCGCTCGATCAGCACCTCGGTCGGGCGGTCGATGTTCGAGGTTGCCTCGTCGAGGACGAGGATCCGCGGGTCGGCGAGCAGCGCACGCGCGATCGAGATCAGCTGCCGCTCGCCGGCCGAGAGCCCGGCGCCGCCCTCACGCACCTCGTGGTCGAGCCCGCCCGACAGCCGCGCCGCGACGCGGTCGACGCCGACCGCCGCAGCCGCCGACTGCACCTCCTCGTCCGTCGCGTCCGGCTTCGCGAAGCGGATGTTCGTCGCGATCGTGCCGCTGAAGAGGAACGGATCCTGAAGCACGACGCCGAGCTGCCGCCGGTACGACCGGAGCTCGACGTCGCGCAGGTCGTGCCCGTCCACGCGCACGGCGCCCTCGTCCGGGTCGTAGTGGCGGCCGATGAGCCGCGCGAGCGTCGACTTCCCGTGACCCGACTCGCCGACGAGCGCGAAGCAGGCGCCGGGCGCGAGGTGGAAGCCCACGCCGCGCAGGACCGGCTCCTTGCCGTAGGCGAAGACGACCGAGTCGATCTCGAGATCGCCCTCCAGGCGGGGCAGCCGGGTCGCGCCGGGCTTGTTGTCGATCTGCGGCTCCTCGTCGAGGATCGTCGCGATCTTCACCATCGCCGCACCGGCCGACTGGAGCTGGCCGTAGACGTCGGAGAGCTCCTGCAGCGGCTGGAAGACGAGCTGCAGGAGGTAGATCGCCGTGATCAGCGTGCCGATCGTGAGCGTGCCGTCCCCGTAGAAGTGCGAGCCGACGGCGAGGACGGTCCCCATCGCGAGCACGCCGAGGAATTCGATCGACGGGAAGAAGACCGAGAAGATCTTCTGGACGTACGTCGACTGGGCGCGGTTCGCCTCGTTCAGCGCGTCGAACTCCGCCTGGAAGCGGCGCTCGCGATTGAAGGCCTGCACGACGGCCATGCCGGCGACCGACTCCGCGATCTGGGCGGTGACGGCCGCGATCCGGTTCCGCTGCTCGACGTTCGCCGCGTGCGAGACGCGCTGGAACCAGCGCGAGAGGATCAGCGCCGGCGGTAGCACGACGAACGCGATCAGCCCGAGCCGCCAGTCGGCGATGAGCAACGCGATCACCGCGGCCGGCAGGAGGATGACGTTGGAGACGAGCGTCGGCATCCCCTGCGAGAGGACGTCGGAGACCGCGTCGACGTCGCTCGTCAGGCGCGCGATGATCCAGCCCGCCTTCTGCTGCGAGAAGTAGCGGAGCGAGAGCCCGGTGAGATGGTCGAAGAGGTCGCGGCGCAGGCCGATGACGACCGCCTGGCCGATCGTCGCGAGGCCGCGGATCAGGTACGCCTGCAGGACCCAGCCGGCCGCCGCCACGCAGAGGTAGATCACGACGATGACGGTCAGGTAGTGCTCGTCCCCGGTCGTGATGCCCTTGTCGATCGCGTTGCGGACGAGCAGCCAGCCGCCGGTCTGGGCTGCGGCGTTGCCCGTGCCGACGAGCAACATCAAGGCCGCGAAGGCCTTGCGTCCCTCCATGTACTTCCAGAGGCGCTTCACGCCGCCGCCACCTCGTCGCCGAAGAGCGTCGTGAACTCGCCGCCCGCGCGCAGGAGATCTGCGGGAGCGCCCGACTCCACGATCCGGCCGTCGATCAGGACGACCGCGCGGTCGGCGATCTCGACCGTGGAGAGGCGCTGGGTCGCGACGAGCACCGTCCGGCCCTCGAGGGCGGGGCGGAGTCGCTGGACGAGCCGCCGCTCGGTGAGGGTGTCGACGGCCGAGAGGGGATCATCGAGCACGACGACGCGGGCACCGGCGACGAGCGCCCGCGCGAGCGCGACCCGCTGGCGCTGACCGCCCGAGAGGTTGACCCCGCGCTCGCCGATCAGCGTGTCGTAGCCGTCCGGGAGATTCGGGGCGAACGCGTCGACGCCGGCCGCCTCGCACGCCGCGAGCACCTCGTCCCACTCGGCGTCCTCTCTACCGGCGGTGAGGTTCTCGCGCAGGGGCACGGAGAAGAGCACCGGCCGCTGGGTGACGAGCGCGACGTCCCGGCGCAGCTCCGCGATCGGCAGGTCGCGCGTGTCGACGCCGCCCACGAAGACTCCGCCGGCGGTGGGGTCGTAGAAGCGCGGCAGCAGATTGAGCAGCGACGTCTTGCCGGCGCCCGTGGGGCCGCAGACCGCGACGATCTCACCCGGCTCGGCCACGAGGTCGAGCTCGTGCAGCACGTCCACCTCGCCGCCGTACGCGAAGCTCACGTTCTCGAAGCGGACGCCGAGCGGCCCGGCCGGCAGGCGGCGCGGCTCCTTCGGCTCGGGCAGCGGCTCGATGCCCTCGAGCCAGCCGAAGCTGCGGCCGGCAGACGCGAGCGCGCGCTGCGCGAGATCGAGGATCCAGCCGATCGCCTCGAGCGGCCAGACGAGCTGAAGCAACAGCGTCTCGAAGAGGACGAACTGCCCGATGGTGAGATCCCCGGCGATGACGGCACGGCCGCCGAAGAAGACAACGGCGGCGATCGACAGCGCGGGCAGGTAGTAGAGCCCGGGCACGTGCTGCGCCTCGACGCCCGCCTGGCGGAGCGCCGCCGAACGGACGCCTTCGGCCCTGTCGCCGAACCGCTCTCGTACGTCGTCCTCGCGGCCGAACGCCTGCACCATCTCGATCCCGACCACGGCCTCGTCCGCGGCCTCGGTCACGTCGCCCTTCCGCGCCTGCACCTGGCGCGAGATCGGGGAGACGCGATGGCCGAAGCGATTGGCGACGTAGCCGATCGGCGGCAGCGACACGGCCGCGTACAGCGTCAGCTGCGGATCGACGAGCGCGAGGACGATTCCGGCGCCGATGATCATCATCACGCTCTGGATCCCCTGCACGAGCCCCCAGCCGATGAAGTAGCGGATCGGGTAGAGGTCGTTCGTCGCACGTGAGAGCACCTGGCCCGTCGCGTGCCGGTCGTAGAAGGCGCGCGGGTAGCGCAGATAGGCCTGATAGAGGAGCTCGCGCATGCGCGCCTCGATCCGGACGCCGATCCGCGCGGTTGCGTAGCGGCGGTTGAAGTTGATGACGAAGCGGAGGCTCGCGAGCGCGGCGATGATCGTGAGGTAGGGCCAGAGCGCTTGCCGGTGCGGGTTGCTCACGTCGATCGAGTTGTCGATCGCGCGCTGGATCAGGATCGGGATCGTGATCGAGATCAGCGTGTACACGAACGAGCACGAGAGCGCGAAGACGCCGAGCTTCCACTGCTCCCGCCAGAGCCGGAGCAGGCGCCGGAAGGTCGGCAGCATGCCGAGATCCGGTGGGTCGACGGGGTTCACGTACGTGGACATGGCGAAAGGCCCGTCGCGGCAGTCCCCCTGCCGTTCGACGAGCGAACCGCCGACGATACCAGCGCGGCAGGCCCCGGAACTAGCTGCGTTTCCTGAGCTGCGGGTCGGCGAGCATGCTGCTGCGCCGGCTCTTCGCCTCGGCCGCCGGCTCGAGATCCGGATCCGTCGGCGGCTGGGGAAGGGGTGTCGGAGGCGGCGGGTCGCCGTCGGGCTTCGGCCGCCGCACGGGCTCGGGCTCGCTCGGGGCGGCTCCGCCGAGCCGGGCCCGCTCCTCCTGCAGCTTGACGCGCTGCCCGGCGAGCTCCCGCTCGACCTTCCGGATCGCCTGCTCTCGCTCGTCGAGCCGCTCACGTTCCGCCTTGGCGAGCGCGAGCTCCTGCCGGGCCTGTTCCTCGCGCTTCCTCGCCTCGGCCAGGAGCTTGTCGGCCTCGGCCGAGCGCTCGGGGGTTGCAGAGGTCGCCGGGCGCCGGCGGCCCTGCCGGCCGGCGAGCTCGAGGCGCAGCTCTTCGAGCTCCTTCTCGCGCATGGCGACGCGCTGCGCGTGCTCGCGCAGCCTGCGCTTCATCTCCTCGACCTCTTCGAGCGCCTGCTCGTAGCGGTTCCGCATGTCGAGCCCGTCGGTCACAGAGGGAAGTGTGGCTTCGAAACCGGCTGGTGGCAACCGGGATCGGTCAATCCGACGCCGTGTAGCGCTCGGCATGACGAGCGAAGAAGGTGTCGAGCTCGCTCACGTCGATCGAGCAGATGATATGAAGCCGCTCGTGGCGACGTACGACGACGTCGCGGAGGCGTACGGCCGCGCGCTCGACCCCGACGGTGCCGGGCTCGTCGATCCTGTTCTCACCGAGCTGGTCGGTGAGGTCGCGGGGCAGGACGTCCTCTCCCTCGCCTGCGGGCAGGGCCAGGATGCACGGCTGCTTGCGCGCCTGGGCGCCGCCGTCACCGGTGTCGACGTCTCGGAGGAGATGCTGCGTCGTGCTCGCGAGCACGAGGAGACCGGTCCGCGCGGCATCACCTACGTGCAGAGCGATGCCCGGGCCCTCGCCGAGCTCGCGACCGCCAGCTTCGACGGCGTCGTCTGTCACATGGCGCTGATGGACATCCCGGAGCTGTCCCCGGTCATCCGATCGGTCGCGCGTGTGCTCGAGGACCGAGGCTGGTTCGTGTTCTCGATCGTGCATCCCTGCTACCACCCGCACGTCGAGATCACGGCCGACTACCTCGTCGATCACCGGTACGCCAAGCTTCGCCCGCCCGACTGGCTTCCGCCTCACGCGTATCACCGGCCGCTTGCCGCCTATCTCAACGAGCTCGCGGCGGCGGGCTTCCGCCTCGGGCGCGTCGTCGAGGAGCACACGCCGGGTCGGCCCGCCGACGTGGGAGGGGTTCCCGGCCTCCTCTACGCGCGCGTCGTCAAGGCGAAGTGACCGAAACAACTCCGGTTCTTTCGTCATAAAGACGTAGGTGGCAGAGGTTGTCGACCGGGAGGCCCGTTTTCGCCGCATGTGCGAGGCGCACACGGCGGCGGTTCTCGCCTACGCGCTGCGGCGCACGTCGCGGGACGACGCGGCCGACGTGGTCGCCGAGACGTTCCTCGTCGCGTGGCGTCGCCTCGACGACGTCGACGAGCGCACTGCGCTGCCCTGGCTCTACGCCGTGGCGCGCAACGTGCTGCTGAGCCAGCAGCGCGCTGCGAGACGGCAGCAGGCGATCGCCGAGCGCGTCGCTGCGGGGCTGCCGGAGGCGGGGGAGACGCCGGCGGGATCGCCGCGCGTGCTCCACGCGCTCGCCGCGCTGGCGGAGGGCGAGCGCGAGGTGCTGATGCTCGCGGCGTGGGAGGAGCTCTCGAGCAGCGAGGCGGCGCGCGTGCTCGGCTGCTCGGCGACGGCCTACCGGATCCGCCTCCACCGCGCCCGCAAGCGCTTGCGCGAGCGGCTCGACGGCCGTGTCCAACCGCCGACCCGCGCCGCCCGAGCCGAGGAGAGCGCCCCATGCTGAGCGCACCGGAGCTGCTGGAGCTGCGCCGCGCCAACCCGGTCACCCTCGACGAGGCGAGGCGCCTCGCCGACGAGCTCGGGCTCGACGAGCTGCAGCCGCCGGGGGCGCAGCCGGAGCGTCGGGCCCGGACACGCC
>DASSZE010000032.1:0-13373 GCA_035713675.1 Gaiellaceae bacterium | reverse complement strand
GTGCGGATCGCCCGGCTTCACGGCGGTGAGCGCGGCGGTGAACTTCTCGAGGAACGGCTCGTAGAGCTCGTCGACGACGATGAACCGTTTCGGGGCATTGCAGGACTGGCCCGCAGTGTCGATCCGCGCGGCGACGGCGTCCTCGACGGTCTTGTCGAGGTCGTCGGTGCCGAGGACGATGAACGGGTCCGAGCCGCCGAGTTCGAGCACGACCTTCTTCAGGTTGCGGCCCGCGATCTCCGCGACGGCGGCGCCGGCACGCTCGGAGCCGGTGACGGAGACGCCGCGGACGCGCGGATCGGCGATCACCCACTCGATCTGCTCGTTCGTGGCGTAGATGTTCACGTACGCCCCGTCGGGGAAGCCGGCGTCGGCGAAGATCTGCTGCATCGCCTCGGCCGACTGCGGGCACTGGGGCGCGTGCTTCAGGAGGATCGTGTTGCCGATGATCAGGTTCGGCCCCGCGAAGCGGGCGACCTGGTAGTAGGGGAAGTTCCAGGGCATGATCCCCAGCAGCACGCCGAGCGAGCTGCGGCGGATGACGGCCGACCCGTCGCCCTCGAGGAGCTCGATCGGCTCGTCGGCCATCAGCGCCTCCGCGTTGTCGGCGTAGAACTCGTAGATCGAGGCACAGAAGTCGACCTCGCCGACGGCCTGCCCGAAGGGCTTGCCCATCTCGGTGACGATGATCCCCGCGAGCTCCTTCCGCCGTTCCGAGTGCAGCTCGCTCACGCGCCGCACGAGCGCCGCGCGGTCGGCGACGCTCGAGTTCTTCGACCATTCCGTGTGCGCCCGGTCGGCGCGGCCGATCGCGTCGCGCAACTCGTCGTCGCTGATCGTCGGGTACTCCTTGACCGTCTCGCCGCTGGCCGGGTCGACTACTGAGTAGATGCTCGTCACTTCGCTCCTCCGTGGGTCGGACTCAGAACCGACTCTAAGCGTTGGAGGCGGCACGACGACCCGAGCTACCGCGGCTTCCTACGGATTCCCTGCCCGGCGGGTACCGCTAGAACGGAGGCACACGGCATCCTGACCAGGCGAGACAGGGTCCCGCCAACCTCAGCGAGGAAGCCGATGGCCCGGAGGCCTCGAGTCACGCTCGACGCCTCCGGGCCTCAATCTCTCGTTCAGCGCGCGACCACTCTCCGGTAGCGCAGGATCGCGAGCACTCCGAACACGACAACGATCACGAGCGCCCACAGTGCCGCCAGCCAGACGTCGTTGCCTGCCGGGTAGGCGATGAAGAGGTGGCGGATGGCGTCGACCATGGTCGTGAAGGGGTTGTGCCGTGCGACGGGTTGGAGCCAGCTGGGCATCGAGTCCACCGGCACGAACGCCGAGGACACGAACGTCACCGGGAAGAGGACCGTGAAGCCGATGGCGTTGGCGGCTTCGGGCGACGAGGCGGTGAGCCCGATGAAGGCGAACGTCCACGAGGACGCGTAGCCGATCAGGAGGAGCAATCCGATTCCGCCGAGGATCGCCGGCGTCTCGGTCGTGAAGCGGAAGCCGACCGCGAACCCGACGGCGAGCATGACGATGAGCTGAACGGTATTGGTGCTGATGTCTGCGAGCGTGCGCCCGGTCAGCACTGCGGAGCGGGACATCGGGAGCGAGCGGAAGCGGTCCATCAGACCCTTCTTCAGATCGTCGGAGAGCCCCAGTGCGGTGACGAACCCGCCGAAGACGATCGACTGGACGAGGATCCCCGGGATCAGGTACTCGACATAGCTGTATCCGGGTGTCTTGATCGCGCCGCCGAAGACGTAGACGAAGAGGAGCACGAACATGATCGGCTGAACCGTGAAGCCGACGGCGAGATCGGGTTGACGCGCAATCCGCTTCACGCTCCGACTCGCGAGCACCCACATGTCGGAGAGTTCGTAGCCCGCAGCGCTCATTCGGTCGCCTCTCCCTCTGCGTCGACGGCGGCGTGACCGGTCAACTGCAGGAAGACGTCGTCGAGTGTCGGCCGTCGAGTGGCGACGTCTCCGATCGCGATCCCCGCCTCATCCAGCGCGCGCACGGCCTCCGCGACGGCACCGCCGGATGCGACCGGCACCGACACCACGCCGTCGAGCGCAGCCGGAGCGCCTTCGCCCACCCGCGCGAGGGCGGCCACGGCCGCGGGAGTCGACGATCCGTCGGCGAGGCGGATCTCGAGCCGATCGCCGCCAACCTGCCGCTTCAAGTCGTCCGGAGCCCCCTCGGCGATCACCGCGCCGTGGTCGACCACCGCGATCCTGTGCGCGAGCCGGTCGGCCTCGTCCAGGTACTGGGTCGTCAGAAGCACGGTCGTCCCCTCGTCGACGAGTGACTCGAGGGCGTTCCAGAGGGTGATCCGGCTGCGCAGATCGAGCCCCGTGGTCGGCTCGTCGAGGAACAGGATCGGCGGGCGAGCCACGAGCGCCGCGGCGAGGTCGAGCCGCCGTCGCATGCCGCCCGAGTACGTGCGGACGAGCCGTTTGCCCGCCTCGGCCAGATCGAAGTTTCCCAACAGCTCAGCTGCACGGTGACGTGAGGGCCGTCTGCCGAGGTGGTAGAGCCTGCCCACCATCTCCAGGTTCTCCGCCCCGGTCAGGTTCTCGTCGACGGCCGCATACTGCCCGGCCAGCCCGATCCGCGCCCGTACTCGGGCCGGCTCCCGCACCACGTCGAATCCCGCGACCCGCGCCGTTCCCTGGTCCGGCTCGAGCAGCGTCGCCAGGATCCGAACAGCGGTGGTCTTCCCCGCGCCGTTGGGGCCGAGCAGCCCGAGCACGCTGCCCGCCGGCGCGTGCAGGTCGACGCCGCACAGCGCCTTGACGTCGCCGTAGTGCTTCTGCAGCCCCTCCGCCTCGATCGCCCACCGCTCGCTCAGCGCTGCCAGCCCTCCCGACGACACCGCTCGCGAGACCGGACGGTACGCCCGGAACGACCCGTCGACACCGGGTTTGTCAGTTGAAAGGCCACCCGACTCCTCACCAGCCTCGATTCAGGCTTCCGGCTGCGACTGTAGCTTCACCTCGGCGCACGTTCGGCGGTGGGGGTGAGCGACAGAGTGCTTTCGAGCGCCGAGGTTCCGAGGAACCGAGACGTCAGAGGTTCACGCGAGAAACGCTGCGAGGCGACTCCTCCGCGCACCAGGCGGTAGATAGGGTCCCGGCACAGGGTCAAGAGGGGCAGAAGGGAGCGATGTGCGAGCGGTACGGCTCCACGATGACGGCTTGAGGGTTGAGGAGATCGAGACGCCCTCGCCGAACCCGGGCGAGATGCTGGTGCGCGTACATGCGGCGGCGATCACACGGGACGAGCTGGAGTGGCCGGTCGATCGACTGCCGGCGATTCCGTCGTACGAGCTTTCGGGCGTCGTTGTCGGCAGCGGCGAAGAGGTGTATGCGCTCACGCCCTTCGATCGCGACGGCGTGGCTGCCGAGTACGCCGTCGTTCCGGCCAGGGTGCTTGCACCGAAGCCCTCGCGGTCGAGCCATGTCGAGGCGGCAGCTCTGCCCATGGGTGGGTTGACCGCTTGGCAAGCACTGTTCGTGCACGGGCAGCTCGCCCGAGGGGAGCGTGTGCTGGTCACGGGTGCTTCGGGCGGGGTTGGGCACGTTGCCGTCCAGCTTGCGCGACACGCAGGCGCAACGCTCGTGGAGAGCGGGCCGGCCGATCTGGTCTTCGACACTCGTGGCGGCGAGGTTCCCGCCGGAGAGCGCGTGGTCACCGTCGCAGAGGAGATGCCGGGCGCGAGCTACTTCATCGTCGAACCCGACCGCGGGCAATTGCTGGAGTTGAGCGCGCTCGTGGACGCGGGCGAGCTTCGCGCGGAGGTCGACTCGGTCTTTCCGCTCACGGAGGCCCGGGCGGCGTTCGAGCGAGTCGCGGCACGCGGGAAGCGCGGCAAGGTCGTGCTCGAGATTGGCACTTGACCGGCCGGCGGGTGGATGCGCGCAGCCGGGATCACAGCCGTCGGTGAGCCCGTCGAGATCCTCGAGGTGCACGAGCCGGCGCCGCCCGGCGCAGGCGAGGTTCTGATCGACGTCGCCGCCGCCGGCGTCGGCAACTGGGACGAGCTGGTGAGGATCGGCAGCTGGCAGATCGGCGGCCCGGCGCCGATGGCGCTCGGCACGGAGGCGGCCGGAACAGTCGCAGCAGTCGGGTCCAACGTGCCTGACGTGCGTGAAGGCGACGAGGTGATGGCACATCCGCTGCCTCTCCGGCGGCACGGGACGTGGGCGGAGAAGGTGGTTGCGCCGGCGGCGACCCTAGCGGCCCGGCCGCGCGAGGCATCCTGGGAAGCCGCGGCGGCGTTCCCCATTCCCGCACTCACCGCGGCTCAGGTGCTCGACGAGGCTCTCGGGATCGAGAGCGGCGACGAGGTTCTCGTCAACGGAGCCGGCGGCGTCACGGGTGGCCTGCTTGTCCAGCTCGCCGCTGCTCGCGGCGCCCGCGTGATCGCGACGGCGAGCGCAGCGAAGGCCGAGCGTATTCGCGGATACGGCGCGTCAGAGGTGCTCGACTACCACGGCGACTGGCCGGCGCTCGTTCGCGAGATCACCAGCGGCGGCGCCCCCAAAGCCGTCAACGCAGCCCGCGGACAGGCAGCCACCACGTTGAAGGCCGTCGCCGACGGCGGCCGCCTCGCAACGATCACGGGCGACCTGCCGCAGGAGGAACGGGGCATCGCCGCATCCGACGTCTACGTCCGGCCCGACGGTCGACAGCTGTCAGCCCTCGCGGAGTTGCTGGCCCGCCGCACCCTCAGCGTGCCGATCGCGTCCGTCCGACCGCTCGAACAGGCGACAGAAGCGCTGAAGGAGGTCGTCGCGGGAGCAGACGGCGCGATTGTCCTGTCACTCCGAACCCAGCCTGGCCCTGAATGTTCGCGCTGGGGCTGTCATGAGTCCCAGTAGCCCGCATAGGTCTTCGGGCCAAGGACGCCTCGGACGAAGCGAGTCTCGTTGCCTCAGCCGATGCGGATCAGATCTTGTTGACGTACTCCTTGACGGTCTCGCCGTCTGCAGGGGCCCTGAGGCGACCAATGCCAGCGGCGCCGGTCAGCCGTGTAGAGGTACCGCGTGGGCGGGAACCTTGACGTGCACCGGCTCGTTCCAGTGGCTCATCCTGACGCGGCCGGCGGCAGGGAACGAACCGCGGACGACGCCCTTTCCTGCGACCGGAAGCGGCGGCCCGCTCAGGGGGACGAAGACGGTCAAGGTGCCGCTCTGCCCACGCGCCTTCCCGCGCAGGCCTCTCAGCTTCTGGTCCGCGACCCGGCTCCGGACGACCGTCAGCCGCTGGTCGGGCACGCTTTCGCCGATGAACGACCCGAACGTGAGGTCCTTCGTCACGAACCGATAGACGGGCGATGTGTGCGGAATCGTGATCCACTGCCCCGCATGGTGGGAAGCGAACGACTCGGGGAGGCGCATGTACGCACGAAGTGCGAACGCATCGCCTTGGATGTACGCCGTCGAGCCGACCACTCGTGTGGTCGCGTGTCCCGTCCTTCCCTTCCGTGAGAACGTAACCCGTTGGATGCCCCGATCCCGCGCGACGTCGCCGACCGACTTCGTCCGGGCGCCCAGGACCGTGCTGACGGAGACGTAATGGACGGAGTGCTTCGCAAAGGCCGCCTTGAGAATGGCCGAGCGAAGCGCCCGCGGTGACATCGCAGCGTCCGCCGCGCCGATCGCGGCAGCCGCGCACGCAACCACGACCAAGACCGCCCCGACCCGATGCATGCGCGGCAGATTAGCCACAGACTTCCCGCCTTTCCCGGGGGACCACTCGAACGAGGGATTGCAGTTCGCTCCCCAGCAGGAGTAGCTTCGGAAGGTCCCGTACCCCCGAGCTGCGGCAGAAGGCAGGTAAACCCGATGCCGAATTCTCTGATGCTCGGCAGGCCGTACGAGGCGACCGGCGCGCGTGCATAGCTGCGGCGGAAAGGAGAAGGATATGTCGAGGCAGCGGTTTCGCCGCGCACTCACGATCGGCTCGCTGGCAATTGTCGCGGCCGTCTTTGTGGTCGGGCCGGCACGAGCAGGGGGCCCAGACCCGGTAACGATCACGAAACACGCCAATCTCGGATTCAACACGAGTATTCCGGTCGATCAGGACACCGGCGTCGGCAGCCCGCCGTGCCTGTTGAGCGGTTTGGGGATCTGCGTGTTCCACGGGGCGGTTGCCTTCCACGGCACGCTCACGGCACATGTGAAGCTGGCGACCGACGTCGCGCTGACGTACGACGCCAACGACCTGAACACCCCGAACGGGCCCCTCCCCGTCTCCGTGAAGTACACGCCGACACCGGGGGGGTCGACCGTCTCCTATTCGCTCGCCGGCAACATGACCTTCAACTTCGACGGCTGCTCGGGGTGCCCGGAAACCGTTCCATTCAACGCCAGTTCCGCGCCCAACGCGTTCACGGCGCCCATGGGCTCGGATGCTCCGGTCACGATCCCGGGCACGAGTTCAGGCCTCACTCTGAACGTCGCCGGGCTCGACGTGATCACCGCGACCCTCGGCAGCTCGCTCACGCTGGCTCCGGCTCCTTCGGGAGGGCTTCCCGGGCTCGGCGGGGCAGCGGCGCTCGTGCAAGTCACCGGCGCGAGCGGCGCGCCAGTCCTACCCATCGAGTGGGATTCCTCCGGCGCCTCGCAGAGCTTCTCTCTGACAACGCCTGCCAGTCCCGGTCCGCTGGGAGTCTCGCTCTCACCGCTCATCCACTGGGTGGGGACCTCGGGAAGTGCGCAGATCAACCTTCAATGGACGAACGACTTCCAGGACTTCGTCGGCGTCATCGCGGACATCGCCAGCGCCGGTGTCTGTCTCGTCGTCGACTGCTCCATCCCCGACCCTAGCCCTGTCGGCATCTTCTCCGGAGGGCTTGGGCCGGTCTACCAGTCGGCCGGACTCGACACGCTGATCGGGAACGCCATCGGCCCTCCCGCAGGCTCGCTGGTTGCCGCTCGGGTGGCGGCCGGATTCGTTCCAGTGCCGCTCACGTCGCCGCCTCTGGCCGGGATTCCGCCGATAACGATCGGCTCGCTCGACTTCGCCGTGCCGTCCGTGTCGATCACCGGCGCCCCGCCCGGGGACGTGCTGAGCGGCGATTCCATCAGTCTCACCGCTGCCACGAGTGGAGGAACCGGGCCGTTCACATACGCCTGGACGAAGGACGGTGCTCCCTTCGCGACGACGCAGACCGTGAGTGACACCCCAGGGTTGGGGGATCACACGTATGCAGTGACGGTGACCGACTCGCTGGGAGCGGTCTCCAACACGGCGACGACGACCGTCCACGGGTACGACTTCACTGTCGCGGGCAGCCCGACGAGCCAGCAGATCCTGACGACCGGCACGAACACGTACTCCGTCACGGAGGCGCTCGTCCCGGGCTCGACGAACGTCGGGCTTCCCACCATCGGACTGTCGCTCTCCGGCCTGCCGCCGGGAGCGACGGCGAGCTTCAATCCCGCGAGCGGAGGCGCCGGAGGCTTCTCCTCGACGCTCACGATTACAACGGCCGGAGCGCCGCCGGGAACCTACGCGCTCACCCTCACCGGTACCGACGCCACGCCGTTGTACGGCGGGACGAGATCGGCCGGCCTCAGCCTCACGATCCTGACCCCCGCCCAGGCCATCCCGAACGTGATCACGACCATCCAGGGCCTGCAGGCGGCAGGAGTGCTGAACAAGGGCCAGGCGAATTCTCTGATCGTCAAGCTGAACCACGCGATCGACAGCCTGAATTCGAAGCCCGATCAAGCGACCGCCTGCAACCAGCTGCACGCGTTCGTCAACGAAGTCAACGCCTACGTCTCGGCCGGGATCCTGACGCAGGCGCAGGCCGATTCGTTGCTGGGAGGGCCACTCGGCATCGAAGCGATCATGGCCTCGATCCCGTGCTGAGCGACTCCTGAATACGAGCGACCGGAGGGCCCGTTAGCGCGGGCCCTCCTCCGTTTCGCTCCACTCCGTGAGCCAGCAAGCAGCGATCTAGAGCGGCGCTGCCCCAGCGGCTTGTACGCATTCAGTCTGGAGGGCTAACCAGTCGGTGTTGGCTGCCGTCCCGGTCCGTATCGCGGGATGCGGGATGACTGGCGACGAGATCGTGAGAGTCGAACAGTTCGAGATCGAGCGCCTCATGGGCTGCACGCTCTCCGTCGCGCTCGAGATCTCGCGCTAGGCCCTTGAGCATCCGCTGAGAGCGACCAGAGGATCCGAGCTTGGGTCAACCCAACTCCCAGAGCGATGTTGGCGAGATCTGGCGACGGTCAACTTGGTTGCGGCGGCGAGGAGCAGGACGCTGCCCACTGCCTCGACCGCGAACGCCGTTCGTGGCGGCTGGTCGTGTCGTTTCTCTCGTGAGGAGGCGTTGACTCGCTTTCGAAGCGGCATGGCGGAATGCTTCGGCTTTCGCTATTCGTTCTAGGCCGAATGGGGATGTTCTTCCACGACCGGGGAGAGGCGCCGCCCGAGCGGCCGGCCGATCCTGAGGTGCGGCGGGCGAACATGCGGCGGATCTGGCCGCTGTTCAAGCCGTATTGGCGGCGGCTCTCGCTCCTGCTCGGGCTGATCGTCCTGAGCGCTGGCCTCGGCGTCCTGCCGGCGTTCCTGCTCCGCCGCGTCCTCGTAGCGATCGAGGCGCACGACACGCGGGCGGTCTCGTTGAACGCGGCCGCAATGATCGTGATCGCGGTCGTCGTCGGCATCCTCGGCGTGGTTCAGACGCTGTTCTCGAACCAGGTCGGCCAGCGCGTCATGCACGACCTGCGCGCCGCCGTCTTCCGTCACCTGCAGCGGCTCTCGCTCGCTTTCTTCACGCGCACCCGCACCGGCGAGGTGCAGTCACGGATCAACAACGACATCGGCGGCATCCAGAGCGTCGTCACGAACACGGCCACCAGCATCGCCTCGAGCTTCACAACGGTGGTCGCGACGATGATCGGCATGCTGCTGCTGAGCTGGCAGCTCGCTCTATTCGCGTTTGCGCTGATCCCGATCTTCGCTCTGCTCACCCGCCGGGTCGGAAACGAGCGGAGACGGATCGCCAAGACGACACAGGAGTCGCTCGCCGACATCTCAAGCATCGTCCAGGAGTCGCTCTCCGTCAGCGGGATCCTGCTCGGGAAGACGATGGGGCGAGGCGACGAGCTCGCCGACCGCTTCGAGGGTGAGTCACTTCGCCTCGCCGACCTCGAGGTGCAGCAGCGAATGGCGGGCCGCTGGGTGATGGCCTCGATCCAGACGAGCTTCTCGGTCATGCCGGCGGCGGTCTACTGGCTTGGCGGAACTGTCCTCAGCCATACGCTCTCGATCGCAACGATCGTCGCCTTCACCACGCTTCAGACGCGACTCTTCTTCCCGGTCGGCTCGCTGCTCGGCGTCGGCCTCGACATCCAGACTTCGCTCGCGCTCTTCGACCGGATCTTCGAGTACCTCGACACACCCGTCGACATCGCCGAAAGGGAGAACCCGATCGAGATCGCCGAGGCGGGCGACGTGGCCTTCGATCGCGTCTGGTTCCGCTACGCCGACGATGCCTGGACGCTGCAGGAGGTGAGCTTCGTCGTCCCCGCTGGGACGACGACGGCGCTCGTCGGCGAAACCGGCGCCGGCAAGACGACCCTCGGCTACCTGACGGCGCGGCTCTATGACGTCGACCGAGGCTTCGTCTCGATCGGTGGCACCGACATCCGCGATCTCAGCTTCGCCGCTCTGGCGAGGCTCGTTGGTGTCGTCTCGCAGGAGACCTACCTCTTCCACGCCTCGGTACGCGAGAACCTTCGCTTCGCAAAGCCCGACGCCACCGACGAAGAGATCTACGCGGCCGCCGAGGCAGCACGGATAAACCACGTGATCGCCGCCCTGCCGGACGGCTACGACACGATCGTCGGTGAGCGCGGCTACCGCTTCTCCGGCGGCGAGAAACAGCGGATCGCAATCGCACGCACGATCCTTCGCAACCCACCGATTCTCGTCCTCGACGAAGCGACCTCCTCGCTCGACACCGAGACCGAGCGCCTCGTACAAGACGCGCTCGACCGGCTCGCAGAAGGGCGGACGACGATCGCGATCGCGCACAGGCTCTCGACCGTCAGGGCCGCGGACCAAATCGTCGTCCTCGACCATGGCCAGGTCGTGGAGCGCGGCCGCCACGAGGAACTCATCGCAGCAGGCGGCCGCTACGCCGCGCTCGTCAGCCGCGACGCGGAACTCGAACCCCCCGCGCTTGTGTAGACCCTCGCCAACGGCGGCCCCGCAGTTGCTCGCGACAAGCGCCGTGGCCTAGCGTGGTCGACCCAGCGACCCCAGCTTTACGACACTTGCCTCCTCCGCTCTCTCTCCGTCATCCGCGGAACATCACCGTGAACTCGCCGAGAGCCTGGTCCGGCGCCTCTTCGTAGCTGAGATCGGACGGAAACTTCTCGTATTCGCGGAACAGGGTGAGCCACTCGTCATCCGGCCAGACTTCGCCCTCGGCTTCCGGTCCGACCTCGACCTCCAACATGTCCCCGACGCGATGCCGAGTACTCGCCGCGAGCCGAACTTGATTACCAGCGGCGTCCACCCCGAGCGCGGCCATCGCGCCAACGCACAACTGACCACCCGCCGATTGCGATGATCGCGATCGACGCACCAACCAGGAACGTGCTCAGTCCGCCCACGCTCGGCCCCTTTGGCGACTCAGCCTCCCGCAAGCCGCTCCTGCATCGGCCCTGGTGCGGTCCCGGCTCAGCGATTAACCCTTTCAGCGCCGGGCGCCTGCCGCGCGCGGCGTGTCGTCGGCGGATCGCCGTTGATTTGCTGGACGATCCAGGCGTCAGCTGCATCGGGTTCGATTCCGCGGGCTGCCGCCACCTCTGCGACGAGCAGCTTGCGGGCTGCTCGGTAGAGCTGGTTCCTGATCGGCGCAGCGCTTCCTTTGACCCGCTCGCGCTCTCGGTGCGCGCCATCGCGGACGATCTCGGCAAGGCCGCCAACAGTGCCGCCCACGAGTTTGGCCTGCGAATTTCGGTGGCGTCGCGACCAATGCTCAGGCGCAGGTGGCGCATCGCTACCGAGCGTGCGCTGCACCTCCTCCAACTCCGACTCGCCGGATAGGGAACGCAGCGCGTTCCGTGCGCGATCGAGAGGAAGAGTCACCTTCAACCCACTCTCGAAGACAAGGACGAGCATCTCGCCGCCACCCCGGTGAAGCTCCCTCGATTCGACGCGACCAATCCCATGGGAGGCGTAGACGACTAGGTCACCGACGGCCAGGCGCGGTGGATCCAGAGCGTGGTCACCAGGCGGCCGGAGGGCGGGCTCGCCGTTCAACTTTGCGGGCATCTCCTGCCTCTTTCCTTTCGTCCGCGGATCAGTCATCGATCCCTACGCGGTCGAGAAGGTGACGTTCGTGGCTTCCAGCCCGTACTCGCCCTCCTGAGGCTCGAACCGCACCTTCGTGTTCACCGGCAGCGTCCGGTGGTCCGCGCCAACGATCTCGCGGTGGTCGACGAACAGTGGGCTGCCGCCATCGTCGGGGACGATGAAACCGCATCCCTTCTCCGCGCTGAACCACTTCACGGTCCCGGTTGCCATTGACTCGACCACTTCCTCCGCGCTCTCGGGAACGGGCAGAGGAAGCGCACACAGCGCAGCCGGTACTCGCTCAGGTAACCGCCCGAGCCTAGCACCATCTCGATTCGTCTCCTGAGCCTCGTCTGCCCAACACCGGCGTGCGCGGGAGATCGGCTGTTAGATGCCGTGTTTCTCGACGATCAGGTAGCCCTCTCGTCGCTCGACGATGGACTCGCTATCGAGGTCTTCGTGCCCTGGAGCGACAAGGAACCGGAGCGGGTGCGCTCGCACCTGCTCGAAGCCGGCGGGATCTATCTCGATCGGAACCGTGCAGCCAGTGTGAGCGCATTCACACACGAGAGGCATCAGTCCCTGCATCGTGAGGTCATGTGCGCCCTCTTGGAGTTCTGCGATGCGAAGGTTGACCTGGCGGAACAGCTCCTCGTTGCGCGTCACGCGATGTTCCCGGGGCGACATCGGTCCAGCATGGTATTTGGCAGCCCGGAATCGCTTCCAACTTTCGCGGCTCTTCTCGGAGGCGCGATGGGTTACAGGAGGCGGCGCTCCGGATTCTCCACGGGGCCTGTGCCGCTGCGCTCGACGCGTTCCATGCCGCAGACAACCCGATTGACGAGCAGCTCGTCCTTGACCTAGAGAAGATGGTCGAGCGCACGAGGCGTGAAATCGATCGCCTCTCCACGTTTCTCGTCGAGCCACCGAGCTAGTCGGGTTCGTTCCAGGATCTATCTAGGCCACGCGGACGACGAAGAACGCGATGGCCACGTATTGGCAGGCGAGCGCGACGATGGTCAGTGCGTGGAACAACTCGTGGTAGCCGAAGATTCGCGGCAACGGATCTGGTCTCTTCACCGCGTAAACGACGGCTCCGGCGGTGTAGGCGAGCCCACCGGCGGCGAGGAGGATGACAGGGGCGATTCCCTCGCGGTGCGCGAATTGCGGTAGGACGAGGACGCCAATCCAGCCGAGTGCTAGCCCGAGAGCGGCCGACAACCACTTGGGTGCAGCGACCCAGCAGAACTTGGAGATTGCTGCTGCAAGTGCCCCTGACCAGACAACGGCCAGCACAGTGATTCTCCAGGCGCCGCTGAGGCTGATCAGCGCAACGGGGGTGTAGGTGCCCGCGATCAGCAGGAAGATCCCGGCGTGATCGGCGCGCCGCATCCAGAGTCGAGCGCTCGGAGTCCAGGTGATGCGATGGTAGAGAGTGCTCGTTCCGAGCATCACCACCGCTGAGACTGCGAAGACGGTCGCGGGCAGCACGCGCGCCTCGCGCGAGAAGACGACAAGGAGGACGCCAACTCCGAGGGCGGCGGCGAAGGCGACGCCGTGAAGTGCGCCGCGTAGCAGGGGACGCTCGGCGGCGAGCGGTGGCTGTGTGGCGAGTCGCATGTTGTAAGGCTAGGGCCAGGGGCTACCGATGGCGAGAATCGGCGCAGTCCGATCGCCGTTGGGTCGACGCCGTCGCCGTCGACGATTGCCCCCTGAGAGGCCGCGCTCGGTAGTTGGTGCCACGCCGTGTCTTCTCGGGATACCCCTCGGGCTCGGCTACTTCTTGGCCCGCTTGGCCTGGCGCTTCTCCTTCAGCGTCTTCTGGGCTGGCTTCTTCTCCATGCTCTTCTTGGTGTTCTTGTCCTTCGTCGCCATCGGGGCCTTTCTGTAGGTGGGCTGAGACTGTCAGCAATCGCCGACGCTGTCCACCCGGACGTCCGGCTCACGAATCGCTTCAGCTGCGTCGCGGTTCCGCGGGCCGCATCGTGGCGGTTCCGTCTTCGTCGACTTCGACCACGTAGCGGCCAGGATCTGGG
>DASSZE010000031.1:0-25926 GCA_035713675.1 Gaiellaceae bacterium | reverse complement strand
GTCCGCATGCACCTTCGTATAGGCGTCGCCGCCGGGCGGCGCTCCACTCTCCTCGCTCGGGCGGTGCGGAACCTCGTGCTCGCGCGGCGGCTGGACGCGGACGAGCGTCTCCGCCACCTCGTCGATCGTCTCGAACTCCTGCTCGGGCAGCCGGTGCAGCATCCCGACCTGCACCGTCGTCGCCCCCTGCCGAACCGCGTAGTCGAGGAGATCCTCCCGCTCGGCCGGCAGGGAGATGCCCTCCAGCACCACCTGCAGCTCGGCGACGCTCGACAGGTCCATGCAGAGAAGATCCCGCCTTCGGCGCGGCGGCAAACGCGGCGCCCATATCGTCTTCGCCATGTCCGAGCCGAGCGAGTGGAGGACCCCGTCGCCGGGCCTGCTGCGACTCCGGCGGCTGGAGGTGGTCGTCCCGGCGCTCGTCGTGGCGGTCTTCCTCGTCGTCGTCGGCGTGCTGTCCGGGTCGGTGGCGGCATACGGCGGCGCGGGAGCGGTCGCGGTCGCCGGCCTCCTCCTCCTGCCCTTCGTCGGCCGGCGCTACCGCTCGTGGGGCTACGCCGAGCGCGAGGACGACCTGCTCGTGCGCCGCGGCGTCATGTTCGCGCGCCTCTCGGTCGTCCCGTACGGGCGGATGCAGTTCATCGACGTCACCGCGGGCCCGCTCGAGCGGTCGTTCGGGCTCGCCAGCGTGCGCCTGCACACCGCGGCCGCGGCGACGGACGCGCGGATCCCCGGGCTCGAGCGCGAGGAGGCGGCGCGCCTGCGCGACCGGCTGGCCGAGCTCGGCGAAGCGCAGGCGGCGGGGCTTTGACTCCGGGCGACGGCTGGCAGCGGCTCCATCCGCTCTCGCCGGTGGTGCGCGGGGGGCGCTTCACGATCGGGATCGCCATCCTGCTCGTGCCGATCCTGCTCGGGGGCGGTCATTTCAGTAACGCGGTGCCGCAGCTGATCGTCGTCGCGGTGCTCGTGACAGGCGGCTTCGTCTCGTGGCTCGTGACGCGATGGCGGATCGAGGGCGACGACCTGCACCTCGAGACCGGCCTGCTGCGGCGGCAGTCGGTCCGCTTCCCGCTGGCGCAGGTGCAGGCGATCGACGTCGTCCGCCCCGGCCTCGCGCGGATGTTCCGCGTCGCCGAGCTGCGACTGCGGATGGCCGGGGCGAGCGGCGCCACCGCGCGGCTCGCCTATCTGCCCGAGCACGAGGTCGAGCCGCTGCGCGACCGGCTGCTGGCGCTCGCACGCGGCGCCCGCGCCGACGAGCTCGCGGAGGCCGCGCCGGACGAGACGCGCGAGCCGGCCGAGGAGAGGCTGCTGGCCCAGGTCGACACGAGGCAGCTCGTCGTCTCGATCCTGATCAGCGACGCCGGCGTGTTCGCCGAGCTCGTCCTCCTCGGGCTCGTCATCGCCGCCGTCGTCGCGCCCCACACGGCCGGCGCGATCGTGAGCGGCGGCTTCGTCTGGATCCTCGGCGTCTTCACCGTCGTGTGGCGCCGCTTCAACCAGCTCTACCGGCAACGCGTCCTGGAAGGGCCCGACGGCCTGCACCTGCGCGGCGGCCTCGTCGCGCTGACCGCCGAGGTGATCAGGCCCGGTCGCGTCCAGGCGGTGCGGATGGTGGAGCCGTTCCTCTGGCAGGCGGTCGGCTGGTGCCGCGTCGAGGTCGACCTCGCGGGACGGCAGCGCGGCAAGGGCGAGGGCGAAGCGGAGCGCGGCCAGATGCGGACGCTGCTCCCGGTCGGTGGCCGGGCGCTCGGGCTCGAGCTCGTCGACCTGCTCGTCCCCGACCGGCCGCGCGAGCTGTCGCCGCCGCCGCGGCGCGTCTTCTGGAAGAGCCCGCTCCGCTACCGCAAGCTCGCCTGGGGACGCACCGAGACCTGCGTCGCCACGACGAGCGGGCGGCTGCGCAGGATCAGCTGCTGGGTGCCGCTCGAGAAGGCGCAGAGCCTGCGGCGCGTCGAGGGGCCGATCCAGCGGAGGCTGCGGCTCGCGAGCGTCCACGTCGACACGGCCGGCAGGGCCGTGCACGCGACGCTCCGGGATCGCGACGCCGCGGAGGCCTCGCGGGCGCTCGACGAGCTCGCGGAGCTGGCCCGCGCCGCAAGGCGCGCGGCGTAGCGCGGTTCCGCCGTCTTGCCGGCCTGGTGATGCTCAACCGGCTGACGCAGGGCAGGGTGGGCGAGCGCAAGCGCGCCTCTGCTTGAATCGGAACATGGAGCAACTTCGGGTCGGCGACGAGAGCTACGGGATCCACAGGCTCGACGCCGCCGCGACTCGGCTCCCGTACACGCTCCGGATCCTGCTCGAGAACGTCCTGCGTAAGGGTGGCGACGCGGAGGCCGTCGCGGGCTGGGTCGCGGACGCCGAGCCGGCGCAGGAGATCTCGTTCTATCCGGCCCGCGTGCTGCTGCAGGACTTCACCGGCGTTCCCGCGATCGTCGACCTCGCCGCGATGCGCGACGCGATGCGCGACCAGGGCGGCGACCCGGGCGCGATCAACCCGCTGATCCCCGCCGAGCTCGTGATCGACCACTCGGTGCAGGTGGACGAGTTCGCCTCGCGCCTCGCGATCGAGCGGAACGTCGAGCTGGAGTTCGAGCGCAACCGCGAGCGCTACGCGTTCCTGCGCTGGGGCCAGGGCGCCTTCGACGGGCTCCGCGTCGTGCCGCCGAACACGGGCATCGTCCACCAGGTCAACCTCGAGTACCTCGCGCGCGTCGTCGAGGTTCGGGACGGCGTGGCGTTCCCGGACACGGTCGTCGGCACCGACTCGCACACGACGATGGTCAACGGGCTCGGCGTGCTCGGCTGGGGCGTCGGCGGGATCGAGGCCGAGGCCGCGATGCTCGGGGAGGCGCTGTCGATGCTCGTGCCGCAGGTCGTCGGCTTCCGGCTGACGGGCGGGCTGCGCGAGGGCGCGACGGCGACGGACCTCGTCCTCACCGTGACCGAGATCCTGCGCAAGACGGGCGTGGTCGGGAAGTTCGTCGAGTACTTCGGCCCAGGCCTCGGATCGCTCGCCCTCGCCGACCGCGCGACGCTCGGGAACATGAGCCCCGAGTACGGCGCGACGTGCGGCTTCTTCCCCGTCGACGACGTGACGCTCAACTACCTGCGCCTCACCGCGCGGTCCGAGGAGCGGATCGCGCTCGTCGAGGCGTACTGCAAGGAGAACCTGCTCTGGCACGAGCCGGGCGAGCATCCCGAGTACTCGCAGGTCGTGGAGCTCGATCTCGGCGACGTCGAGCCCTCGCTCGCCGGCCCGCGGCGGCCGCAGGACCGCGTCCCGCTCGAACGCGCGAAGGAGGCGTTCATCGAGTCGCTCGGCTCGTTCGGCGTCGACTACACGAACGGGACGTACGACAAGGAGATCGCAGACTCGTTCCCGGCGAGCGACCCGCCGACCGGCGACGGCGTCGGAGACGGCAGCGAGCCGGCTCCGCACGGGACCGCGACGCTCGAGAAGAAGCAGGTCGCGGTCGAGGGGGAGGACTACGCGCTCGAGCACGGCTCCGTCGTGATCGCCGCGATCACGTCCTGCACGAACACGTCGAACCCGTCGGTGATGATCGCGGCCGGGCTGCTCGCGAAGAAGGCGGTCGAGCGCGGCCTCGAGCGGCGGCCGTGGGTCAAGTCCTCCCTCGCCCCCGGCTCGAAGGTCGTGAGCGAGTACTACCGCGCGGCCGGCCTCGACGGCTATCTCGACCGGCTCGGGTTCAACACGGTCGGTTACGGCTGCACGACCTGCATCGGGAACTCCGGACCGCTGCCCGAGCCGATCAGCGCTGCGGTGGCCGACGGCGACCTCGTCGTCGCGGCCGTCCTCTCCGGCAACCGCAACTTCGAGGCGCGCATCCACGGTGAGGTGAAGGCGAACTACCTCGCCTCGCCGCCGCTCGTCGTCGCCTACGCGTTGGCCGGCCGCATGGACGTCGACCTCGTGCACGAGCCGCTGGGCCAGGGATCCGACGGCGAGGACGTGTTCCTCCGCGACATCTGGCCGAGCCGGGACGAGATCGACCAGGTGGTCGGCGACTCCGTGCAGGGCTCGATGTTCTCCTCCACATATGCCGACGTCTTCACCGGCGACGAGCGCTGGCGCGCGCTCGACACGCCGGAGGGCGAGCTGTATGCCTGGGATCCCGAGTCGACGTACGTGCGGCTGCCGCCGTACTTCGACGGGATGCCGCGCGAGCCGGGGCCCGTCGCCGACGTCGCGGGCGCGCGCTGTCTCGTCATGCTCGGCGACTCCGTCACGACCGACCACATCTCGCCGGCGGGTGCGATCCGGCCCGACTCGCCCGCAGGGCGGTACCTCGTCGAGCACGGCGTCGAGCGGCGCGGGTTCAACTCCTACGGCGCGCGGCGCGGCAACCACGAGGTGATGGTGCGCGGCACGTTCGCGAACGTCCGGCTCAAGAACCTGCTCGTCCCGGGCAGCGAGGGCACGTGGACCGTGCACCTGCCCGACGGCGAGGAGGGGACGATCTTCGAGGTCGCCGAGCGCTACCGCGCCGAGGGCGTGCCGACGATCGTGATCGCCGGCAAGGAGTACGGCTCGGGCTCGTCGCGCGACTGGGCCGCCAAGGGGCCGAACCTCCTCGGCGTGCGCGCGGCAATCGCGGAGTCGTACGAGCGGATCCACCGCTCGAACCTGCTGATGATGGGGATCCTCCCGCTTCAGTTCATGCCCGGCGAGACTCCCGCGTCACTGGGCCTGACCGGGCGCGAGGAGTTCTCGATCAGCGGGATCGACGGCGGCGAGTCCGAAGAGGTGACGGTGCGCGCCGACGAGACGGAGTTCCGTGCCCGCGTCCGACTCGACACGCCCCGGGAGCGAGAGTACTTCCGCCACGGCGGCATCCTCCAGTACGTCCTGCGGCGCCTCCTGAGCGAGGCCTAGCCCGCCGAGCAACCAGACTCGAGGCGCCCCGCTCGGTGCCGCACGACCGGTAGCAGCCACCGTCACGAAACGCTGACGCGTTCGTATCGGTGCGGCGGCGTCATCGTGTCGAAACCGAGCGGCCCGGCTTCGCTGCGGAGGTTGAGGGTGACGGACTCTCGACGCTTCTGCGAGCGATTTGTGATCGTGCCTGCTACCGGTCTAGCGCGCGCTCTCGGCGAGCCGCGCCTCGGCCTCCGCCTCGTGGCGCTCCGTGAGCACCGTCTCCCCCGCCTGCAGCTCCTTGCAGACCCACCACGTGACGAAGCCGAACAGCGCCGGCAGCACCCAGATCGCGACGCGGTAGAACCAGATCTGCGGGATGTAGCCCAGCCCGAACGTCACATAGACACGGTCGGACGCGCCCGCGAAGAAGATGAGCACGACGAACGTCACCCAGCCGACCCCGATCCCGGTCCGCACCGGTGCGTCGCGCGGCCGGTCGAGGAGGTTGTGGAACGCCTGGTCGCCGGTGAAGCGCCGCTCGAGCCACGGCCAGAGGTAGAGGAAGCCGAACACGAGCAGCGGCAGGGCGATGCCGCCCCAGAACGGATTCGGAACGAGCGTGTAGCCGTCGATCACGAGGTCGAAGCTCGGCACGAGCCGCAACCCGCCGATCAGCCAGCCGAGGTACCAGTCCGGCTGTGCACCGTTCGTGGACGAGTACGTGTGGTACGGGCCCCAGAGCCAGATCGGGTTGATCTGGACGAGCCCGCCGAGCAGGAAGAGGAACCCTGCCGTGCCGACCATCAGCCCGAGCGAGCGCGGAGCCTGGCCCGGCCACGCCGGCACGCCGACGATCGTGTGCTCCGTCTGCGGCTTCTTCTGCCGGAACTGCGTGTGGTGCCGCATCACCACGAGCAGCAGGTGCGCGCCGAGCAGCAGCCCGATCAGGATCGGGAACAGCAGCACGTGCGCGATGTACATCCGCGGCCAGAGCGCCGCGCCACCCGGGAACATCCCTGCGAACAGCCAGTTCATGAGGTTCTCGCCGACGAACGGGATCGCGAGGCCGACCGAGTAGCCGATCACGAGCCCCATCCCCGACATCAGGTCGTCGACGAGGGAGTAACCGATGTACGCCTCGAACAGCGCGAGCGTCAGCATCGTCAGCCCGAGCCAGTACGTCAGCTCGCGCGGCTTGCGGTAGGCGCCGGTGAAGAAGATCCGCAGCAGGTGGAGGACGATCGAGGCGATGAACACGTTCGCCGCCCAGTGGTGCGTCTGCCGGATCAGCAGGCCGGCCCGCACCGACAGCGAGAGGTGCACCACCGAGCGGTAGGCCTCGCTCATCTGCTGCCCGTGCAGCGGCGCGTACGGGCCGTTGTAGACGACCTCCTTCGTCGAGTCGACGAAGAAAAACGTGAGGTAGATCCCCGTCGCGACGAGAACGACGAACGCGTACAGCGCGACCTCGCCGAGCAGGAACGACCAGTGGTCGGGGAAGAGGTAGCGCAGCGTCTTGCGCAGGAGCGGAGCGCTCGCCGTGCGCTGGTCGAGCCACCGCACCGAGCGGCGCGTCAGCGGCGCGCTCACGACTGCGCTCCCCAGATCCGAACGCCCCACCACGACGGGCCGACCGGCCCGTCGAAGTTCCCCTTCGCCCGCAGGTAGCCCTGCGAGTCCTCGTAGACCGGCAGCAGCGGGAGGTCGCGCCCGGCCGGGCCGAACGTGACGGTGCCGCCGGTCGCGGGGTCGAACGTCGAGTAGTGGCACGGGCAGACGAGCGCCGGCCTCGGCTCGTCGGGCTGGAAGAGCGGCGCGCGGTAGAGCGTGATCGCGCAGCCCGCGTGGGTGCAGATCCGGGAGTAGGCGAGGATCCCGTGCGCGTCGTACCCCTCGAGGTGGGACGGCAGTTGGAGCTGGTCGGGCGGGAGCCTGATCAGGACGAGCGAGGCCGGCATCTGCTCCTTGGCCTCGCCCTTGAGGCCCTCCGGGAACGCGAGGTAGAAGTCGTTCTCCTCGATGTCGGTCGCCTTGTACGGCCGGCCGTGCTCGTCGACGAGCCGCTTCCCCTTTCGCCAGGGGGTCGTGAGGAAGTCGCCGACCCGGAAGAGCGGCCCGAACGAGACGGCCGGCGCGAGCAGCGCGAGCCCGAGCGTCCCGCCGGCGCCGAGCAGGCCGAGCTTGAAGAAGCGCGACCGCGTGAAGCGCGTGCCGCTCTCCTCCACCAGCTCCGCGATCACCTGCTGCTCGTGCGGATGCTCGTTCGGCGGGTACTCCTCCGCGATCTCCTCGGTCGGCACGAGCTTCAGCCCCACGACGACGAGCGCGGCCGCGAAGCAGAGGAAGGCGAGACCGATCAGCGCGCCGAGCAGCTGCGTCTCGTCCGGCAGCGAGTCCGCGAACGCGTAGACGAGGATGAAGCCGAGTGCCGCGAGCGCCGAGAGCCCGAGCAGGAGCATGACGCCCAGCTCGGCGCGGAGGTTCGGCGGCTGCTCCGGGACGATCCGCGTCGCGTCGGCCGGCGGGCGACGACGGCGGCGGCCGACCACGAGGACGAGCGCCGAGAGCAGTGCGTTCCGGACGCGGCTCACGAGCGCAGCCTCTTCCCGATGATCAGACAGAGCCCGAGCAGCGCCGGGATCCCCAGGAACCAGGTCACGAGCCCCTCGGGCACCGGCCCGATGAGCCCGATGTTCCAGCCGCCGGGACTGGAAGGGCGCTTCGTGAACTCGACGTAACGGATGATCGAGTCCAGCTGCCGGTTGCTGATCGAACGCTGCGAGAACTTCGGCATGACGTACGGCCCGACCCGCACGGCCTCGGCGACCTGGAGCTCCGTCGCATCCTTGAGAGGCGGCGGCAGCGCGCCGGTGACGTAGCCGCCCTGCGCCACGACCTGGTGGCAGCCGCCGCAGTGCTCGGTGAAGAGCGACTGCCCCTGCGAGAGGTTCCCGAGCCACGGCTTCGGCTTCGGGATCGGCGGCCCGCCGAGGCCGGCGACGTACGCGACGAGCGCGCGGATCTGGTGGTCGCTGAGGATGAGCGGCTCGCGGCGAGGCTGGAGCCCGACGTGGCGCAGCGGCATGTACCCGGTGCGGAGATAGAAGTCGGCCGCGAGGGCGCCGACGCCGTGCAGCGACGGGGCGATCCCGCGCTGCTGCGCCTGCGCCCTGCCCGGCCCCGCGCCGGCCGAAGACGAGGTCTGGTTCTGCCGCCCGCCCGCGTTCGCGCCGTGGCAGGCGAGGCAGTACTCGCCGTAGAGGTGGTAGCCGTAGACGGCGAGCGGCTTCTTCGGCGTCCCCGACGCGCCCGCCGACCCCGCCGCGAGCAACGACGCAGCGGCCACGACGATGAGGGTCAGGACTGGACGCACAGCGGGGTGAAGGTCGAGATCAGCCCGTCCATGAGCACGATCGTGAGGAAGAGGACGTTCGCGACCATCGCCGTCGTCGCGAAGAAGTGGAGCCGCGCGTACGGCGTCCGGCCGCCCCAGCGCCCGTCGCCCGGCGGCCCGTCGCCGTAGTTCGTGTCGCGCGTGGCGAGGAAGACGAGAACCGCCGCGGCCTCGGAGACGAGGATCAGGAGGACGGTCGCGGCGGTGAGCGCCTGCTGCCACGTGTCGTAGCCGAGGTTCCAGGCCACGCCCACCTCGCAGCGCGCCTGCCCGACGCCGTAGCCGACGATGTGCTGGCCGGTCCAGGCGAGCGGCGCGACGACGACGCCGATCCACTGCACGACGCCGAGCTGCCGGAGCGTGAAGCGGCCGACGCGCTCCTCGGGCGACGGCGCGACGAGCGTCTCGCGCCGGGCGGGTATGACCTCGCGTCCCGTGCTCATATCGTCGCGCTGAGCAGGACCCCGATCACGACCAGGGTCAGGAGGTTGACGGCGTGCCAGTAGAGAGCGACGCCCTGGACGGCGTTGAGGCGGTACATCGTCAGGCCGCGCAGCAGCTTCCAGAGAAGCCAGATCACGAGCACGATCCCGACCGCGACGTGGACGTGGTCGGCGCCGAGCAGCGTGTAGTAGATCGAGCCGTACGCGTTGTCCTGCGGTGTCGAGTACCGCAGCTGGTCGAGGTAGTCGTGCACCTCGTAGACGAGGTAGCCGACCTGCACGACGAGCGCGCACAGGAGGAACGCCCGCGTGGCCCAGAGCCGCCCGCGCTTCGCTGCGTTCGCCGCGAGCTGCATCGTCAGGCTCGTCGTGGCGAGGATCCCGACGAGGATGAGCGGGACGACGACCCGCGGCTCCGGCGTCCCGGGCGGCGGCCAGTGCGCATTCGAGAAACGGAGGTAGTAGTAGGTGCCGATGAAGGTGCCGAAGAGCGTGACCTCGCTCGCGATCAGCATCGCCATCCCCCACCACCCGACGGTCGGCTCGCGCCGGCGGCCGGCGAGCGCCGCGACCTCGCGCCCGTTCCGCGCCTCCGTCGTCCGCGGGACGAGCGGCTCGGGGACTCCGCCTGCGATGTAGTCCGTCACGTCATGCCTCCTGTGGCTCCTCGCCGTGCCAGCCGAGCAGGGCGAGTGCGACGGCGGACAGCCCGAAGACGGCTCCCGCCCACAGGTGGACGAGCAGCAGGACGAAGACGAGCGCCATCGCGAGCGCGAGCAGGATCGGCCAGGGCGAGTCGTGCGGCATCTCGACGATCTCGGCCCACCAGCCGTCGACGGGCGAGCTCACCGGCTGCTCGTGCCCCTCCTCGAGCACCATCACGGACTCGGCGAGCTTGCGCCGGTCCTCCATCCGGTCGGCGTGGTCCCAGTTGGCGTACGCGCTCGAGACCTTCGGGATGACCGCGAAGTTGTACTCGGGCGGCGGCGACGGGATCGTCCACTCGAGCGTCGCGCCGTGCCAGGGATCGGGCCCCGCCGGCAGGCCGCGGATGTAGCTCACGACGAGGTTCCCGAGCAGCACCACGATCCCGACCGTCGTGATGTACGCGCCGATCGTCTCCGCGAGGTTGCTCGGCCCCCAGCCGAGCCCGGCCGGGTACGTGTAGACGCGCCGGGTCATCCCCTCGAGCCCGACGATGTGCATCGGGAAGAAGAGGAGGTTCGTCCCGACGAAGATGATCCAGAAGCTGATCTGCCCCGGCAGCTCGAAGTAGAGCTTCCCGGTCACCTTCGGGAACCAGAAGTACATGCCGCCGAAGATCGGGAAGACCGCAGCGCCGAAGATGATGTAGTGGAAGTGCGCGACGACGAAGTAGGTGTCCGTCACCTGCTGGTCGAACGGCACCGCGAGGAACATGATCCCGGTCAGCCCGCCGGCGACGAACATGAAGATGAAGCCGGCGATGAAGAGCAGCGGCGTCTTGAAGCGCGCGTTGCCCGTGATGAAGGTCATGCACCAGGCGAAGACCTGGATCGTGCTCGGGATGACGACGATCGACGTCGCGGCCGCGAAGAAGACGACGGTCACGACCGGCATCCCGGTGGCGAACATGTGGTGCGCCCAGACGCCGAAGCCGATGAAGACGACGAGGAGCTCGGCGACCGCCACGAGCGGGAACGCGACGACCCGTCGCTGGGTGAAGGCGGGGATGATCTCCGTCGCGATCCCGAACGCGGGGACGATCAGGATGTAGACCTCGGGGTGGCCGAAGATCCAGAACAGGTGCTGCCAGAGGAGCACCGAGCCGCCCTTCGCGACGTCGAAGAAGTGGGTGCCCACGTTGCGGTCGAGGAAGAGGAAGATCGTGTCGGCGGTCAGCGACGGCAGCGCGAACAGGAGCCCGAACGACGCCGCGAGGAAGGCGAAGCAGAAGAGCGGCATCCGGTTGAACGACATCCCGGGCGCCCGCATCTTGAGGATCGTCACGATGAAGTTCGAGGCCGTGAAGCTCGACGCGATGCCGTTGAAGATGATCCCGAGGCAGTAGAAGTCGATGGCGTGCCCGGGGTCGAACTGCGCGTTCGCGAGCGGCACGTAGTCGAACCAGCCGGCGTTCGGCGCCATGCCGAGGAAGAGGCTGGTGTAGATGAAGATCCCCGAGGCGAGAAAGACCCAGAAGCTGAGCGCGTTCATGCGCGGGAAGGCCATGTCCCGCGCGCCGAGCATCAGCGGCAGCAGGTAGTTCCCGAACGCGCCCGTCGTCATCGGGATGATGAAGAAGAAGATCATCGTGATCCCGTGCATGGTGAAAAGCTGGTCGAAGGTCGACGGCGCGACGACGTGCTGGTTCGGCTGGATCAGCTGCGTGCGGATCGTCAGCGCCTCGGCGCCGCCCGCCGCGAAGAACACGAGCGTCGCCCAGAAGTAGAGAAGCCCGATCCGCTTGTGGTCGGTGGTCGTGAGCCAGCCGAGCACGCCGGGACGCGGCTGCCACATGCGCTCGAGGCGGTCGAGCACGTCCTCGGCGCGCGCGGACGGAGGCGGGATCGTCGTCGCCACTAGCGGAGGCCCTCCAGGTACGCGACGAGGTCGTTCAGCTGCGCGCCCGAGAGCTGGAGGTTCGGCATCTGGTTTCCCGGCTTGTAGTGCTGGGAGTCGACGATCCAGCGCGAGAGGTAGCCGCGGGTGTTCGGGATCGTCACGCCGGCGAGCGTCGTGCGGCCGGCGAGGTGCGTGAGGTCGGGCCCGACGTAGCCGGTCGCGCTCGTGCCGCGGATCGCGTGGCAGCTCGAGCATGCGCCGTCGACGAAGACCCGCTCCCCGCTCCGCGCCTGCGCGCTCGTCGGCGCCGCCGCCGGCGCGGCCTGCTTCCTCAGCCACGCCCGGAACTGCGCCTTCGGCTGCGCGAAGACGAGCATCGACATGTGTGCGTGCTGCAGGCCGCAGTACTCCGCGCACGTGCCGCGGTAGACGCCGGCCTTGTTCGCGTAGATCAGGATCCGGTTCCGGTTGCCCGGGATCGTGTCGATCTTCCGGTTCAGCGTCGGCACCCAGAAGCTGTGGATCACGTCCGCCGTCGTCGCCACGAGGTTGATCCGCGTGCCGACGGGAATGTGCATCTCGTCGGCCGTGACCGCCTTCGTCCCCGGATACCGGAACTCCCAGTACCACTGGTGACCGATGGCCTCGATGGTCATGGCCGTGCTGGACGCGGCCGGTGCGGACGTCACGTTCATGATCAGCCCGTCCGAGACGATGAACAGGGCGACGACGACCGCGATCGGGAAGACGACGCCCATCCCGACGACCATCCACCAGCCGGCACGCTCGCCTGGATGCGGATCGTCGGGATCCGAGCCGAAGCCGCGCCTGCCGCGCCGGATCCAGGCCAGGACGAGTAGGCCGGTGACGAGGAGGAGGCCGCCGAAGGCGACGGCCATCATCACCCAGAACAGGTTCGCAAGGTCGGTGCTGGCGTGACTGTGCGGGTTGAGGGTGCTCTGCCTGCCGCTGCAACCTGCGAGCACGGTCGGGACGAGCAGCGCAGCCGCCGCAAATCCCCTGCGCCGCTTCGTCCCGCGAGTCGCCAACTCGGCAAACGGGTACCCGAGCCCATCACGCAAAAAACCGCAACCCGATGAGCAGCTGGCATTTCGACCCGCTCGAGATCTCGGTCGTCGCGATCTTCGGCGCGCTCTACTGGCGGCGTGCGCGGACGCTGGCACGGCGCGGGCGGCCGGTCCCGCGGCCGCGCGCCGCCGCTTTCGCCGCGGGACTGCTCGCGATCCTGCTCGCGCTCGTGTCCCCGATCGACACGATCGGGGAGGAGCGGCTCTTCTCGGTGCACATGCTCCAGCACCTGCTGCTCGGCGACCTCGGCGCGCTCCTGCTCGTGCTCGGTCTCGACGGCCGGCTGCTGCGGCCACTGCTGCGCGTGCGCGTCGTCCATCGCCTACGCGTGCTCGCGCATCCCCTCGTCGCGCTGCCGCTCTGGGCGGTGAACTTCGTCGTCTGGCACCTGCCGGTGCTGTTCGACGCGGCGCTGCTGAGCGACGCGGTCCACGCCCTCCAGCACTCGCTCTTCGTCGGGCTCGGCATGCTGATGTGGGCCGCGCTGCTCGAGCCGCTCCCGGGGCCGGCGTGGTTCACCGCCCCGTGGAAGATCCCCTACGTCCTCGCGATGTGGCTCGTGATGCTCGTTCTCTCCCAGGTCTTCATCTGGTCGAGCCGCATCTACTACGCGCCGTACGCGCACGACGCGACGCTGTGGGGTCTGAGCCATCTCTCCGACCAGAAGGCGGGCGGCGGCGTGATGCTCCTCGAGAGCACGCTGACGATGCTGCCCGCGCTCGTCTGGGTGCTGCTGCGGGTGCTGAGGGAGAGCGAGGCGCGGCAGCGCCTCGTGGACGCCGGCGTGGCCCCGGCGACCGCAGCCCGCGCGGCCCGCTACGGCCGCGCCTGAGAGAAGCTCCGATCAGGCGAGAGGACGCTCGCCAAAGCAAGCGTCGCGCCCTGGGGCGACGGCTATTTCGGTCGCCTGCCGGCTAGAGTTGGTCCGATCGCCACCCCTGTCGCGGGGTCGGTAACGAACCACGTGTCATTGCCGAACACCCCGTCCTCGAAGACATTCGTGAACGAGAGAACGTCCTTCCGCAGCGTCCCCGCGCCCGAGCGGATCTCGCTGATTGAAAGCACGTCGCCGCCGGCGTCGGTCCAAATTTCGCCGTAGGTCGGGTCAAAGTAGTGCCAGCTACGGCTGTAGAAGACCTCAACCGCGACGTGGTCTCCCGCGCTGCCGTTCGGGTCGGTGTAGCTGAAGTTGACGTGACGAACGGCGAAGCCCAGCAGTCGAACAATCCCGGCAAAGGCTGCCGCCGCGTGGCCGCAGATCCCGGCCTGTGCCCCGAGCGCCGCGTTCGGATCGACCGGTAGAGCGGATCCGCCATGGTAGAGGCGGTAGCCGTACTCGGTATCGCTGACGTGGCCGACTACGTAATCCATTGCTGCCTCAGCGACGAGTTGGCCGCGCGGATACGGCAACCCGCCCTGCACGTAGGCGACCTCGTCCCGTACCCGGTCCACGGCGATCGTCAGGGGCGGGGTGCGGAGCGCAGCCTGCAAGTCGGCGGACCTGGTCTCGGCAGCGCTCAACTGCCCCTTTGCTGTGTTCAGCGTCCGCCCCAGCTGTGACATCTGCCGGTGCGGCATGCGCGCCCGCGCAAGTTCCCGCGTCGCCCGATCGAGAGTGGCCCTGAGCGCGCTTAGCTCAGTCCGAAGTCGCGTGGCCGCGCGGCCAGGGGCGACCGGCTTTCGGTTGACAGCTTCCGCGGAAGGTGCGGAGAGCACTACGACAGTCAGCACGGTGGCAATGGCGAGCGCTGCACGCGGCCGGTTCACGACGATCCTCCTTCTCCGTAGGTGAGCGAACCATGACATCCGCCGGAACGGGTGGAGTGATGGCCGCTGAAGCCACGATCTGAAAGCCGCTCAGGGGTCATTCCGGAACACTCGCGCAGCGGAGCGTCCTGTATCCAGTTAGCGCTCGGGTGCAGGAGTTGTTGACGCCGGACGAGGTACTCGCCAACCGCAATACAGCCCACGGTCAGCGATTTCGCCTTCGCTTCTTTCGTTCGGTGCGATCTGTGAGCCAAATCGTCAATCCGATCGCCTCGAACGTCCTAGCCAGAACGACGAAGTATCGACGCTGGGATTCACGGCCTCGACCTCCGGATGGTCTTCGCGCAGGCGACGCAGCGACTCGACCTTCACTGCGCGGGCGAGCCCCTTGCCGCAGTGCTCGGCTGCGGTGCCCGTGTCGTCGGTGACAAGGGCGGTGTCATCGCGGAACACCGGCCCAGGACAATCCTTCACTCCGCCTCAACCAGCACGTCAGGGCCGTGCTTGTCCTCGAAGCGCTCTAGAACTCCGGAGGACAGAAGTCGATTGCGCGCCTCGTTCGCGTCGTCGAGATCCTGGAACTCGAGGTAAATGAAGACCTCGTTAGGATCGTCCGCGCCCCGCAGGACGCGCTGGACCAGTGCTTTCTCTCGGGCACGCGGCCGATCCTGGTCGAACATCGGCCGCCACGTCTCGTAGTCGCCCGTCTGGATACGCGTGATGATGAACGCGGACATCCAACCTCCTTCCGCCTGAGCTCCGGCAATCTAACGCCCGCAAGCCGCTCAGGTGTCATTCCCGAAACGCTCCAGGTCGGCACGGGCCGCAAGCTCCTCTTCCGTGAGAGGCGGGTCGCCAGAGAGTCTGAAGCCTAGGTCTGAGACCAGACTGCTGAGGCGTCACTCCGGGCTGGCCCGAGCGAGCACTCAGTCTTCCGCGCAAGCTTCGGGGGATTCCACAGAACGCCCCGGCAGCCAAGACGCTAGGCCGTCACGTCACCGCCTCAGGGGTCATTCCGGAACACTGGCCCACGCGACACCTGAAGAGGTTGTGGTTGGCCCCGACGCTAGTGCCGGGGCCAACGCGAGATGCTCGGCTCCCCGTCCTACTTTCTCGGTGGAGGGTTGCCGCCTCCGAAGTTGTTCGGATCTTGCGGATTGCACGCCGTTCCAGGACTTGGGAAGTCCCCTTTCAGAGTAGACGGATCAAAGAGACCGAGCTTGACGTCCTGCCCGTAACTCTGCGTCCGACCACCAGGGCCGTTCGATGAGCCATCTGGGTAGTCGTTCTGTCCGGAGTAACTGCACCACGAATTACCGTTCGACACGCGGGTCCCGGCCTCGGCCAGAGGACCCTTGCAGTTGGCGGCAGCCGTCGCGCTCCCTTTGAAGGGATCCACCGGCTGGCCCGCCCCACAGTTCCCAGTCGACTCACCAGCGAATGCAACGCTCGTACCGAAACCGGCGACGAAGGCAGCTGCAAACGTGGCAATCGCTAGCAATGCCAGCATCGAGCCCTTACGCATGTATTTCTCCTCTCCCCTGTTATCGGCTTACGGCGGGGCGTCGTAGGACAATCGGCCGCAGCCTCAGCGCCTCGCCCGCGTTCACCTGGCAGCGTCCCACGAGCTACCGAGCGGATCAAGCACCCACCGAAACATTGCGCTGGCCTGTCGCAGCGCCCTCAGGGTCATTCCGGACACTGGCCCACGCGACCGTTCTGGGGTCTGACCAACCAAGATCCGTGCTCTGACCTGAGTCTTTTGGCGCTGCAAGTCGGTCGTGGGTACAGCACTTCATCCGTGGCCTCCCGGATGCCGTGGTTCCTGTACACGAGGACAATCAGAGCGGAGGTTGAGATGTCGCGTAAGCGCGTGCTCCTCTTCACGGTCGCCGTGCTGTTGTCGGTCTCGGCCGTGCTCGCAATCGCGGTTCTGCTCATCGGCCGGTTCGGCAGCACCGAGGGGCGCATTCTCGGGTCCACTGCGCTCCTTGGTGGCTTCGGCCTCGTTGCACTTCCGGGCGTCGTCCTGCTGGACAAGGAGCGGGCGCGATGGCTCGCGCTCGCGGGAGTGGGCTCTGCCGCGCTCGCCTCGGTGTTGGCGCTCGTCGCCATCTGGAGCCCATCGAGCTCCGACACGTTCGGGCGGACGGTGGGATCTGCTGCAGTGGTCGCCGTCGCCTTCAGTCAACTGACCGCTCTCACGGCTCGCCGGGCGACCGGGGACCCCGCTTCGGTCAGGCGCCTGTTCGCGGCGTCCTGCGCAACGGCGGCGCTCACTGCGATCCTTGCGGTCACCTTCATATGGAGCAACCCTCACGGGACCCTCGCACCGCGGGCCCTCGGCGCTCTGGTCGTGTTGGACCTCCTGCTCGTTGCGCTCCAGCCCATTCTCGCGCGCGCCCGTCCCGTCGTCGTCGCGCATCACTTCGAGGTCGTCCTCTCCTCGGGCGAGCGCGTCGCGGTCGACGTGACGGGCGGCGATGTCGCCTCGGCGGCGGCACGCGCGATCCGCTCAGTCGAGGGTGCGCGAGGGGCCGTAGTCGAGCTCGACATCAAGCGTGACCCAATCGACACACCGGGCAATGAGAGCCCCGCCGAACCCGCGAGATCTGAGCAGAGGGTCACGCTCCGACCCCGCTGAGTCACCGCAGGACCCAAACCGCAGTCCTGGGACGTGACTATCGGGTGGCTGTTGCGATGTGGGCGGACATCGGTGCGGTTGTCGCGTCCCAGGCTCGGAGAGCTTGTTCGACTGCATCTGTCGCGCGCTCGAGAGCAGAGTCGTCGAGACGTTCGATCTCGGCTCGGAACGGCGAGCCGAGAACGATTCCGCGAGCAGCGTCCCGCGCGGTGACCCGCGTCGACAACGCGACTGTTTCGAGCTCCACGGCCTCGAATCCGGCCGAACGCAAGTCCTGCTCCACCAGACGGGCGTCCGTGTAGCTGAACGGGCCTCGTTCCATGTAGCGCGGATCGTCGGCGAAGAGACTCGCCACGGCCTCGCCGGCCGCCTGCGGAATCGGATTCAGGTCGAGCCGGTCGAAGGTCACCAGGACGTAGCGGCCTCCGGATCGAAGAACGCGGCGCGCCTCGGTGTTCGCGCGAACCTTGTCGGGAAAGAACATGACCCCGAACAGGCAGAGGACGAGGTCGAAGCTCGCGTCCTCGAATGGCAGATCCTGCGCGTCTGCCTGCTGAAAGCTGACCCGCTCGGAGGTCTCCCGTTGCGCAGCGAACTCGACCACAGCCGGGTTGATGTCCGTCGCCACGATCACGGCCTCCGGCACGGCCTCCTGGACGGCTCGCGTGACGATGCCCGTCCCGGCAGCAGTCTCCAGGAGACTGTCCGGCCGCCAAGCAGCTACTCCCTCCGCCACATGCCTCGCATACGGCTCGAAGAGCAGCGGACCCATGTAACGGTCGTACAACTCGGGAGTCGAATGCTTGAACACGTCGGTCTCCGCCATCACGGTCAGGCTCTCACGTCCGGCCGGCAGCGGGCAACGGCGGACGTCGACGGCTACCTCGAGACGAGCCGATCACGTGCGACCGGCCGGCTCACGTCTCGATCCCCGCTCCCCGAGCGGTGGCGACACCAGGGTGAAGTGGCGGCCGTCGACTCCTTCGAGCGACAGGCCCGACCCGGCGCCGGATGCGACGTCGAGGACGAGCGACGGCCGGTTCCAGCGCTCGTACTGCTCGGCGTCGATGTAGAAGGGGCAGCCGTCGATCTCGCCGAGCAGGAGGTCGTTCGGGCCCAGCAGAAGCTCGCCGTCGGGGAAGCACATCGGGGAGCTGCCGTCGCAGCAGCCCCCCGACTGGAAGAACATCAGCGGACCGTGGCCGGCTCGCAGGCGCCTGATCTCCGCCAGGGCGGCATCGGTGGCGACGACCTTGGGAGCCGGATCCGCTTCCATCGGTCTAGAAGAACCCCATCGCCTTCTGGTCGTAGGAGACGAGGAGGCACTTGGTCTGTGTGTAGTGGTCGAGCATCATCTTGTGGTTCTCACGACCGACGCCGGAGACCTTGTAGCCGCCGAAGGCCGCGTGGGCCGGGTAGAGGTGGTAGCAGTTGGTCCACACGCGTCCGGCCTTGATCGCGCGGCCCATGCGGTACGCCTTGCTCGTGTCACGTGTCCAGACGCCCGCGCCGAGACCATAGAGCGTGTCGTTGGCGATCCGGAGCGCGTCGGCTTCGTCCTTGAACGTGGTCACCGCGAGCACCGGGCCGAAGATCTCCTCCTGGAAGATCCGCATCTCGTTGTCGCCCTTGAACACGGTCGGCTGGAAGTAGTAGCCGCCCTCGAGCTCGCCTCCGAGGTGCGCACGCTCGCCGCCGATCAGCAACTCGGCGCCTTCCTGCTTGCCGATCTCGACGTAGCTTTCGATCTTCTCGATCTGGGCGGTCGAGACCTGCGCCCCGAGCATCGTCGACTTGTCGAGCGGATGACCCTGCCGGATCCTGCCGATCCGCTCCAGGCACCGCTCCATGAACGGCTCGTAGATCGACTCCTCGATCAGCGCGCGCGACGGGCAGGTGCAGACTTCGCCCTTGTTGAAGGCGTAGAGCACGAGCCCCTCGATCGCCTTGTCGAAGAAGTCGTCGTCGGCCTCCATCACGTCGGCGAAGAAGATGTTGGGCGACTTGCCGCCCAGCTCGGTCGTCGACGGGATGATGTTCTGGGCTGCGTACTGCATGATCAGCCGTCCGGTGACGGTCTCGCCGGTGAAGGCGATCTTCGCGATCCGCTTGTTGGTGGCGAGAGCCTTGCCGATCTCGGCACCGGGGCCGTTGACGACGTTGACGACGCCTTCGGGGACGATCCCCTCGATCAGCTCCATCAGCTTCAGGATCGACCACGGGGTCGGGCTCGCCGGCTTCAGCACCGAGCAGTTCCCTGCGGCAAGTGCCGGCGCCAGTTTCCATGCGGCCATCAGGATCGGGAAGTTGAACGGGATGATCTGACCCACGACGCCGAGCGGCTCCTTGAAGTGGTAGGCGATCGTGTCCTTGTCGATCTCCGAGATCACACCCTCCTCGCCGCGGATCACCGAGGCGAAGTAGCGGAAGTGATCGGCCGCGAGCGGGATGTCCGCCGCGAGCGTCTCGCGCACCGGCTTCCCGTTCTCCCAGCTCTCGGCAACGGCGAGCATCTCGACGTGCTCCTCGATTGCGTCGGCGACCTTGTTGAGGACGCGCGAGCGCTCGGTGGTCGACGCCTCGGCCCAGGGGTCCTTCGCGACGTGCGCCGCGTCGAGCGCGAGCTCCACGTCCTCCGGGGTCGAGCGCGGCACTTCGGTGAACGGCTCACCGGTGGCCGGCGTCAGGTTCGCCGAGTACGCGCCCTTCACCGGTGCGACCCAATGGCCGCCGATGAAGTTCTCGTAGCGCGACTTGAGCTCGACGGGGCTGTCGACTTGCCCCGGAGCGGAGAAGGTTGTTGCCCTCTCGATGGTTGCCATGACTCTCCTTCCGTCAGGCGTTGAATGTCAGCCGCGAATGGCGGCTATGCGTCAACCCTCCCGCGCTACGGGGAACGCCGCATCAGCAGAAGCGCGGATTTCGGGGCGGGCGACCGGCTGCTGACTGGGAGCGGTAGACCGGACCTGAGGCGCTAGAGCCGCTCGCTCTCGATCTTCTCCGCGAGCAGCTTCGCCGCAGCGCCCTCGAGCTGCTCGAGCGCGAACTCCTCCTGCTCCATCACCTCGCGGAGCCGGATCGCGACCGACTCCTCGCCGAGCGCTTCGGCGAGGCGCGCGAGCGACTCGTACGCCGCGAGCTCGAGATGCTCGGTCGCGGCCGCCGCCTGAGCGTGCGCGAGGTCGTTCAGCAACAGGCTCTCGTCCGGAAGCTGCCCGACGAGCAGCTCGTGCTCCTTCACGAGGCCCTTGAGCCCGGGGCTCTCCTCGGGATCTGCCGGTACCCGGAGATCGTGGAGGACGTCGCGCAGCGTGGTCACGTGGCTCTCCGTCTCGAGGAGGTGGCGCCCGAAGCCGTTCTTCAGGTCTATCGCGTGCGCCTGCTCGACCAGCTGGGGCAGCACCTCCTGCGAGAGCCGGAGCTCGACCCAGAGCATCTGCCGCAGCCGCGCCGCGAGCAGCTCACGCGGATTCGTCAGGAGCTGGGCCACGCAGACCGTCCTTCCCGGCGGCCGGATCCGTACACTCGGGAGACCGGGGTGCCGCGCGCGGCGCGGCTGAGATCACACCCGTCGAACCTGATCCGGGTCATGCCGGCGAAGGGAGGGGAATGAATCAGGAGCGCACACCGAGCTGGGGCATCACCCCGGTGCCGGCGCGCCTGCGGACGCTCGGCGGCCTCGAGAGCGGGATGCTGTGGAGCAGCCTCGGCCTCAGCCTGCTCGTGCTCGTCGCCGGCGCGTTCCTCGTCCCCGCCCTCTCGCTGCCGGCGGCGCTGCTCGCGATCCTCGTCGGCGGGATCTTCGGCAACGCGCTGCTCGGCTCGGCCGCCGCGATCGGTGCGGAAGCCGGCGTTCCCGCGATGGTGCTGCTGCGCGCGCCGCTCGGCCGCGCCGGGTCGTATCTCCCGACCGGCCTCAACGTCCTTCAGAACCTCGGCTGGACGGTTTTCGAGGTGCTCGTCATCGCCACCGCCGCGCACGCACTCGTGCACGGGCCACTCTGGATCTGGAAGCTCGCGGCCGCTGCGGCGGCGACGATCCTCGCCCTCCTCGGGCCGGTGGGCTTCGTCCGCGAGTGGGTGAAGCGCGTCGCGCTGTGGGTCGTCCTCGCCTCGCTCGCGTATCTCACCTGGTGGACGCTGCACGACGCGCACCTCGGCGTCCTCTGGTCGCAGCCGGGCAAGGGCGGCCTCAGCTTCTGGCAGGGAGTCGACCTCGTGGTGGCGATGCCGGTCTCGTGGCTGCCGCTCGCCGCCGACTACACGCGCTTCTCGAAGACCCGGCGCGGTGCGTTCTGGGGAGCCGCGATCGGCTACTTCCTCCCCAACGTGTGGCTGTACGCGCTCGGCGCGATCCTGCTCCTCACGCGCGGGCTCTCGGACGCGCCCTCGGTGATCACCGCGATCGCCACCGGCGGCGCAGGCGCGGCGGTCGCGCTCGTCGCGCTCGGGATCGACGAGACGAAGGAGCCGTTCGCCAACATCTACTCGGCCGCCGTCTCGATCCAGAACGTCGTGCCGCGGGTCCCGCAGCGGCTGCTCATCCTCGCCGTCGCAGGGGTCGCGACCGCCGGAGCGTTCGTCGTCGACCTCGTCCACTACCAGGACTTCCTCTACCTGCTCGGCTCGTTCTTCGTGCCGCTCTTCGGGGTGCTGCTCGCGCAGTGGCTGGCCGGGAACCGCGACGCGTTCGCCGCTCCGGAGATCCGGCCCGGCCAGATCGTCGCGTGGCTCGCCGGCTTCTGCCTCTACCAGTGGCTCGCACCGGTCGGGCCGGCCTCGTGGATCCGCCTCGTCGACCACACGCACCCGGGCCGGGGAGCGATCGGCGGCTCGCTGCCGAGCTTCGTCCTCTCCTTCGCGCTGTCGCTCGCGCTTACGCTAGCGAGTCGTGCGATCGCTCGCCGTCATCGGGCCCCTGGCGCGCGACCTGCGCAACTCCCGGAGCGAAGCGCAGATCGGCGGCGGCCCCTGGTACGCGGCTCGGGCGCTGCGGGCGCTCGCACAGGAGGCGATCGTGGTGGCGAAGTGCGGTGAGCCCGAGCGGCGCTCGTACCTGCGGCGGCTCGCCGCGCTCGGACTGCCCGTCTCCCTCTCCGCCGCCGGCGAGACGACATCCTTCTCCTTCAGCTACGACTCGGAAGGGCGGCGCGAGATGCGGGTGGAGGCGATCGGCGAGCCGTGGAGTGACGAAGATGTGCCGGAACGCGCGCTGCGGCGGGTCGAGTGGGTGCACGTCGCGCCGCTCCTGCGCGGCGACTTCCCGGCGGAGACGCTGGAGCGGATCGCGCGCCGCCGCCGCGTGCTGCTCGACGGTCACGGCCTCGTCCGTCGCCGCCGGGTCGGCGCGCTCGAGCTCGACGGCGACTTCGACCGTGCGCTGCTCCGGCACGTCTCGATCCTCAAGCTCGCCGATGAGGAGGCACGGGCGATGCTCGGCGGCGCGGAGCTGGAGGAGCTGCGCGGGCTCGGCGTGCCGGAGATCGTCGTGACGTTCGGCGCGGGCGGCTCGCTCGTCCTCACGCGGGACACGGCCGTGCGTGTGGTCGCGCGCCCGGCGCGCGGCGACCCGACGGGAGCCGGCGACGCGTTCTCGGTCGCGTACCTCGGCGCGCGCGCGGCGGGCCACCGGCCGATCTCCGCCGCCCGGCGCGCGAGCGCTCTCGTCTCGGCCCTACTTAGTAACACTGTGTTACCAGGAAGGACAGGTCGGTGATCGCTGCGGTCGGGACGCTCGCCGGCGTCTTTCTCGTCGACGTCGAGGCCGAGCAGCTGCTCGGCGACGGGACCGAGGTGCCCGCCGCCGAGCGCCCCGAGGTGGCGTTGCCGCGCGTCGTCGCGGCGGCGCAGTCGGGCTCCACGGTGGTCGCGGTCGTCGAGCGCCGCCCGCCGCTCATGCTGTCCAACGACGGCGGCGCCACGTGGCGCGAGGCCGGCGGCGGGCTTCCGCCCGGGTTCGCGGTCGCGGTCGCGGAGGACGAGCCCGACCGGATGCTCTACGCCGCTCGCAACCGGCTCTACCTCTCGACGAACGGCGGAGTGTTCTGGCGCTCGCTCCCCTTCGAGCTGCCGGACATCGAGTCGGTCGCCTGGATCGACTGAAGCCATTGCTCCACTTGCTCGTCGGAACGGAGGACGACGAGCTCGAGGTGGGGCTGACGGGCGACGCGCTCCGGCACCTCGCGCGCATGGCGCCGGTGGTTGCCCAGCACCCACCACGGGATCCAGTAACGGGTGAAGATGTTGCGCAGCTGCTCGCGGTTCCCGTTCCACAGCTCCTCGCGGCGCATGGTCCGGCCGAGCGTCCGTCGGAGAGAACGGCGGAAGGTACGGAAATGCGGAGGGTCGAGCAGGACGGCGGTGTCGGCGTGCTCGAGCACGAGCGAGCCGAGCTTCGCGCCGTAGTTGCCGTCGGCCACCCACCCCTCCGGCGCCGCGTCGAAGGCGGCCAGGACGCGGGCCCGTAACAGCTCGGCCGGCGCCTCCCGCCAGCCCGCGTCGTGATGAAGCGCGTCGAGCTCGATGTGCGGAACTCCGAGCACCGCGGCCAGCCGGCCCGAGACGGTCGTCTTGCCGGAGCACGAGCCGCCCATGACGGCGACCCGCCTCACAGGCGGAACTCCCCGCGCGCGACGACCACGGCCGAGCCGCCGACCTCGACCTCCTCCGGCGAGCGGGCGACCGCGTGGAGCGTGGACGGCCTCCCGATCTCGACGCCCTGCTTGATCACGATCTCGTCGCCGAAGCCGATCCGGCCGTGCCGCGAGAGATGGAGCGCGAGCGGCCCGGCGGCGGAGCCGGTCGCCGGATCCTCGGGAACGCCGTGCGCGGGGACGAACACGCGCGACTTCCAGGTCTCGCCGTCGCGCGCGAAGCAGTCGGTGCCGTACGGACCGAGCTCGAGCAGTGCCTCGAAGTCGGGCCGCAGCGCCGCCACTGCTTCGGGCGACGCGAGCTCGACGAGGACGTGCTCGGGGCCCTGGCGGTAGAGCTCGACCGGGAGCCCCGACTCCTGGACGCCGAGCACGGCGAGCAGCTCGTCCGCGCGGTCGTAGGGCTCGAAGCCGAACGGCGGCTGCCGCATCCAGCCGAAAGCGATCCGCGACCGGTCGCGCTCGACGCGGATCGGCACCACGCCGGCGCCGGTCTCGAGCCGCAGCTCGTCGAGCTGCAGCGGGCCGGCGAGCACGAAGGCAGTCCCGAGCACGGGGTGTCCGGCGAACGGCAGCTCGAGCGACGGCGTGAAGATGCGGATGCGCGCGTGCCCCTCGCCGGCAGCCGGGTAGACGAAGACGGTCTCGGAGAAGTTGATCTCGCGCGCGAGCGGCTGCAGCCGCTCCTCGGGAATCGCGCGCGCGTCCGTGAAGACGGCGAGCTGGTTGCCGGCGAACGGCACGTCGGTGAAGACATCGGCGATCACGAAGCGGAGCGCGGCCATGCCGCCGACGACTGTACCGCCGGGTCCCGTCTACGCTTCGCCGCGGATGTACGCGATCGAGGTCAGCAGCCTGCGCAAGGCCTACGGGGACCTCGAGGCGGTACGGGGGGTCGACTTCCGGATCGAGGAGGGCGAGGTCTTCGGGCTCCTCGGGCCGAACGGCGCCGGCAAGACGACGACCGTCGAGATCCTCGAGGGCTATCGCAGACGCGATGCCGGCGAGGTGCGCGTGCTCGGCAGCGACCCCGAGCGCCCGGCCCCGGACTTCCGCGAGCGGATCGGGGTCGTCCTCCAGCAGTCGGAGCTCTGGCCGAACCTCACCGTGCGCGAGGTCCACGCGATCTTCGCCGGCTACTACCGCGCGCCGCGCGACATCGACGAGGTGGTCGCGCTCGTCGGCCTCCAGGAGAAGGCGGATGCCCGGGTCAAAACGCTGTCGGGTGGGCAGAAGCGGCGGCTCGACCTCGGAGTCGCACTCGTCGGCGACCCCGACCTCGTCTTCCTGGACGAGCCGACCACCGGCTTCGACCCGCAGGCGCGGCGGGCGGCGTGGGACATGATCCGCTCGCTCCGCTCCCTCGGCAAGACCGTCCTCCTCACGACGCACTACCTCGACGAGGCCGAGCAGCTCGCCGACCGCGTCGCCGTGCTCCGCGAAGGGAGGATCGTGCGCGTCGGCACGCCGCGCGAGCTGACGACGACCGACCTGCAGACGGAGATTCGCTACCGGCAGAACGGCGAGGAGGTGGTCGTGCAGACGAACGAGCCGACGCGGGTACTCGCCGAGCTCACGTCGGCGGCTGTCGCCCGCGGCGAGGAGCTCGAGGGGCTGCAGGTGCGCCGGCCGTCGCTCGAGGAGGTCTACCTCACGCTCACCGCCGAGGAAGAAGCGGAGGTCGAGGCGTGAGCGCGGAGGCGATTCGCATCGGGGTGCGCCGGCCGGCGCGACGGCTGTTCCTCCATCAGCTCCGTTCGGAGCAGCTCGTCTTCTGGCGCAGCCGCGAAGCGGCGTTCTTCATCTTCCTCTTCCCGCTGCTGCTCTTCCTCCTGCTCGGCTCCGTCTACACGAAGAAGATCTACGGCGTGCCGCCGGCCGAGGCGCTGCTGGCGGGACTGATCGGGTACGGCTGCGCGAACACCGCGTTCGCGGGCCTCGCGATCCAGCTCGTGATCCGGCGCGAGAACGGGATCCTCAAACGGCTGCGCTCGACCCCGCTGCCCCCGGCGACGTACGTCATCGCTCTGCTCACCTCCACGCTCATCGTCTTCCTTCTCCAGACGATCGCGCTGTTCTTGATGGGTAAGGCGCTCCACAACACGCCGTTCCCATCGGACTACGGCTCGCTCGCTGCCACGATCGTGATCGGCGCGGCCGTCTTCGCAGCGCTCGGGACCGCGACGGCCTCGGTGATCCGGTCGCAGGAAGGCGCGTCGGCGGTCGTCAACTTCATCCTCCTGCCGATGGCGTTCGTCTCCGGCGCGTTCGGGCCGACGACCCACTATCCCGCTTTCCTGCGCGCGATCGGCGACGTGCTGCCGCTCAAGTACTTCATCAACCTCGTCAACGCCGTCTACCTGCACGGCCACGGCATCTGGACGCGGCCTCAGGATCTCGCCGTCCTCGCGGCCTGGGGGATCGCAGGGCTCGTGTTCACGCTCTCCCGCTTTCGCTGGGAGCCGCGCGAGCGGTAGTTAGAGGTTCGCGCTCTCGGGAAACGAGGG
>DASSZE010000030.1:0-13220 GCA_035713675.1 Gaiellaceae bacterium | reverse complement strand
CGAAGAGCGCGGTGGGCCTCTGCCGGGACTGCTTCGATGCCCTCGAGGCGATGGAGCCCGCGATGCAGACGAAGCTCGGCGAGTCTCCCTGCAAGCCCGGCTTTTAGGCCGGGCGAAGAGCTGCGCTCTTCGCCCAGGGATGAAGGAACTGCGCCAACGGGAGAGCGCGGTCTCCCGTTGGCCCCGTGCAGTAGGGCCTTGCCTGGCGTTGCGGGGTGGAGACCCTCTTGCCCCGTCGATCCATGCTCGGGACGTTTGAACCCGCGTGCGATCCAGAGCCGGAGGCCACGAATGCGCGCGGGCGTCGCCTCCGTCCGAACCTGCGCTCGCGCCCGCCTCCGCCGCGCGCGAGCGCACGACACCAGCCTCTCGCGCTCTACTGAACCTCCAAAGCAAGACAGCACGGAGCGGGCCGGAAACCGCGCTTTCCGGCCCGCGGAGTTCCGATCTCCAGGGAGGCGAAGCGTCAGCTTCGCGAGCTTCCTGGTCTACGCCTGCGCCTGGTCGAACAGCTGCTCCCAGCGCTCGAGCAGCGCCGTGAGCGCGTCGCGGCTGCGCTTGTGCGCGGCCAGCACGTCGACGTCCGTCCAGTCCTCGGCGAGCTTGCGCTCGAGTTCGGTGACCTCCGCCTCGCGCTCGGCGATCTCGGCCTCGATCCGCTCGAGCTCGGAGGGACGCGGCTTCTTCGCCGCGGCCGACTTCGGCTTCGGCGCGGGCTTCGGCTTCTCGACGGCCCGGGACTCGAGCTTGGCCTTCTCCCGCTCGGCGCGCTCCTCGCGGCGGCGGACGAGATCGGCCCAGCCGCCGTCGTAGGAGCGCAGCTCGCCGTCCTCGATCGCGAGCGTTCGCTCGGCGATCGCGTCGAGCAGCGCGCGGTCGTGCGAGACGAGCAGCACCGTCCCGGGGAAGGCGTCGAGCGCCGCCTCGAGCGCCTCGCGGCTCTCGAGATCGAGATGGTTCGTCGGCTCGTCGAGCACGAGGAAGTTCGCGCCGGACGCGACCGTCACCGCGAGCGCGAGCCGCCGCCGCTCGCCGCCCGAGAGCACCGTCACCGGCTTCTCGTGCGCGTCCCAGCCCGAGAACAAGAAGCGGCCGAGCAGGTTCTGCGCATCCTGCCGCGGCAGGCCGGTCATCGACTGCACGCACTGGAGCACGGTCCCGCGCGTGTCGAGCTCCATCTCCTGCTGCGAGAAGTAGCCCACCTCGACGCCGTGTCCGATCCGGATCCTTCCCGCTCCGGCGCCGGCAGAGCCGGCACCTTCGCTCTTGGCCGGCTCCGTCGAGCCTACGCCGGTATCTCCCCGGACGAGCTTCTCGAGCAGCGTCGTCTTGCCGGAACCGTTCGGCCCGACGAGCGCGACGTGCTCGCCGCGCTCGAGCGCGAACGAGATCCGACTTAGTAACACTGTGTCACTTGGGATGGTGACGTCGAGCCCGTCGGCCTCCACCACGGTCCGGCCGCTCCGCGCGGGCTTCAGGAACTCGAAGCCGAGGCCGCGCGAGCGCCGCGAGAGAAGCGCGATCTGGTCGGCGTGCGCGGACTTCTCCTGCTCGAGCCGGCCGATCTGGGTCAGCTTCGCCTGGGCCTGCTTCGCCTTGTCCTTCTTGTACCGGAACCGCTCGACGAAGCGCTCGAGGCGCGCGATGTCGGCCTGGACGCGCGCTACCTCCTTTTGCGAGTGCAGCATCCGTGCCGCCTTCTCGCGCCGCCACGCGTGCCAGGGGCCGGGGAAGAACGTCGAGCGGCCGGCCTCGAGCTCGAGTGTCGCGGTCGTCACGGCCTCGAGGAACCACCGGTCGTGGGCGACGAGGATCACGGCCGCGTCGAGCGAGGCGAGCTCGCGCTCGAGCCATTCGAGGTTCGCGACGTCGAGATGGTTCGTCGGCTCGTCGAGGAGGAGCAGGTCGGGGTCGCCGCCGAGCGCGCGGGCCAGCGAGGCGCGCGTCAGCTCGCCGCCGGAGAACGTGCGCAGTGCCCGGTCGAGGTCGTCGTCCGCAAAGCCGAGACCGCGCAGGACGGAGGTCGCGCGGTCGCGCCAGTCGTAGCCGCCCGCGTGCTCGAGCCGAGACTGCGCCTCCGCGTAGCGGTTCAGCGTCGCCTGTGCGTGGTCACCCTCCGTCATCGCCTGCTCGAGCCGCCGCAACTCGTCCTCGAGCGCGACGAGGTCGCGCGCTCCGGAGAGCACGTACTCGCGCAAGGTCAGCTCCTGCTCGAGCGGCGGCCGCTGGTCGTGCAGCGCGACGCGCGTGCCCTTCGCGAACGCCAGCTCGCCGCCGTGCTTCTCGGTCTCGCCGGCCAGGATCCGGAGCAGTGTCGTCTTGCCGGCGCCGTTCGGCCCGGAGAGCGCGACGCGGTCGCGCCGCTCCACGGAGAACGAGACGCCGTCGAAGAGGACGGTGCCCGCGAGCTCCTTGCGCAGGTTGGATGCGATCACGACAGCCATGGCCGAAGGCCACTGTAGATTCGGCCCGATGGCAGCGGCCGCGGACTGGCACATCCGGGGGAGCTATCTCGAGTCCTGCAACTGCGACCCGATCTGCCCGTGCCGGCGCGTCGACGGCGTCGCCGGCGGCCGCTCGACGCACGGCATCTGTGCGGGCGTCCTGTCCTGGCTGATCGAGGAGGGCACCGCCGCCGGGACGGATCTGGCCGGGCTGGCGGTCGTGCTCGCCATCCGCTACAGCGACGACGAGCCCGGCTCGCCGTGGACGTGGTTCCTCTACCTCGACGAGCGCGCGAGCGAGGAGCAGGAGGAGGCGCTCGAGGGGATCTTCACGGGCCGGCTCGGCGGCGACGCGCTCACGCACTTCCCGTGGGCGTGGAAGGAGAGCACGCTGGTCGGCGTGCGGCGCGCCGGGATCGAGCTCGACCACACACGCCACCGGCAGTGGCTCCGCATCCGCGACCACGTCACGGTGCGGATCCGAGACCCGTATCAGGGCAAGGAGACCGTCACCTGCGTGATCCCCGGCCACGACCGGGAGGGCGAGGAGCTCGTCGCGGAGGAGCTCCTCGTGAAGGACGGACCGCTGACCTTCTTCTACAGCGGCACGTGCGGCTACGCCTCCTCCTTCGCGTACTCCGGCGGATGAGCCTCGCGCGGACGGAAGCCGGCCTCGTGGCGCTGCTCCTCGCGCTCGCGGCGACCGGCTGGTGGTCGACGATCGAACGGATGCACGGGATGGACGAGGGACCGTGGACCGGACTCGGGACGCTCGGCTGGTTCCTCGGCGTTTGGATCGTGATGATGGCCGCGATGATGCTGCCGTCGGCGATCCCGGCGGTCACGACGTACGCGGGGCTCGCGAAGGACCGGACGTCGCTCGCTCCTCTCTTCTTCGTCGCCGGCTATCTCGCCGTCTGGGCGGCGGCCGGGCTCGCGGCCTTCGGTGTCGCCGCTGCGGGCGGGCGCGTCTCGCATGGCTTCCTCGCCTGGGAGCGCGGCGGCCGCTGGGCAGCGGGAGCGATGCTCCTGCTCGCGGCCGCATACCAGCTCACGCCGCTCAAGGACGCGTGCCTGACCCGGTGCCGCGTCCCGATCGCGTTCCTGCTCGGCTCGTGGCGGCCCGGCCGCCGCGGCGGGCTGCGGATGGGCCTGGCGCACGGAGCCTGGTGCGCCGGTTGCTGCTGGGCGCTCATGGCCGCGCTGTTCGCACTCGGCGTGATGAGCGTCGCCTGGACGGCGTTCGTCGCCGCGCTCGTCGCGCTGGAGAAGGTCCTCCCCTGGCGGCGTGTCGCGACCCGGGGCAGCGGCGCGCTGCTCGCCGCGCTGGGCGTGCTCCTCCTCGCCGCGCCCGCGGCAATACCCGGGCTCACGCTGCCTGGCTAGATTCGCGGCGTGGCGACGGCGAGGAGCGAGGAGCTGCGGGCGCTCGCGCCGCGGGGCGCCGACGCGCTTCCGCCCAAGGTGAGCGAGATCGCCCTGATCGAGGTGCTGCGCTGAGCACCGTCCTCGCCCTCGACGTAGGCTCTTCCTCGGTCCGGGCGCAGCGGTTCGACGCTCGCGGCGAGCCGGACGGTGAGCTCCGGCAGGAGAGGTACTCGACCGACGATCCAGCCGAGGTCGCCGCGGCAGTCCGGAGCGTCCTCGACGGCGGCGAGCCGGATGCGATGTCCTGCTTCGCACACAGCCTCGTCGCGGTCGACGCCGACTGGAACGCGCTCACGCCGATCCTCGGCTGGCGCGACACGCGTAGCGCCGGTGCGTCGGAGTGGCTCGCGCGCAGGCTCGACGCCGAGACGGTGCACGCGCGCACGGGCGCCTTCCTCCACCCCTCCTACTGGCCCGCGAAGCTCGCGTGGCTCGCCGAGACCGAGCCGGAGGTCTTCCGCCGCGCCGCGTGCTTCGTCTCGTTCGCCGACTATCTGCGCGGCTCGCCCCAGACCAGCCTCTCGATGGCGTCCTCCAGCGGTCTCCTCGACGTCGCGGAGCAGGACTGGGACGAGGAGCTGCTCGCGACGATCGGGGTCGACCGCGCGCGGCTCCCGACGATCGCCGACGTCCCGCTGTGGGTCGACGCCGCGTGCTCCAACGCCGGCGCCGGCTGCCTGAGCCGCGACCGCGCCGCGCTCATGGTCGGCACCTCGGGCGCGCTGCGGGTCCTCTACGAGTCGGAGCGGCCGCAGCCCAAGCCGGGTCTCTTCCTCTATCTCGCGGACGAGCGCCGGGTCGTCGAGGGCGGCGCGCTCTCGGACGGCGGCAACCTCTTCGACTGGCTGGAACGGACCCTCGCCGACACGTCCGGCTCGCTCGCCGAGCGCGACCCGAGCGACCACGGCCTCGTCTTCCTGCCCTTCCTCGGCGGCGAGCGTTCGACGGGCTGGAACCCCGAGGCGCGGGGGACGATCCACGGCCTCACCTTCGCGACGACGCCGCTCGACATCCGCCAGGCCGCGTACGAGGGAGTCGCGTTCCGCTTCGCCGCGATCGCCGGCCTGCTGCCCGAGGTCGGCGAGATCGTCGCGACCGGCGGCGGGCTGCTGCACGACCGCGACTGGATCCAGATCATGGCCGACGCGCTCGCGCGGCCGGTCACCGTCTCGGCCGTCCCCGAGGCGTCGCTACGCGGCGCGGCCGTCTTCGCGCTCGAGCGGCTCGGGCACGAGGCGGCGGCGGCGCCGACGGCCGAGGTCGTCGAGCCGCGCGCGGACCGCGCCGATGCCTACCGCGCCGCGCGCGACGCGCAGCAGCGGCTCTACGACGCCTTGACCTGAGAGCCGACGAGCTCGCGCGCCGCGGCCGCGATGCCGTCGGCGTCGATTCCTGCCTCGGCGAGCAGCTCCGCAGGCTTGCCCGAGTGCGGCATCTCGTGCACCGCGAGCCGGACGACCGGCGGCCGCTCGTCCGAGCCGGCCAGCGCCGAGAGCACCGCCTCGCCGAGCCCGCCCTCCGGCCAGTGATCCTCGGCCGTGACGATCGGGCACGTGAGCGAGCGCAGCGTCTCCCCGTCGAGCGGCTTGATCGAGTAGAGGTCGATCACGCGCGCCTCGATCCCGTCCGCGGCGAGCGCCTCCGCCGCCCTGAGCGCCTCGTGGACGGTGATCCCGGCGCCGACGAGCGCGACGTCGTCGCCCTCGCGCAGCGTCCGCGAGCCTCCGATCTCGAACTCCTCGTCCTGCCCGTAGACGACCGGCGTCGCCGGGCGCAGCGTGCGGAGGTAGGAGATCCCCTCGAGATCGGCCATGAGCGCCACGAGCTTCGCGGTCTGGTTCGCGTCGCACGGGTGCAGCACCGTCGAGCCGTGGACGGCGCGGATCGACGCGATGTCCTCGAGCGCCATCTGCGACGGCCCGTCCTCGCCGATCGAGACGCCCGCGTGCGAGCCGCACAGGGCGTAGCTCGCGCGGCTGATCGCCGACATGCGGATGAAGTCGTAGGCGCGCGACAGGAAGGCGGCGAACGTGGAGGCGAACGGCCGCCAGCCGAGCACCTGCATCCCGACCGCGGTCGCGACCATCTGCTGCTCGGCGATGTACATCTCGAAGTAGCGGTCGGGGACGGCGTCGCGGAACTCCTCGGCGTACGTCGAGTTCGAGACCTCCCCGTCGAGCGCGACGACGTCGCCGCGCGCCTTGCCGAGCGCCGCGAGCGCGTCGCCGTACGCCTTTCGCGTGGCGACCTCCGCACCGAGCTCGTACTGCGGCAGCTCGAGCGTGCCGCCGCCGAACTCGTGCTTCGCCGCGCCGGTCTCCGGCTTCGCGACCTCGACCTTCAGGTTGCGGACGCCGCCGAGCGTCGCGATCACCTCGTCGGAGTGGTCGAGCGCCTTGCCGTGGAAGCCGTTCTTGTCCTCGACGTCGGGGTCGCCCTTGCCCTTGATCGTCTTCGCGACGATCACGACGGGCTGGCCCGAGACGTCGATCGCCTCGGCGTAGGCGCGGTCGATCGCCTCGACGTCGTGGCCGTCGATCTCGATCGCGTGGCAGCCGAAGGCCCGGGCCCGGTCGGCGTACGAGTCGAGGTTCCAGCCGTGCATCGTCTCGCCCCTCTGGCCCAGGCGATTCACGTCGAGGATCGCGACGAGGTTGTCGAGCTCGTAGAACGCCGCGTGCTCGAGCGCCTCCCACTGCGAGCCCTCGGCGATCTCGCTGTCGCCGCAGAGCGTCCAGACGCGGAACGGCAGCCGGTCGAGCCGCTTGCCCGCGATCGCCATGCCCACCGCGTACGGCAGCCCCTGGCCGAGCGAGCCGGTCGCGACGTCGACCCACGGGATCCGCGGCGTCGGGTGTCCCTCGAAGATCGAGTCGAACTGCCGGTAGGTGAGCAGCTCCTCCTCCGAGATCGCGCCGGCGGCGCGGTAGATCGCGTAGAGGAGCGTCGAGGCGTGGCCCTTCGAGAAGACGAGCCGGTCGTTGTGCGGGTCGTGCGGGTTGCCGAAGTCGTAGCGCAGGTACTTCGCCAGCAGGACGGCCATCAGGTCGGCCGCGGACATCGCGGACGTCGGGTGGCCGGAGCCCGCCTTCGCCGCAGGACGGATGGCGTCGACCCGGAGCTGCTGCCCGAGCTCGCGCCAGAGCTCGACGTCGTTCACGGCCACGATTCTATGTACGGTCCGTCGCGTGAAGGTGGCGGTTGCGTTCGACCATCGAGGGGTTCATCTCCGCGAGAAGATCCTCGACACCTTGCGCGAGGAAGGTCACGAGGTCGTCGACCTCGGCACCGACACCGACGCCGTCCGCATCGACTATCCCGACAAGGCCGCCGAGCTCGGCGCCGCGATCAAGGACCGGCAGGCGGAGCGCGGCGTCCTCGTCTGCGGCTCCGGGGTCGGCGCCTCGGTTGCCGCGTGCAAGATCGCGGGGATCCGGGCAGCAATCTGTCACGACGTCTACTCCGCTCACCAGGGAGTCGAGCACGACGCCATGAACGTCCTCTGCCTCGGCTCCGAGGTCGTGGGGCCCAGCCTCGCCGCAGACCTCGTGCGGACGTTCCTCGCGGCCCGGTTCGACGGAGGGGAGCGGTACGTCGCCAGACTGGAGAAGATCCGAAGAATGGAAGAAGGGATGCGGAATGGCTGAATCGAGACTCGACAAGCTGAGCGCCCGCGGGCAGTCGGTCTGGATCGACTACCTGTCGCGCGACCTGCTCTCCAGCGGCGAGCTGAAGCGGATGATCGAGGAGGACGCCGTCGTCGGCGTGACCTCGAACCCGACCATCTTCCAGAAGGCGATCTCGCAGGGCAACGCCTACGACGAGCAGCTGAAGGAGCTGCTCTCGGAGGAGGACGACCCGAAGGAGATCTTCCTCCACCTTGCCGTGCGCGACGTCGAGAACGCCCTCGACCTGCTCGCGCCCGTGCACGAGGGGAACGCCGAGGACGGCTACGTGTCGATCGAGGTCGACCCGAACCTCGCGTTCGACACCGCGGCGACGTACAAGGAGGCGATCCGCCTGCACGAGTGGATCGATCGCCCGAACCTCTACGTCAAGATCCCGGGCACGGAGGCGGGCCTGCAGGCGATCGAGGACTGCATCGCCGCCGGCCGCAGCATCAACGTCACGCTGCTCTTCTCCCTCCAGCGCCACAAGGAGTCGATGGAGGCGTACGTCGCGGGGCTCGAGCGCTTCGTCGAGAGCGGCGGCGATCCGTCCGAGGTGCGCTCGGTGGCGAGCTTCTTCGTCTCACGCGTCGACACCGAGGCCGACAAGCGGCTCGAGGCGATCGGGACGGAGGAGGCTCTCGCGCTGCGCGGCAGGCTCGCGATCGCGAACGCGCGCATCGCGTACCAGCACTACAAGCAGGTCTTCAGCGGCGAGCGGTGGGTGGCGCTCGAGGCGAAGGGCGCGCTGCCGCAGCGCTGTTTGTGGGCTTCGACTTCCACCAAGAACCCTGCGTACCGCGACGTGCTCTACGTGGAAGAGCTGATCGGCCCGCACACGGTGAACACGATGCCGGAGGAGACGATCCAGGCCTTCCAGGACCACGGCGAGGTGCGCGGCGACACCGTCGAGAACGACCTCGACGAGGCCCGCGCGCTGCTCGAGGAGAAGCTGCCCGCGGTCGGGGTCGACTACGACGACGTCGTCGCGACGCTCGAGCAGGAGGGCGTTGAGAAGTTCTCCGACTCCTTCGCCGAGCTGCTCGACGGGGTGAAGGCGAAGCGCGAGGCCGTGGCCGCCTAAGCGGTGACCGGAGACGAGCTGATCGAGGCGATCTGGGAGCGGGACGCCACCGCCTGGACCGGCGCCGACGAGGCGGCCTGGCTCGGCTGGCTCGACGAGCCGCTGCACGTCCAGGAGCAGCTCGGTGAGATTCGCCGCTTCGCGGAGTCGCTGCACGACGGAGTCGACGCCGTCGTCCTGTGCGGCATGGGCGGCTCGTCGCTCGCGCCGGAGGTGCTGCGGCGCACGTTCGGCGTCGACTGGTTCCACGTCCTCGACACGACGCACCCGCGCGCGATCCGGGCGCTCGAGGAGCAGCTCGACCTCGAGCGGACGTTCTTCGTCTCGTCCTCCAAGTCGGGCTCGACGCTCGAGACGCGCTCGCACACCGACTACTTCTGGGAGAAGTCCGGCAGGCGGGGCGAGATGTTCGCCGCGATCACCGACCCGAGCTCGGAGCTCGAGCACCTCGCACGCGAGCGCGGCTTCCGGGCGGTCTTCGCCGGCGAGCCGTCGATCGGCGGCCGCTACTCGGCGCTGTCGCCGTTCGGGATCGTGCCGGCGGTGCTCATGGGCATCGACGCCTCACGCCTGCTCGAGCGCGCGCAGGCGATGCGCGAGGACTGCCGCTCGGGCGAGGGGAATCCCGGCTACGAGCTCGGTCGGCAGTTCGGCGAGGGCTGGCGACTGGGCCGGGACAAGATCTGCATCCCGGACACGCCGGGTGGGTTCGGCCTCTGGGCCGAGCAGCTGATCGCGGAGTCGACGGGCAAGCACGGCAAGGGCCTCATTCCAGCACCGGGGAACCGGCCCGAGGGACCCGACCGGCAAGAAGCAGATCCGCACATCCCGGATCCCTACGCGCTCGGGGCGGAGTTCTTCCGCTGGGAGTTCGCGATCGCGGTCGCCGGCACGTTCCTCGAGATCAACCCGTTCGACCAGCCCGACGTGCAGGCCGCGAAGGACAAGACGAACGAGGTGCTGGCCACGGGCAAGGAGCCGAGGCTCGACCCGGAGAGCTCGATCGAGGAGCTGCTCGCCCAGGCGGAGGAGGGGGACTACGTCTGCGTCCAGGCCTTCGTCGACCCGTCGACCGATCTCGGCCCGCTCGTCGACCGCCTGCGCCGCGAGAGCGGCCTGGTCGTGACGCACGGCTACGGCCCGCGCTACCAGCACTCGACCGGCCAGCTCCACAAGGGCGGCCCGAACACGGGGCTCTTCCTGCAGGTGATCGACGACCCGGGGGACGAGTTGCCGATCCCCGGCAAGCCGTTCGGCTTCCGGCGGCTGATCCGTGCCCAGGCGGCGGGAGACCTCGAGACGCTGAGGGAACGCGGCCGGCGCGTGGCGAGGGTCAGACTGGAGGATCTGTAGCGATGCAGCTCGGGATGGTCGGCCTCGGCCGGATGGGCGCGAACATGACCGAACGGCTCCACGCCGCCGGTCACGACCTGAAGACGTTCGATCCCAACGTCGACGGGACGGCCTCGTCGCTCGAGGAGCTCGTCGGGCAGCTCGACGCGCCGCGGTCGGTCTGGCTCATGGTCCCGGCCGGCGTCGTCGAGTCGATCGTCGGCGAGCTGGCTCAGCACCTCTCCGAGGGCGACACGATCGTCGACGGCGGCAACTCGTACTACATCGACGATCTGCGCCGCTCGACCGACCTGCGCGAGCGGAAGATCCACTACGTCGACGTCGGCGTCAGCGGCGGCGTCTGGGGCCGCGCGCGCGGCTACTGCCTGATGGTCGGCGGCGACGACGAGGCGGTCGAGCGCCTCGTGCCGGTGCTCGAGACCCTCGCCCCCGGGCCCGGCGACGCGCCGCGCACGCCCGGCCGCGACGGCGACCCGGCGCCCGAGGAGCAGGGCTGGCTCCACTGCGGCCCGTCCGGAGCCGGCCACTTCGTGAAGATGGTGCACAACGGGATCGAGTACGGCCTGATGCAGGCCTACGCCGAGGGCTTCAACGTCCTCAAGCACGCGAACATCGGCCTGCACGCGCAGGAGACCGACGCCGAGACGACGCCGCTGCGCAACCCGGACCACTACAAGTACGAGCTCGACGTCGCCGCGATCAGCGAGCTCTGGCGCCGCGGCTCGGTGATCTCGTCCTGGCTGCTCGACCTGACCGCGCAGGCGCTGCACGAGTCGCCGAACCTCGACGACTACGCCGGCCGCGTGAGCGACTCCGGCGAGGGCCGCTGGACGGTGCGGGCCGCCGTCGAGGAGGGCGTCCCTGCTCCGGTGCTCGCCGCCTCGCTGTTCGACCGCTTCGCCTCGCGCGGCGAGGCCGACTGGGGCAACCGCGTCCTCTCCGCGATGCGCAAGGCGTTCGGCGGCCACCTCGAGAAGAGCCCCGAGCAGTGAACAGAGCGCAGTGACCGCGACGGCGCCGAAACAGCAGGAGCGGGAGAACCCGCTCGCGGAGGCCCTCGCGCTGCGGCGCACGCCGGACCCGTGCGTGCTCGTCATCTTCGGCGCGTCCGGCGACCTCACGCACAAGAAGCTCCTGCCGGCGCTGTACGCGCTCGCGGTGCGCCGCCTCCTGCCGCAGCGGTTCGCGATCGTCGGCATCGCGCGCACCGAGGGCGACGACGACATGTTCCGCGAGGACATGGCCACCGCCGTCAAGCAGCACGCGCGCGACCCGTTCAAGCAGGAGACCTGGGACGAGCTCGCCGCGCAGCTCCACTACGTCTCGACCGACTTCGCCGACTCGACCGGCGAGGACAAGGTGCACGACCTGCTCGAGAAGCTCGACGGCGAGCTGGAGCTCGGCGGGAACCGCGTCTTCTACCTCGCCGTCCCGCCGCCGGCGTTTCCCACCATCGTCGACGCGCTCGGCAGGCGGCGCGACGAGCGCGGCTGGACGCGGCTCGTCGTCGAGAAGCCGTTCGGCCACGACCTCGAGTCGGCGCGCGAGCTGACGGCGAAGCTCACCGAGCACTTCCGCGAGGACGAGATCTTCCGGATCGACCACTACCTCGGCAAGGAGACCGTCCAGAACATGCTGGCGCTCCGCTTCGCGAACGGCATCTTCGAGCCGATCTGGAACCGCCAGTTCATCGACCACGTCCAGATCACGGTCGCCGAGTCGATCGGGATCGAGGCGCGCGCCGGCTACTACGAGCACGCCGGCGCGATTCGCGACATCTTCCAGAACCACCTCCTGCAGCTGCTCGCGCTCACCGCGATGGAGCCGCCGATCGACTTCACGTCGGACGCCGTGCACAACGAGAAGGTGAAGGTGCTGCGGGCGCTCGGCACGCCGGGCCCGAAGTCGGTCGTGCGCGGCCAGTACGGCCGCGGCTTCGTCGAGGGCGAGGAGGTCGTCGCGTACCGCGAGGAGGAGGGCGTCGCGGCCGACTCGATGACCGAGACGTTCGTCGCGGCGAAGCTCTACGTCGACAACTGGCGCTGGGCCGACACCCCGTTCTACGTCCGGATGGGCAAGCGCCTCGCGCGCCGCGAGACGACGATCGCGATCCAGTTCAAGCGTGCGCCGCATCCGCCGTTCGAGGAGACGACGTCGGAAGGGCTGCGGCCGAACGTCCTCCTCGTCCATGTCCAGCCGGACGAAGGCGTCTCGCTCGCGATCGGCGCCAAGGTGCCGGGCCAGGGGATGACGATCCGCACGGTGCACATGGACTTTCTCTACGGCGGCGCCTTCCGGACCGGCATGCCGGAGGCGTACGAGCGGCTGATCCTCGACACGATGCTCGGCGACTCGACCCTCTTCACGCGGGCGGACGAGGTCGAGGAGCAGTGGCTGCTCGTCGACTCGATCGTCGCGGCGTGGCAGCGCGACCGGCCGGCGTTCCCGAACTATCCCGGCGGCTCGTGGGGGCCGCCGAGCGCCGACGACCTCCTCCACCGGGACGGCCGGTCGTGGCGACGGCACTGACGCGCGCATGGGCCGGCGAGGACGTCTGCCTCGACGACGTCGACGAGGCGCTCGCCCGGCTGCGGGCGGAAGCCGCGGCCGACGCGCCGAGCATGCGGACGTCGGTGATGACGCACATGGCGTGGGTGCCGCAGCGGTGGGTCGAGCCGGCGCGGAACGCGCTCGAGGGGATGGCGGAACGGCATCCGTCGCGGACGATCCTCCTCTTCCCGGAGCCGGACGCCGACGACAGCCGCATCGACGCGCGGGTGGAGGTCGAGCGGTGGGAGGTGCCCGGCACCGACCGCGGGCTCGTCACCGAAGTGGTGGAGCCGACACTGCGCGGAATGCGGTCGGCGGCGCCGGCGAGCGTGGTCGAGCCGCTCTTGATCTCCGATCTGCCGGTCTTCCTCCGCTGGCGCGGCGAGCCGCCGTGGGGCGCGCCCGAGCTCGGGCAGCTCGTGGAGGTCACCGACCGGCTGATCGTGGACTCGACGGAGTGGGACGATCTGCCGGGCGCGTACGGGCGGCTCGCGGAGCTGTTTCCGTTGTGCGCCGCCTCGGACATCGCCTGGGCGCGCACCTCGCGCTGGCGCGAGCATCTCGCGACGCTCTGGCCGGCGATCGCGGAGGTCGAGACGGTTCGCGTGCGCGGGACGGCGGCGCAGGCCTGGCTCCTGTGCGGCTGGCTCCGCTCGCGGCTGGGACGGGAGGAGATCGCGCTGGAGCACGATC
>DASSZE010000029.1:0-17899 GCA_035713675.1 Gaiellaceae bacterium | reverse complement strand
CGCGCTCGTGCAGCTGATCCGGGACCACGGCGGCACCTGCGAGGTCGACCGCGATGTCGAGCGCGTCGTCGTCCGCTCGGGACGCGCCGTCGGCGTGCGGCTCACCGACGGCGAGACGATCGAGGCGGAGCGCGCCGTCGTCGCGAACGTGACGCCGACCCAGCTCTACGAGCGCCTTCTCGCCGATGTCGAGGTGCCGGCGCCGGCGGCCGAAGGCGCGCGCCGTTTCCGCTACGGCCGCTCCGAGATGCAGATCCACTACGCGCTCTCCGAGCCGCCGCGCTGGGAGGGAGACGAGCGGCTCGCGGGCACCGCGATCGTTCACGTGACGCCCGGGCTCGACGGCGTGTCGCGCGCGGTGAACGAGGCCGACCGCGGCCTCCTGCCGGTCGAGGCGACGATCGTCGTCGGCCAGCCGCTCACGCTCGACCCCTCGCGCGCGCCGGAGGGCCGCGGCCTGCTCTGGATCCAGCTGCAGGAGCTGCCGTGGCGGATCAAGGGCGACGCGGCCGGGAGTCTCGACACGGGCAACGGCGCGTGGACGGACGACCTCCGTGAGCGCTACGCCGACCGGATCCAGGCGCGGCTCGCGCGGCACATCCCGAACCTCGAGCCCTCGATCCTGAAGCGCGTCGCGCTCGGCCCGCACGACCTGCAGCGGGCGAACGTCAACCTCCGCCGCGGCGACCCGTACGGCGGCTCGCTCGCGCTCGACCAGAACTTCCTCTGGCGTCCGTTCGGGAGCAGCCCCGGCCACGCGACGTCGGTCGAGCGGCTCTGGCAGATCGGCGCGAGCACCTGGCCGGGCCCCGGGCTCGGCGGCGGCTCGGGGACGCTCGTCGCACGCAAGCTCCTCGAGCCGCCGCTGAGCCAGCGCGCGATGGCGCGCGCCCGCGGCTTCGTGCAGCGCTAGTCCGGCCGGTCGCGCACAGCTCGAGGGTCGCGCAGTGCAAGCCTGCGATCTCTAGAACGCGAAGATGCTCCGGCCGGCGAGCTCGACCTCGTAGATCTCGCTCGCCAGCTCGAGGTGAGCGTGCAGCGCGGCCGCGGCGCGGTCGGGATCGCGCGCAGCGCACGCGTCGAGCAGCTCCAGATCGAGCTCGGCGTGGCGGTCCTGCGGCGGGCCGCCTGCCCCCAGCAGCACCGGCCGGTACCGCTCGCAGCTGTCCCAGGCGGGACGGATCACGCGCAGCAGCCAGCCGGAGCGTGCGGCTTCGTAGAGCGTGAAGTGGAATGCCGTGTGCGCCCGCACCGCGGCTCGGGCGTCGCCTCCTCGCCTGGCTTTGTCGAGCTCGGCGAGGTGCAAGCGGGCCGCTGCTTCATCCTCCTCCCGGAACAGCTCGGCCGCGCGTCGCACGGCCATCGTCTCGAGCGCGAGCCTGATCGAGAAGAGCTCGCGTAGCTCCTCGATGTCGAGCGCGACGACCTTCGCGCCGTGGTGCGGGACGTGCTCGGCGAGGCCGCGCGCCTCGAGTTGGCGGACCGCCTCGCGAATCGGCGAGATGCTCGTCCCGAGAGAGCGGGCGAGATCCTCCAGGCGGAGCGGCGTGCCCGGCGTCAGCTCGCCGAGGATGATCGCCTCGCGCAGTCGCTCGAGTGCCGCTTCGGCCATCGTCCGGTGGCGTACGGGACCGCCCGCGGGTTGCGACAGCGTCGACTCCGGGGTCGACTCCACGAAGTCGAGCGTGAACCACACTTGATCAGATGTCAAACCCGTGACACCATCTCGGCTCGGGTGCCGAGTGTCTGAGCAGCAGCTGCCGCTGTTCTCGATCTCGCAGGTGAGCACGCTCGCCGCGAGCTTCGACGAGGACGTGCGCGCGTACGCGGCGGCCGGCGTCGACGGGATCGGCGTCTGGGAGCTGAAGCTCGGCGACGGGCCCGACGACGAGGCGCTGGAGCAACTCGCCGCGAGCGGGCTCGGCTCGGCGACGGCCGTCCCCACCGTGCCGTCGATCCTGCCGCCGCCCCTCCTGCCCGGACCGGAGGATCCCGAGGAGCGGACCGATCTGCTCTGCGAGTCCGTCCACCGGCTGGCGGCTTTCGGGCCGTCCGCCGTCCTCTGCTTCACGGGGCCGGCGGGCGAGCGTGACCCGGACACCGCCCGGGGAATCGCAGTCGACGGCCTGCGGCAGGTCGCGCGCGAGGCGGAGATCGCCGGCGTGCGGCTCGCGCTCGAGCCGTTCCAGCGCGAGGGAGTCGAGGACTGGTCGCTGATCTCCACCCTCGGCGAGGCGGCCGAGCTGATCGACGAGGCCGGCGGCGACGCCGTCGGAATCCAATTCGACGTCTGGCACCTATGGAACTCGGCAGACGTGCTCGACGAGATCCGCCGCACCGCGCGCCTGATCGCCGGCGTGCACGTGAACGACTGGCGAGAGCCGACGCGCGGCTGGGCCGACCGCGTCCTCCCCGGCGACGGCGCAGCAGACCTTCCGGGCATCCTCGGCGTCTTAGAAGACGTGGGCTGGGAGGGCTTCTACGACCTCGAGATCTTCTCCGACAACGGCGCCTTCGGCAGCGCGTATCCCGACTCGCTCTGGGATCTCGATGCCGCCGAGCTCGCGCGCCGCGGCCGGGAAGCCTTCAGCCACTGCTGGTCGAACAGGAGGGTCGCGGCACACGCCGTGGACCGGAGAGGAGACACATGAGGGTAAGCAAGGGGGCGCGCTGGGCGCTCGTGGTGGCCGCCGCTGCGGCGCTCGTCTTCGCGGCGACCGCTGCGGCTCGCACGCATGCGGCGGCCGTGAAGAAGCCGATCGTCATCGGGTGGGCGCACGACTCGAGCGGGCCGATGGCCCCGTTCGACGGGCCGGCTCTGGCCGCGGCCCAGATCCAGATCGCGAAGATCAACAAGAAGGGCGTCCTGGGACGCAAGATCAAGCTGCTGACCTGTGACACGCAGAAGGACGACAAGACGGCGTCGAAGGCGTGCGCCGACAAGCTGATCTCGCAGGGCGCGAAGATCATCTTCACCACGTGCGACGTCGACCTCGCCTCGCCGGTCGTGCAGGACTCGATCAACCACGGCCTGCTCACGATCGCGCCGTGCATCGGCACTGACCAGATGGGGCCGAAGCGGTTCGGCTCGAAGGGCAAGCTCGCCTTCAGCTTCGGCAACGTCGCGCAGGACGAGGGCTCGGCCATGGCCCAGCTCGCGTGGAACAAGGGCTGGAAGACCGCCGACCTCGCGAAGGACGAGGCAATCGTCTACTTCAAGGCCGTCGTGAGCGCCTTCAAGGCGCGGTTCACGCAGCTCGGCGGGAAGATCGTCTACGAGACGACATACACGGACTCCGCCTTCGGCGGCAACAACGTCCAGAACGCCGTCAGCGGGATCAACGCCCACAAGGCCGCCGTGGTCGTCACCTCCACCGCAGGTGCGTTCGGCTCGCTCGGCCCGTTCGTCACGGGGATGCGCGCGGCCGGAAACAAGACGCCGATCCTCAACTCGTGGGCGGGCGACGGCACCTACTGGGTCGGCAACCTCAACCCGCAGGTCACGAACTACTGGTACGTCACCTACGCGAACGCCTTCGGCCACGACCCGAGCAAGGCCGTGAACAAGCTCCGGAACCAGCTGCCGCCACAGCTCCGCGGGACCGGCGGCTTCATCACCGGCCCGGCTGCGATCGACGGCGTCGTGACGGCGATCAAGCGGACGCACGGCTCGCTCGTCGGCTCGAAGCTGGCCGCCGTGATGCAGAAGTTCAACCACGTGCCCACGATCTCGGGCAACGTGAGCTTCTCGAAGAAGCTGCACTCGGTCTTCGGCCGTGAGTACCGCGTGATCGAGATCAACAACAACGTCCCGATCCAGAAGGGGACGATCGTCGCCAAGAAGGTCCCGAACAGCCCGGATTCGTAGGGCTTGACCGAGGCGGCACAGCAGACTGGGAGGCCCGGAGGATCGCTCCGGGCCTCCTCCGTCTCGCGTTCCTTCGCCGGGATCGAGGCCCTGCGCGAGGTCTCGCTCGAGCTGAGCCCGGGCGAGGTGGTCGGGCTGATCGGCCCGAACGGCGCGGGGAAGTCGACGCTCGTCAACGTCCTCAGCGGCTTCGACCGGCCCAGCAGCGGCCGGGTGCTGCTCGGGGAGCGCGACGTGACGCGGTGGAGGGCGCACCGCCGGGGCCGGCACGGGCTCGCGCGCACGTTCCAGCACAGCCACGCCTTCCGCGGCCTCTCGGTACGCGAGAACGTCGAGGTCTCCGCGCTCGGCGTCGGCGCGTCCGGACGGGAGGCGGTGCGGCGGACGAACGAGCTCCTCGAGCTGCTCGGCCTCACGGCGTACGCCGACCAGCGTGCGTCGGACCTGCCGCACGGCGACGAGCGGCGCCTCGGAGTCGCACGGGCCCTCGCCACGAATCCGGGCTTCGTGCTGATGGACGAGCCTGCGGCGGGGCTCCCCGAGGCCGAGGTGCCGCGCTTCGCGAGCGCGGTTCGCGCGGTCCGCGACCGCGGCGCCGGCGTCCTGCTCGTCGACCACAACGTCGCGCTCGTGCTCGAGGTCTGCGAGCGCATCCACGTCCTCGACCAGGGGACGACGCTCGCGGAGGGCACGCCGACGGAGATCCGCGCCCACCTCGGCGTCGCCGCCGCCTATCTCGGCGAGAGCGCCGCGATGGAAGGAGAGCTCGAGTGACCTCGGCGCTCGCGATCGACGGCCTCGCCGTCCGCTACGGCGCCGTCGACGCCGTGCGCGGCGTCTCGCTCGACGTCGGCCGCGGCGAGATCGTCGGCCTGATCGGACCGAACGGCGCCGGCAAGTCTTCGACCCTGCACGCCGTCATGGGCGCGGCTCCGGTCGTCGGCGGCGAGATCCGGCTCGACGGCGTCTCCCTCGTCGGCCGCCGCTCGGAGGACGTGGCCCGCCGCGGCGTCGCGCTCGTTCCGGAGGGACGCCGCATCTTCGGCGAGCTCACGGTCGAGGAGAACCTGCGGCTCGGGCTCGCGGCGAGGAGGAGCCGCAGCGCGGGCGACGGCCTCGCGCGGGCGTACGACCTCTTCCCGGTGCTGAGCGAGTTCCGCTCGCGGCACGCGGGCGTCCTGTCGGGCGGGCAGCAGCAGCAGCTCGCCATCGGGCGCGCCCTCGCCGCCGACCCCGACGTGCTGCTGCTCGACGAGCCCTCCCTCGGGCTCGCGCCGAAGGTCGTGGACGTCGTGTTCGAGGCGCTTGCGCAGATCCGCGACGCCGGTCTCGCCGTGCTGCTCGTGGAGCAGCGCGCGCAGCGGACCGTCGCGCTCGCCGACCGCTCGCACGTGCTCGCGAACGGGGAGCTCCGACTCACTCTCGGCCCGGACGACGCGGCCGACACCGACCGCCTCGTGGCCGCCTACCTCGCATGATCGTCGGCTTCCTCAACCTCACCTGGCCCGTGTTCGCGGACGCGCTCGCGCTGGGCGGCATCTACGCGCTGATGGCGATCGGGATCGGCCTCGTCTTCGGCGTCCTGCGGCTCGTCAACTTCGCCTATGGCCAGCTGATCATGGCCGGCGGCTTCGCGCTCGCGTTCGGCTCGCAGTGGGGCCTGCCGAGCTGGCTCTCCATCCTCTTCTGCTTCGGCGTCGTGCTCGTGCTGTCGCTGCTGATGGAGCAGCTCGTCTTCCGGCCGCTGCGGACGCAGTCGCCCGTGGTGATGCTCGTGGCCACCTTCGCCGTCGCCTTCCTCCTGCAGAGCATCGCGCTGCTCGAGTGGCCGCTCGGCAAGGTCGCCGGCCAGCTCGCGGTCTGGCAGATGCCGTGGGACATCGGCGGCCACCCGATCCGCAAGGTCGCCGTGATCGCGATCGCCGCGGCCGCGGCGTGTCTCGTGCTGCTGCAGCTCCTGCTCACGCGCACGCCGCTCGGCCTGCACATGCGCGCTGCGTCGATGGACTTCCGCACGGCACGCCTGCTCGGCGTGCGGGCGAATCGCGTGATCACGGGCGCCGTGCTCATCTCGGGCGTGTTCGCCGCGATCGCCGCGGTGCTGCTCAGCGTCCAGGACATCCAGATCACGTACACGTTCGGCCTGCAGGACACGATCGTCGTGCTCGCCGGGGTCGTGGTCGGCGGCATGAACCGGCCGATCCCGGCGACGCTCGGCGGGTTCACGATCGGCTTCGCGACCGGTCTCCTCGGCGGGATCCTCCCCTCGAATCAGAGCCAGTACCTGACGAGCTTCATCTTCGCGGCGGTCATCGTCGTGCTGCTGCTGCGGCCGAACGGGCTCTACACGCGCGCGGGCGGAACGGCGGAGCGCGTGTGAACCAGGCGCGTCGCCTTCCCGAGCTCCTCGTGCCGGCCGCGCTCGTGGTCGCGACGGCGCTGCTGGGGCTCGCGGTCTCGAGCTACCTGCAGGCGTACTTCCTCGACACGCTGATCAAGGTCGCGATCGTCGTCGGGCTGTACGTCTTCATCGGGAACTCGGGCGTCGTCTCGTTCGGACAGATCAGCTTCGTCGCGCTCGGCGCCTGGACGGCCGGTGTGCTCACGGTCCCGCGGGACCAGAAGCTCGCGATCATGCCGGGCCTTTCGCATTTTCTCGTCACCCACAGCGTCGGCAACCTCGGCTCGCTCGCGCTCGCCGCGGCGGTCGGCGGCGTCGCCGCCTTCGCGGTCGGGTTGCCGCTGATGCGGCTCTCGGGGCTCGCGGCCGGGATCGCGACGTTCGCCGTGCTCGAGATCACGAACAACCTGCTCACGTACGAGCAGTCGATCGGGCCGGGCCAGAACGCGTTCTCGTCGGTGCCGCAGACGACTGGGATCTGGCAGGCGGCGATCGGCGCGCTCATCTGCGTCGCGGTCGCGTACGTGTACCAGCGCGTCCGCTTCGGCCGGATGCTGCGTGCGACCCGCGAGGATCCGGCGGCGGCGGCGGCGGCCGGGATCTCGATCTACCGCCAGCGGTTGCTCGCGTTCGCGCTCTCGGGCGCGCTCGCCGGATTCGCCGGCGGCCTCTACGTGCACCTGCAGCCGCTCGGCGTCGGCGACCTGTATCTCGATCTCACGTTCATCACGCTCGCGATGCTCGTCGTCGGCGGCACGGGGAGCCTGCTCGGCGCGGTCGTCGGAGCACTCGCCCTGAACGGCATCTACTCCTTCTTCTCGGCGGCGACGAACACCGTCAACGTCCTCGGCTGGAACCTGAAGGTCCCGGCCGGAACGGCGGACATCGTTCTCGGCGTGCTCATGACGGCCGTGCTCGTCCTCCGCCCGAGCGGCATCACGGGGGGTCGCGAGTTCTCCCTGCCACGCCGGCGCCGCCGGGTGGCCGATCTCGAGAAAGCGAGGGTCCCGACATGAGGTTCAGCATCTACAGCGAGCTGCAGAGCTGGCCGGGCAAGCCGTACGACCGGCTCTACGGCGAGGTGCTCGAGCAGATCGAGAACGCCGACCGGCTCGGCTACGACGCCTACGCCGCGGTCGAGCACCTCTTCTTCCCGAAGTTCTCGGCGTCGGCGAACGTCTTCGGGCTGTTCGGGATGGCTGCCGCCCGCACGCGCCGGATCAACTTCCGGACGATGCTCCACATCCTCCCGTACCACAACCCGCTCGTTCTCGCGGCCATGATCCACGAGTTCTCGCTGCTCAGCGGCGGCCGCTACGAGTTCGGCGTCGGCCGCGGCCACGGCTGGATCCCCCTGCCCGCCGGGATGCCGCTCGACGAGACCTCGCGCCCGCGCTACGAGGAGGCGCTCGACCTCTTCGTCGAGGCGCTGCACAACGACGTCGTCACCTTCCACGGGGAGTACTGGAACGTCGACGACAGCCAGGTGATCCCCTTCAGCGGGCACAGGTTCCGGGTCGTCCTCGGCGGCACCTCCGACCGCACGTACGACCTCGCGGCGAAGCACGGCTGGGCCGTCGCGGTGCCACCGCTCCTCCCGTACGCCGCGCTCGCGGAGCAGCTCGACCTCTACCGCGCGAAGTGCGCGGAGTACGGCACGGCGCCGGACATCATCTGGATCCACGCCTGCTACATCGACGACGACGCCGAGCTCGCGCGGCGCGAGGCGGAGCGGCACATGCGCGGCTTCCTCGAGGGGAACGCGTCGCCGCTGACCGAGCACCCGGTGCCGCCGGTCGATGCGCTCAACGCGGCCGGCTACGGCTTCTATGCGAGCGGGATCATGGAGAAGCTCGCCGCGACCCCGTACGACGAGATGATCGCGGGCGACATCGTCTGGGTCGGCACGCCCGACGACGTGATCGAGCGGATCCGCGAGACGATCGAGGTCTGCGAAGGGCTGACCGAGATCGCGATCACGACGAACCCCGGCGGCGTCGAGCACTGGAAAGCGATCAAGGCGCAGGAGCTCTTCGCCGAGCACGTGATCCCGGTGATCCGGCGCGAGACCGGAGCGGTCGCGGTCGAGGCGTGACGTCGGTCGTCGTAGCCGGCGCCGGCTCGATCGGCTCGCTCCTCGCGGGGCATCTCGCGCGGGTCGCGGACGTCACCGTCCTCACGCGGCGGGAGGAGCACGCCGCCGCGCTGCGCGAGCAGGGCCTGCGCGTCTCCGGGCGCAGCGACTTCACGGCGCAGCTCGGTGCGACCGCCGATCCCGCCGCGCTACCCGACGCCGAGCTCGCCATCCTCGCCTGCAAGGGCACCGACCTCGAGCCGCTCGCAGCGCGGCTCGAGGGGACGCTGCCGCGCGCGACGGTGATGACGATCCAGAACGGGCTCGGCGCGGAGGAGGTGGTGGCCGCGCACGGCGACTGGCCGCTCCTCTCCTCCGTGACCTTCATGAGCGGGACGCGCCACGGCGACGCCCATGTCGAGTACGTCCTCGACACCGCGACGTGGATCGGTCCGTATCGCGGCACGACGGAGGAGGATGCGCGCCGGGTCGCCGAGCTCGTCGAGGCGGGCGGGCTCAAGGCGGAGGCGTTCGCGGACCTGCGGCCGGCCCAGTGGTCGAAGCTGATCTTCAACGCGACGGTGAACGGAGTCGCGGCGCTCACCGGTCTCCCGCACGACTTCCACTTCGCGCAGGTCGACCGTCCGTCCGACCTGGGGATCCTCGTCCGCGACCTCGTCGACGAGGGGAAGGCCGTCGCCGCCGCCGCGGGCGTAGAGCTGCACGACGACCCGTGGTCGATGAACGTCCTCGCGACGGAGCGCGGCCACCGGCACTTCCCGTCGATGCTCGAGGACGTCGAGGCGCGACGGCCGACCGAGCTCGAGTCGATCAACGGCGCGCTCGTGCGCGAGGCGTGGCGGCTCGGGATCGACGTTCCGCTCCAGACCGCCGTCTATAGGCTCGTGAAGGCGAGGGAGGCGAGCTACTCGGAGTGAGGATTGCCGTGATCGGGTGTGGGGCGGTGGGGTCGCTGTTCGCAGCGCACCTCTCGCTGCTCGACGACGTCGAGGCCTGGGCGTTCGACCTCAACGAGCTGCACGTCGCCGCGATCAACCGGGACGGCCTGCGACTCACGGGCGCCGGGGACGTGGTCGGTCGACCGCGCGCCACGGCCGATGCGGCGGAGCTCCCGGCGTGCGACTTCGGGATCGTCGCGACGAAGGCGATGCACACGGAGCCGGCCATCGCCGCAGCCGCGCACGCCTTCGCCGAGGGCTGCGTCGCCACCGTCCAGAACGGCCTCGGCAACGAGGAGACGCTCGCCCGTCACGTCGAGCGCGTGATCCGCGGCACGACGTTCCCCGCGGGGAAGCTGCTCGAGCCCGGCCACGTGCAGTGGGACGTCGCGGGCGATACGACGTTCGGGCCGTACGACGAGCGGACCCCGCTCGCCGAGGTCGAGCGCCTCGCCGACGCGTGCACGCGCGCCGGGATGCCCGCCCAGGCGGTCGCGGACGCGCGCGGCCCGCAGTGGCGCAAGGTCATCTTCAACGCGTCGACGAACCCGATCGGCGCGCTGACCGGCCTCACGCACGGCCGCGTCTGCGAGCGGCCCGACCTGCGTGCGCTCGTCACGGGTCTCGTGGACGAGGGCAAGGCGGTCGCGGCCGCGCAGGGAATCGAGCTCGACGCCGATCCCGAGGAGCTGATCGACCACGCGGCGAGGCCCGAGGTCGCGTACGACCACAAGGCGTCGATGCTCCAGGACGTCGAGGCGCACCGGCAGACCGAGGTGGACTTCCTCAACGGCGGCATCGTCCGCTTCGGCCGGGAGCACGGCGTCCCGACGCCGCTCAACGCGTCGATCCAGGCGCTCGTGAAAGGGGTGGAGGCAGCGTGGACGCAGAGCTGACGGCACGGCACGCGCGGGTGCGCGAGGCGCTGGAGCGAGACGGGCTCGACGCGGCGCTCGTCTGCGGCTCCGAGTACACGGGGTTCGAGGGAGCGGTCACCTACCTCTCCGGGTTCCAGATCGTCCACCGCTACGCGTACGTCCTCGTTCCGCGTGAGGGCGAGCCGGCGATCGTCTTCCCGACGGAGGCCCGGTACGTCGGCGAGCACGGCGACTCGCAGATCGCCGACCAGGTCTTCGCTGACCGCCCGGGCGAGTGGCTCGCCGACCGCCTGCGCGGCCAACGGGTGGGCGTCTACGGGCTCGACTACGTCGCGACCGTCCGCGACTTTGTGGCTTTTAGCCACAAAGTCGAGCTCGTTTCCTGGGAGACGGAGTTCGACCTCGCGCGCGCGGTCAAGTCCGAGGCGGAGCTCGACTCGGTGCGTGAGAGCGTCGAGATCAACGTCGCCGGCTTCCACGCGTTCCGCGAGGCCTGGGCTCCGGGCCGTAACGCGGCCGAGGTCCTCGCGCCGGCCGAGCAGCTCTTCGTCGAGCGCGGCTGCGGCCGGCTGACGATGAACATGGTCCTCGTCGGCGCCGAGTTCGCGATCGCGCGCGCCGACACCGTCTTCGGCGACTTCACGATCCCGTCCCTCGAGATCGCCGGGCCGGGTGGCCACTGGGTCGAGGTCTCGCGTGCGCTCGGGACGCCGAGCGACGAGGTGAAGCGGATGCTCGAGGCGTACGAGGAGTACTACGCGGTCGCACCCGGGGCGCTGCGGCCCGGCGCGACCGCGCACGATGTCCACCGCGCGGTCTCCGCCGGCTTCACGCAGCGTGGCTACCACCTCGGCCACGTCACGGGCCACTCGATCGGCATGACGATGATCGAGCACCCGCGGATCGGCGAAGGCATCGAGACCGAGCTCGCCGTCCACATGGTCTTCTCGATGCACCCGCACGCGATCTCGGCGGATGGTCGAGAATGCCTGTACATGCAGGACACCTGGCTCGTCACGGAGAACGGCGGCGTCCCCCTCGCCGGCCTGGAGATGCGGATCTGGTGAGCGGCGTAGGCTCGACGGAGCCGTCCAAGAGCGGTGCCGCCGGCTTCGCCGGCGGCGGGAGCGGGGAAGGCGCTCCTCGCGCGGACGAGGAGGAGTTCCAGCCGGTCCTGCCGGGCGAGGCCGAGTCGGACTACGAGCGATACCTCCGCACCGACGAGCTCCTCGCGCTCCAGAAGGGGCCGGACGAGTGGGTGCATCGCGACGAGCTCCTCTTCCAGACCGTGCACCAGTCGTCCGAGCTGTGGCTCAAGCACGCGTCGATGGAGGTGGAGGAGGCGACGCGGCTGATCGAGACGCGCGACCTCGCCGGCGCGCTGCGGCTGCTCCACCGCGCGAACCGCGCCATGCGCTACGTCATCTCGTTCCTCGAGCACCTCGAGCTGATGTCGCCGTGGGAGTACCAGGAGGTGCGTCGCGTGCTCGGCCACGGCTCGGGCTTCGACTCGCCCGGCTTCCGCGGCATCCGGCACGTCTCGCCGGGCCTGTGGGGAGCATTCGACGGCCTGCGCCGCGAGCGCGGGCTCTCGCTGCTCGAGGTCTACACGCAGGGCCGCGAGCACGAGGACCTGTACCAGCTCGCCGAGGCCCTGATCGACTGGGACGAGCAGGTCGGCGTCTGGCGCTTCCGGCACGTGAAGATGGTCGGCCGCGTGATCGGCGAGGACGTCGTCGGCACGCAGGGCACACCCGTCGAGCTTCTCGCCGGGCTGATCAAGTACAAGATGTTCCCCGAGCTCTGGACGGTCCGCACGGACCTGACGGAGCTCGCCAAAGAGTCGGATTGATCCCACTCGACGAGATCCGCCGGGCGCGTGAGCGGATCGGCGACGACGTCCTTCGCACGCCGCTCGTCCCGCTCGGCACGGACGAACGGATCCGGCTCAAGCTCGAGTGCCTCCATCCGATCGGCTCGTTCAAGCTGCGCGGCGCCTTCTCCGCGATCCGCGCGGCATCGGCGGCCGAGCTCGCGGACGGTGTCGTCACGGCCAGCGCCGGCAACATGGCGCAGGGTCTCGCCTGGGCCGCGCGCGAAGCGGGCGTGCCGGCGCGGGTCATCGTCCCCGCCGACGCGCCGCGCGCGAAGCTCGACCGCGTCGAGGCACTCGGCGCCGAGCTCGTCCCGGTCACCCACGAGGAGTGGTGGCAGGCGATGGTCGAGCGCGGCCGTGACGGCGTCGGCGGCCTGTTCGTCGCTCCCGCCGCCGAGGAAACCGTGATGGCCGGGAACGGCACGATCGGCCTCGAGATCGCGGAAGACGCACCGGAGTTCGACACCGTCGTGATCCCCTGGGGCGGCGGCGGGCTGACGGCGGGCATCGCAAGCGCGCTCAAGGCTCTGCGGCCGCAGGTTCGCGTCGTGACGGCGGAGCCCGAGACAGGAGCGCCTCTGGCCGCGGCGTTCGCAGCCGGCGAGCCGCGCGAGATCGAGTTCGCGCCCTCGTGGGTGGACGGCGCCGGCGGCCGCGCGCTTCTCCCGGGGATGTGGGAGCGCGCCCGCGAGCTCGTCGACGAGGCCGTCGCCGTCCCGCTCGCGGACGCCGAGGAGGCGGTGCGACTCCTCTCGTCGCGCGCGCACGTCGTCGCCGAGGGAGCGGGCGCGCTCGCCCTCGCCGCCGCGCTGGGCCGCGACGACCGTTGCGTCTGCATCGTCAGCGGTGGGAACATCGATCCCGACGTCCTGGCCCGGATCCTGACCGCTCGCGGAGTGGCCTTGTAACGGTCTGTTACCCGGCAGGTCAGTCCGGCAGGAGCGGCATGGAGAAGCCTGGATCGCGGCCGAGCAGGACGGCGCGCGTGATCGCTGCGCTGCCGAAGCGGTCGCGGATCGTGTCGACCGCGGCGTCGAGCGCGTCCTCCGGGCCGAGCAGGAGCTGACGCGTCCGGTCGTCCTCGAGCAGCGCGACCGAGCAGCCGACGAGCGTGATCCCCCGCCGCTCGATCAGCGGCATTGCCGTCGCGAGGAGCGCGCGCGCCGTCAGGAGGATCGCCCGCGTGTTCGCGGTCGCGAACGGCAGCGTGTGCGATCGCGTCGCGCGCTCGAAGTCCCCGAAGCGCAACCGCAGGACGACGGTCCGGCCCACGCGCCCGGCTGCCCGCATCCGCCGTGTGATCCGGTCGACGATGGCGACCAGCGTCGCGTCGATCGTCTCCGCCGAATGGCGGCCGAGCCCGAGCGCGCGCTGCGAGCCGATCGAGCCACGCCGCTTCCCCGCCTCGACGCGCCGGAAGTCCCGGTTGTGCGCGAGCGCGCTCAGCTGACGCCCCGTCGCCCGGCCGAGCATCGCCACAAGCGTCGTCTCGGAGAGCGCGGCGAGCTCGCCGACCGTCCGCACGTTCCACGCCTGCAGCTTCCGTGCCGTCGCCGGCCCGACGCCCCACACGCACTCCACCGGCAGCGGGTGGAGGAACTCGAGCTCGCGATCCGGCGGCACCGCGATCAGCCCGTCCGGCTTCGCGACGCCGCTGGCGACCTTGGCCAGGAACTTGGTGCGCGCAACGCCGACCGTGACCGGGAGCCCGACGCGCTCCCGCACGGCGGCGCGGAGCCGCACGGCGATCTCGACCGGCGAGCCCGCGATCCGCTCCATCCCGCGCACGTCGAGGAACGCCTCGTCGATCGAGAGCCCCTCCACGACCGGCGACGCGTCCTCGAAGACGGCGAACATCGCGCGGCTCGCCTCGACGTAGGCCTCGTGACGCGGCCGGACGACGATCGCGTCGGGGCAGAGGCGACGCGCCTGCCGGCCGCCCATCGCGGTGCGGATGCCGCGCGCCTTCGCCTCGTAGCTCGCCGCCAGCACGACACCCCCGCCCACGATCACCGGGCGGCCGCGGAGCCGCGGGTCGTCCCGCTGCTCGACCGACGCGAAGAACGCGTCCGCGTCCGCGTGCAGCACGAACATATGTTCGCAATGCTACAGCCGCGCGAGCGCCGCGTTGAACCGGTCGATCTCGTCCGCCGTGTTGTAGTGGATGAGACCGACCCGGATCGCGCTGTCCGGGTACGGCAGCTTCTCCCGCAGCCCGAGTGAGTACCAGTTGTCGTGCGCCCAGACGCCGAAGCCCTCGTCCGCGAGCCGCTTCGCCGCGTCGGCGGCGTCGACGTCCTCGAGGTTGATCAGGAACGTCGGCACCCGGCCGTCCATCGTCTGCAGCCCGTACACGGTCGCGCCGTCGGGCAGGCCGTCGAGGAAGCGCCGGCCGAGCTCGCGCTCGTAGGCGGCGACCGCCTCCATCCCGCCGATCGACTCGAGGTAGGCGATCGTCGCGGAGAAGCCGGCGAGGAGCTCGTACGGCGCAGTCCCCGGCTCGAAGCGGCGGCCGACGGGATCCGACGCGGCCGGCCGCGCCTTGTACGGGCGCCACGACTCGAGCAGCTCGTGCCGGCCGTAGGCCAGGCCGAAGTGCGGCCCGCAGAACTTGTACGCCGAGCAGATGAAGACGTCGCAGTCGAGCGCCTGCACGTCGGTCGGGACGTGCGCCGCGTACTGGACGGCGTCGACCCAGCACAGCGCGCCCACCGAGTGCGCGAGCTCCGAGACGCGCGCCACGTCGACGATGGTCCCGATCGCGTTGGAGGAGCCGACGCAGGCGACGACGCGGACGCGCTCGTCGAGCCGGCTCGCGAGGTCGTCGTAGTCGAGGTGGAGATCCTCGGTCACGTCCACCCACTCGACCTCGAAGCCGCGGTCGGCCGCGAGCTCGACCCAGGGCGCGACGCCGCCGTCGTGGTCGAGGCGGGAGACGAGGATCCGGTCGCCCTCCCTCCAGTCGCGCGCAGCGGTGCGTGAGAGGGCGAAGTCGAGCACGGTCATGTTCTGGCCGAAGATCACGTCGTCGGCCGAGCAGCCGAGGAAGCGGGCGCCGTCCTCCCGCGCCGTCGCGAGGATCCCCTCGACGCGCTTGCTCGTCTCGTAGTTCGCGCCGATGTTCGCGCTCGCGTCGCGCAGCGTCCGCGCGATCGCGTCGCCGACCTCGTCCGGCACCTGCGAGCCGCCGGGCGCGTCGAGGAAGACGAAGCCGCCGTCGCGCAGAGAGGAGAAACGGGCGCGCACGGCCTCGACGTCCAATAGGGTCGCCGCCATGGAGGGAACCTACCCGCGCGTGATCCTCGGTTGCGGGAACTTCGGCGGAATCGGCTCGGCACCCGCCTTCTTCGAGCAGGGCGAGACGGTCGAGCAGGCGCTCGAACTGATGGACGCGGCCTGGGAGGCGGGCATCGACTGGTTCGACACGGCCGACGCGTACGGCGGCGGACGGAGCGAGACGTACATCGGCGAGTGGATCCGCTCGCGGCGCCCCGAGGGCCTGCGCATCACGACCAAGACCTTCAATCCCATGGACGAAGGCCGGGACAAGGGGCTCGCGCCGGCGCGCGTGCGGCGCCAGATCGACACGAGCCTCCAGCGGCTGGGCGTCGAGCGGGTCGACCTCTACCTCGCGCATGCGTGGGATCCGGACGTTCCTCCCGCCGAGTTCGCCGGCGTCTGCGAGGAGCTCGTCGCCGCGGGGAAGATCGGAGCGTACGGGCTCAGCAACGTCGACGGCCCCCAGCTGCGCGCGGCCCTCGCGGGCGGCGACTTCGCGGCCGTGCAGGACTCGTACTCGCTGCTCGACCGCGAGGTCGAGGAGGAGGTGCTGCCGCTCTGCGCGGAGCACGGCCTGTGGTTCCAGGTGCACTCCCCGCTCATGGGCGGCTGGCTGACCGGCAAGTACCGCCGCGACGCGCCGGCGCCCGAAGGCTCTCGCATGACCCTGCGCTCCGGCCCGTACGAGCACCTGCGGAACGACCGGGTCTACGACGCGCTCGAGGGGCTCGAGCGCCGGGGCGATCCGACGACGCTCGCCTTCGCCTGGCTGCTGGCGGACGAGCGCATATCCGTCGTCCTCGGGCCGCGGCGCCGGGAGCAGCTCGAGCCGGCGCTGGCAGCGCTCGAGAGCCCGCTCGCGCCGGACGAGCGCGCCGCGCTCTCCGCTGAGTTTCGGCTCGTGACACAGTCCTAGGTCGCACACGAGAGAGGAGCTGGAGTGGAAGAGATGCTCGAGGCCTACGCGGCGGCCGTGCGCGCCAAGGACGTGGACGCGTTCGTCGGCCTGTACGAGAACGACGTCCGCACGTTCGACCTCTGGAGCGAGTGGTCGTACGACGGGACGGCGGCGCTCCGCGGGATGGTGGCCGAATGGTTCGGCTCGCTCGGGACCGACACGGTCGCCGTCGAGTTCGACGAGGTTCGTGCGCAAGGCGGGAGCGACGTGGGCGGGTTGAGCGCGTTCGTCACGTTCAAAGGTTTGTCGGCGGAGGGCAAGCAGCTGCGCTCGATGAACAACCGGCTGACGTGGGTGCTGCGAAAGGCCGACGACGGCGGCTGGAGGATCGCGCACGAGCACACGTCGGCGCCGGCAGGCGAGGACGGCAAGGTGGTGCTCCGCCGCTAGCGCCCCCAGCGGGTGAGACCTGTCCCGGGCGGTCGTGCCCCGCGTTCGGAGGTGGCGGCTAGCGGCTCGCGCGCGGGACGAAGTCCCGCGCGTCGTAGCCGGTGTAGATCTGCCGGGGCCGCGCGATCTTCTGCTCCGGGTCGGAGAGCATCTCCTCCCATTGCGCGAGCCAGCCGGGAAGGCGGCCGAGTGCGAACAGCACCGTGAAGTAGTCGGTCGGGTAGCCCATCGCGCGGTAGATGATCCCCGAGTAGAAGTCGACGTTCGGGTAGAGCTTGCGCGAGACGAAGTAGTCGTCCTCGAGCGCGATCCGCTCCAGCTCGAGCGCGATCTCGAGCTTCGGGTCGACTCCGGTCTGGGCGAAGACGTCGTCGGCGACGCGCTTGATCAGCTTTGCCCGTGGGTCGTAGTTCTTGTAGACGCGGTGGCCGAAGCCCATGAGCAGGCGCTCGTGCTTCTTCACGCCCTCGATGAACGCCGGGACGTTCTTCACGTCGCCGATCTCGTCGAGCATCCTCAAGACCTGCTCGTTCGCGCCGCCGTGGAGCGGCCCGTAGAGTGCCGCGACTCCTGCCGACACGGCCGAGAACGGATCGACCTGGGTCGAGCCGACGCCGCGCACCGCGTTCGTCGAGGCGTTCTGCTCGTGGTCGGCGTGCAGGACGAGCAGGATCTCGAGCGCCCGCTGCAGCACCGGGTTCGGCTCGTGCTGCCCGCCGATCTCGAACGTCATGTTCACGAAGTTGCCGATGTAGTCGAGGTCGTTGCGCGGGAAGACGTACGGCAGCCCGCGGCTGTGGCGGAAGACCCAGGCGGCGATCGTCGGGAACTTCGCGATCAGCCGCAGTCGCTGCAGCCGGCGGCTCTCGACGTCGCCGATCTCCTTCGCGTCGGGATAGAAGGTCGAGAGCGCCGCGACGGCGCCGAGCAGCATCCCCATCGGGTGCGCGTCGTGGCGGAAGCCGTCGAGGAACTGTGTCACGTTCGTGTGCACGTAGGTGTGGAAGCGAACCTCGTCCTCCCAGGTCGCGAGCTGGTCGCTCGTCGGCAGCTCGCCCTCGAAGAGGAGCCACGCCGTCTCGAGGAAGCTCGCGTGCTCGGCGAGCTGCTCGATCGGGTAGCCGCGGTAGCGGAGGATCCCGGCGTCGCCGTCGATGTACGTGATCCCGCTGCGCGTCGACGCGGTGTTGAGGAAGGCCGGGTCGTAGGACATGAG
>DASSZE010000028.1:0-14153 GCA_035713675.1 Gaiellaceae bacterium | reverse complement strand
GCCCTCGCGCACGTCGGGCCCGGTCATGTCCAGGAACTCGAGTGAGAGCGACGCGTCGAAGATCGGGCCGGCACGAACCATCCACTCGTTCAGCGCGAGCTTCGTATGCGAGATCGCGGCTCGCGCGCCCGACGCGAGCCGGCGCGCAATCTCCAGCGCGCGCTCCTCGAGCTCCTCCTCCGGCACGCAGAGCGAGACGAGCCCGATGCGTTCCGCCTCCACGCCGTCGACCTCCTCGCAGAGGAGAAGGTGGTACTTCGCCTTCGCCATCCCGCAGAGCAGGGGCCAGGCGATCGCCGCGTGGTCGCCGGCGGCGAGGCCGAGCTTCGTGTGGCCGTCGACGATCCGTGCGTTCGGGCTCGCGAGCGAGACGTCGGCGAGGAGACCGACGACGAGGCCGGCGCCGACGGCGGGGCCGGTGATCGCGGAGACGATCGGCGTCGGGCACGCGAGCATGTTGTAGACGAGGTCGCGTGCCTCGTGGAAGACGCGCAGCCGCGTCTCGGCGTCGTCCGCGATGGCGAGCACGAGATCGAGGTCACCGCCGGAGCTGAACGCTCCGTCGGCGCCGCGGACGAGCACCGCCCGCGTCTCGGCGTCTTCGCCGATCGACTGCCAGACGCGCGCGAGGTCGCCGTGCTGCGTCTCGCTGACGGCGTTGAGCCGCCCCGCCGCGCGCAGCGTCAGCCGCAGGATTCCGTCCTCGGGCCGGTCGATGTCGAGCGACGGGAACTCCGCCTCGTACGGATACGGCGCCATGGGCAGATCCTACGGCGCGGCGCTACGCTCGCCCTGCAGCGCGGGCCGGTAGCTCAGTTGGTAGAGCAGGGGACTTTTAATCCCAAGGTCGGAGGTTCGATCCCTCCCCGGCCCATCTCTCCCCGGCGCGCCCCGAGGCTGGACAGAGCCGGATCGATCGGTTCACAATGCAACCCTCGTACGATCGGGTCTTCTATTCATCTACGGGGGGTTTCGACGCTGTCCGAGCACGACTCCCCTCGGTGATGCGCCCCCTGAAGACGGGGTCCTATACCGCCTCGTAGCGCGATCCGTCAAGCGTGCCCTCCCACCCGCGGTCGCAGCCGCCCGGTTACGCTGCGCACATGCCCTTCGTGGTGCGCCTTCTCGTCGGCTGGGCGGTCGACGCCGTCGCGCTCGCGCTCGCGGCCTGGATCTTCGGCGGCATCACGGTCGGCGGCTCGGCCGGGACACTCATCTTCGCGGCGCTCGTCTACGGGATTCTCGCGACGTTCGTCAAGCCACTGCTCAAGCTCCTGACGCTCCCACTCGCGATCCTCACGCTCGGCATCGCGTGGTTCTTCGTCGCGATGTTCATCCTCTGGCTCACCGACCTGATCGTCAGCGGAATGCACATCAACGGCTTCTGGGATCTCGTCGGCGGGACGGTCGTCGTCTGGGCCGTCGGCGTGGTGGCCGACTTCTGGCTCTTCCCGAAGCGGCGCGTCGGGCGGAACTGACGCGTTTCGTGCGCGCCTGAGCGGAAAGCACCGGCGGAGCATGCGGTCGGCTCCGGTGGCGCACGTGCGGGACGTGGCGTCGCCGGGGCTGACCGCGGCCGCCTAGTCTCCGGCAATGCGGCTCTTCCTCGTCGCCCGGCACGGGCAGTCGCTCTTCAACGTCGACAACGTCGTGAACGGCGATCCGGCCCTGGACCGAGGCCTGTCGGAGCAGGGGATCGAGGAGGCGACGCGCCTGGGAAGCCAGATCGCCACGCTACCCGTCGACCTCGTCGCCGTCTCGCCGTTCCCGCGCGCGCTCCAGACGGCGAACATCGCGCTCGACGGCCGCGAGGCTCCGCACCTGGTCGACGACGCGCTCGGAGACGTGCGGATCGGCGAGCTCGAAGGCGCGACGCTCGACGCCTACCGCGAAGCGCCCGCGCATCACGACCGCAAGAAGCGCTTCCCGGGCGGGGAGAGCCTCGACGAGGCCGCGCTCCGCTACGCCGAGGCCTTCGAACGGCTCCTGACTCGCAAGGAGACGGTGACGTTCGTCGTCTGCCACGAGATTCCGGTGCGCTACCTCGCGAACGCGGCCGGCGGCAGCGACGACCTGAACGGCCCGCTCCATTACGTCGCGAACGCCGCGCCGTATCTCTTCGACGAGGGATCGCTCGGCCGGGCCGTCGCGCGCATGCGAGAGCTCGCGCGGTAGCGTCGCTCTCATGACGGTTGCCGAGACCCTCGAGCTGCTCGACTGGAAGCGACGCGTCTTCGCGCTCTATGCCGAGATCCGTGCAGCGAGCGATCCGCAGGCGGCGTGGCGGCTGTGGCGCTCGACCCGCGACGAGCTCTTCCGCAGCCACCCGCAGTCGCCGCTCCCGGGCTATACCGGGCTCGAGTACTACGACTACGACCCGGCGGCGCGGGTGCTCGCCGAGCTCGAGGACGTCGCGGCGCGGCCGACGGCGATCGAGACGAGCGGGCCGGAACCCATGTTGTTCACGCCGTTCGCGCTGGCGCGGTTCGAGCTGCGCGGCGAACGGCTGACCCTGGAGCTCGACCGGATCGCGAGCTACGGCGGCGGCGTCTTCCTCTGCTTCCGCGACCCGACGAGTGGAGCGGATACCTACGGCGGCGGGCGCTATCTCCTCGACACGGTGAAGGGGGCGGATCTCGGGGAAGAAGGCGGGCGGATCGTGCTCGACTTCAACTACGCCTACAACCCGTCATGCGCGTACGACCCGAGCTGGGTCTGTCCGCTGGCGCCCCCGGCGAACCGGCTGACGATGGCGGTCGAGGCGGGAGAGAAGCACCACTCATGAGCGAGCTCGAGAGGCTGCGGACCGAGATCTCCGAGCTCGACCGGCAGCTGCTCGAGCTGCTCAACCGGCGCCTGAAGCTCGTCGCGGCCGTGCGCGACCACAAGGATGCGGCCGGCGAGCGGTGGATCGATCCGGAGCGAGAGGCGGAGCTGCTGCAGGCGCTCGTCGCGGCGAATCCGGGGCCTCTGTCGGAGCGCGGCGTGACGGCGATCTTCTCCGCGGTGCTCGACGTGCTCAAGCAGGAGGTCGCTTCCGGCCGGCGCGCGCCGCGCGCGCCGGAGGCGGCGGCCGAGCGGCCGCGCTCGGTCGAGCGCCTCGCCGTGGTCGGCACCGGGCTCGTCGGGACGTCCGTGGCTCTCGCAGCAGCGCGCGTCGGGACGCGGTGCCGCGGCTTCGACTCCGACGGCAGCGTGCTCGACGGCGCGGCGGCGCGCGGCGCGGTCGAGCCGGCTGCCTCCCTCGAGGAGGCGGTCGCCGACGCGGAGCTCGTCGTGGTCGCCGTGCCGGTCGGGTCCGCTCCCGACGTGGTGCGCGCGGCGCTGGACGCGACCGGCCCGGACGTCGTCGTCACGGACGTCGCCTCCACCAAGCGGCCGCTCGCCTCGCTCGCCGATCCGCGCTTCGTCCCCGGGCACCCGGTGGCCGGAGGCGTGAGCGGCGGGCCGGCGCGTGCCTCCGCGGATCTCTTCGACGCCGCGACCTGGTTCCTGACCCCGAGCGAGGTCTCGGCTGCGGAGAGCGTCGCGCTCGTCGAGCGCTTCGTCGCATCGCTCGGCGCGCGCGCCGTCCGCACCGAAGCCGAGGCGCACGACCGGCTGCTCGCGCTCACGAGCCACCTCCCCCACGCGCTCGCGAACGTTCTCATGCTGCGCGTCGCCGACGCTGCGACCGGCGACGACGCGCCGCTCGCCTTCGCCGGAGCCTCGCTGCGCGAGATGACCCGGCTCGCCGGCGCGAACGCCGCCGTCTGGAGCGACATCTTCGTCGGCAACGCCGACGAGATCGCGGCGGCGCTCGAGGGCTTTCGTGCGTCGCTCGACGAGCTGGAACGGTCGCTGCGCGCGGACGATCGCGCGTCGATCGAGGCGTCGATCAGAGCAGCGGCCGCGGCGCGGGAGCGGCTGGACTCCTTCGCCTACCGCACCGAGCCCGCGCAGTTGAACCGGATCCGCGTCCGCGTCCCCGACCGCCCCGGCGTCCTCGCGCGGATCACGCAGATCCTCGGGGCAGCCCAGATCAACCTCGAGGATTTCGAGCTCCGCCACGTCTCGCCTGAGTACGGCGGCGTCCTCGTCATCCTCGTCGCGGGAGCCGACAACGCCGCCCGCGCCCGGGAGCTCCTCCGCCGCGAGGGCTACGCCGCCGCCTGACGGCCGGTAGCAGGCACGATCACGGAAGTGTCACGGCGCGACCCCGCTCCCTGAGCCGGGAGAACACACTCTCAGGGAGAACTCGCGACCCTCTTGTGCAGGTAGCTGCTACCGGCCGTCGACCCGCGTGAACGCTCCGGCCGGGGGCGGCTAGGCGGACGCGCCGAGCTCCGCTACGCCGGCTTCCGCCTCGGTGACGCAGCGGTCGAACTCGGCGAACGCGTCCGCCCACGTCTGCGGATTGCGGAGGTCGACGCCGATCGGCGCCAGTAGATCCTGCGGCGAGCGCGAGGCGCCGTTGCCGAGAAAGTCGAGGTACGCCGGCACGAACCGCTCCGGATCTTCGCGGTACCGCGCGGCGAGCGAGAACGCGACCAAGTGCGCGAACGCGTACGCGTACGTGTAGAAGCGGACGTGGATGAAGTGGGGGATGTACGACCAGCCGAGCCGGTAGCCCTCCGGCAGCCCGAGCGAGTCGGCGTAGTAGCGCCCGTTCTCCTCGATCCAGATCTCCGAGAGGCGGTCGCGCGTCAGCCCCTTCCCTTCGGCGCGCACGCCGTACGCGCACTGCTCGAACCGCGCCATCATCGTCTGGCGGAAGATCGAGGCCATCGCGCCCTCGGCGCGATCTGCGAGGAGCATCACGCGCGTCGCCCGATCATCCTCCCGCTCGATCAGCCGCTCGACGGCGAGGAGCTGCGCGAAGGTCGAGGGCACCTCGGCCAGCGCGAGGCCGGTGTGGTACGAGCGGTACGCCTGCCGCTCGAGCGCGAGCGTCCCGTGCACCGCATGGCCGAACTCGTGGGCGAGCGTGACGACGTCACGGAGCTGGTCGGTGTAGTTGAGGAGGACGAACGGGAGGACGCGCTTCGAAACCGAGTTGCAGTACGCGCCGCCGACCTTGCCGGGCCGCGGCTCGGCGTCGACGTGGCCGCGCCCGAGGCAGGTGAGGAAGATCTCGGCCAGCCGCGGATCGAAGTCGCGCAGCGAGCCCTCGACCATCTCCACCGCCTCCGGCCATTCCACACGGCGATCGCTGCCCACGGGCGCGTACTGGTCGGCGAGCTGCAGCCGGTCGAGCCCGAGCACCTCCGCCTTGCGCGAGAACCAACGGCGCGCGAGCGGGTAGTGCTCCTCGATCGCCGCCATCATCGTCTCGACCACATCCCCATCGAGCTCGTTGCGCTGGTTCGTGGGCCACATCACGTCGGGGATCCCGCGGAGCCGATCGATGGCGAGCCGATCGCCGACGATCGCGTCGTAGCACGCTGCCTGCACGTCGCCCAGCCCCTCGAGAGCCCCGAACAGGACGTCGAGCGCGGCCAGCCGGACCTCGCGGTCGGGATGGTGGACGTAGGAGAGCAGCCGGTCGATCGTGTGCGGCTCGGGCCCGTCGCCGCCGTCGAACTCGACGGTCAGCGTCGCGAGCTCGCGGCCGTGGAGCGACGACCAGGCAGAGAGCGCGGGGGCGCGCACGTTGAGCGCCTGCTCCTCCCCCTCCGCGAGGACGTAGGGCTTCTCGTCCCTGGCCACCCGTAGCCGGTGCGCGTAGCCCTCGAGCTCTGGCGCGGCGAGCAGCGACTCCGCCTCGCCGTCGTCGAGCGCCAGCCACTCGAGCTCGACGAAGAGCAGGAGGCTCTCGAGGTCGGCGGCCCGGTCGCGCGCGAGCGTCGCGAGGTCGTTCGTCTCGGGGTCCGTCGCCTCGGTGTGCTCGCGGGCCGTCGCGTAGAAGTGGACGCGCGAGATGTCCTGCGCGAGATCGTCGAGCTCGTCGAGGAGCTGCCGCAGTTCCTCGGGCCCGCCGGAGCCGACCGTGCCGCGCCGCCGCTCCGCGAAGTCGCGGGCGCGCGCGAGGAGCTCGTCCCATTCCCGCCGTCCCTGTTCGGCGTCGGGCTCGAGGTCGCCGAGATTCCACCGGACGCCGGTTGCGCTGAGGGATGAGCTGACCGCCACGGCCTCGGAGCGTACCGCGCCGCTGCGTCCCGCCGTGCGGACCGCCAGCTGTAAGGACTTTTGGCCGAACCTGTGTCAACCTCACAGAAGCTGACGTTCGCTCCCCGGAAGGGTGATGCCGGCCTCCGCCGCGTGTGCTGAAGTGCGGGCCACGCCGACAGCGAGCGGCCGCACCATGCGACGGCCGCGCCCATCGACGGGAGTTCACGAATTCTCTTGCGGCCGATCCGCCTTCTCATACTGCTGCTCGCCATCGCCCTCGCATTGGTGTTCGCGCTGCTGCGGCCGCTTCAGAGCCGGGCGGGCCACGGGGTGACGGGAACCGCCGTTCCGATGAAGCTGGCCGACCTGGTGCCGCTGCGCAGGCGCCATCTACTGGCCGTCCCGGCGACGCCGGCCCGCGAGACGCTCGGCCGCGAGATCGTGTCCTACGCGCGCCACTTCCTCGGCGTCCGCTACAGCTGGGGCGGCACGTCGCCGCGCACCGGCTTCGACTGCTCCGGACTCGTCCGCTTCGTCTACGGCCACTTCGGCATCGCGCTGCCGCACTCGAGCTGGGCGGATCTGGGTCTCGGACATCGCGTCTCGCGCCGGGGGCTGCAGCCGGGCGACCTCGTCTTCTTCGCGGGTGCGAGCCATGTCGGCATCTACGCCGGCGGCGGCCGCTTCATCGATGCGCCCCACTCCGGAGCCCCCGTCCAGGTCACCACGATGCACGGCTGGTACGGCGCCAGCTACTACGGCGCCCGTCGCGTGCGCGGCTAGCCGCTCAGCGGAGCTTCTCGGACATGGCGGTCAGGAGCTTCCAGGCGATCGTCGAGTTGCTCTCGACGAGCGGCCGGAAGTCCCACGGCGTCATGCCGTAACAGACCATGTCCGTGCGGGCCGTGAGGGTCGCGGTGCGCGGCGAATCGTTGAGCAGAGCGATCTCGCCGAAGTAGTCGCCGGGGCCGATGGTTCCCTTGGCGTCGCCGCCGACCGTCACCTCCGCCTCGCCCTCCTCGACGATGAAGAACCCCGCGCCCCCCGAGCCCTCCTGCGTCAGGGTGTCGCCTTCGCTGAAGCGGCGCTCGCGCATGCTGCTCGCGATCTGGTTGAGCTCCTTGTCGTCGAGCCCCGCGAAGAGGGGCACCTTTTTGAGGGTGTCGGTCGAGACGCTCATCGGCGCAGTTATATCGTGCAGCGCTTCCCCGTGCGAAATCGGATGCTTGCAGCGAGGATAAGCGGATGCGCGTTCAAGTAGTCGGCTGCTCGCCGGCATGGCCCAATCCCGGCGGCGCCCAGTCGGGCTACCTCGTCGAGGAGGACGGCCGGCGGCTCCTGCTCGACTGCGGGCCCGGCGTGCTGCCCCGGCTCCGCCGGCTCGAGGGCTGGCCGCGGGTGGACGCGATCGTGATCACCCACTTCCACCTCGACCACTGGGGAGACCTCGTGCCCTGGGCCTTCGGCGGCCTGTTCGGCGCCGGCCGCGAGGTGCCCGCGCCCGAGCTGTGGCTGCCGCGCGGCGGTCGCGACACGCTGCACGGGCTGGATCCCGTGCTCTACGCGAACGCGATCCTCGAGCTCTTCGAGGTGCACGAGTACGAGGAGAGGACGCCGTTCAGCGCGGCCGGCTTCGAGCTCGTCGCCCATCGGATGCTTCATTACGCGCTCGAGAGCTACGGGCTCCGCGTCGCGAACGCCGAGCGAACGCTCGCGTACAGCGCCGACTCGGCGCCGTGCCCCGGCCTGATCCACCTCGCTCGCGACGCCGACCTCTTCCTATGCGAGGCGACGCTGGCCCAGCCGGAGCAGGGAATCCGCGGGCATCTCACCTGGGACGAGGCGCAGGAGGCGTACGAGACCGCGGGCGCGAGCCGGCTCGTGATCATCCACCGCCCGGACGAGCTGCCGCTCCCGGAAGGCGTCGAGCGCGCCTACGACGGGCTCGAGCTCGACGTGTGAGCCAGGCCCGTCCTTCCTTGTAACACAGTGTTACTTGGGTAGCCGGAACGCGCGCTCGCCGAGCACTCGGTGGCCTTCGACGGACGGATGGTCGCCGTCGTCCGTCAGTCCCGCCCTCATCCGGCGCGGGTCGGCGGGATCCACCAGCGAGGCGTGGAACGGCAGGAGCATCGCACCCGCTGTCTCGGCGAGCCCCCGGATGAGCGCGTTCAGCCGCTCGATGTCGGCCGCCGAGCGCGCGTCGCCGTTGTTCCACGGCAGGACGTCGGCGACGGCGAGCTCGATCCCGGCGTCGCGGCCGCGCGCCAGCATCTCCTCGAGGTTCCGGGCCGCCTCCACGACGGGACGCCGCTGCACGACGTCGTTGATCCCGCCCTGGACGACGAGCACGTCGGCGCCGGGCAGGACGAGATCCAGCCGCCGGGCGATCTGGTCGGTGCGCTCGCCGTAGACGGCGCTCGTGCGGAACTCGAGCCGCGGGTCGGCGTGCGCGGCCCAGAACTGCCACCAGCTGCGCTCGTCCGGCGCGGCGATCCGCGCCCGAACTGCCTCGTCGGGATCCCACAGCGGCGAGCCGGCCGAGATCGAGTCGCCCGCCACTGCGACGACGATCCGGGACACGTCCAACTTAGTGGCTTTGTGTTACTTGCGAGGTTCGAGCTCGACCACGAGCTCGCAGTCGAGCGCGTCTGCGATGCGGAGGAGCGTGTCGATCCGCGGCGGGCGGCCGCCACGCTCCAGACGCGCGATCGCCGACTGAGTCGTGCCGCAGAGCTCGGCGAGCTCGCGCTGCGAGAGGCCCATCGCGCCGCGCCGCTCGGCGACGCGGTCGGCGATCTGGGCGAAGAACCACCCGCGGTCGCCCGCGACGATCCGCTCGTGCAGCCGCTCGACCGGTCCCTTCGCCGGCGCCGCAGCCTGCTTCCGTGCTCTCGCCGCCATGACGAGAGCATAGCCACCCTGCTATGTCTCGACGGTCTCGCGGACCACCGGGCGCACCGGATCGCCGACACGGACGCGTCCGGGCTGGATGACCGCGCCGTGCACGCCGAACGGGAGCGGCTCGGTCCGTCCCTCCCGCCGGTACGCGGCGAGCGTGTCCAGCGTCTCGAGATCGTGCTCGCCGGTGTCCGGGTTCTTCTTCGTCACGACGCAGCGGCCGACGTCCCCGACGATCGCGACCACGGCGTCCCCGATCTCGACACGCCGGCCGAACCACTCGTCCTCCCCATGCGGCTCGACGCCCTCGATCTCGAACAGCATCCGGAACCGGCGGCCGTCGACCGGCTCGGCGACGCCCGCCTCCTCGCGTAGCCGCTCGAGCGACCCCTGGGAGATCAGCGTCACCGCGCCGCCGCCCACGCCCCGGTCGACCGCACCGCGTTCCGACCAGAGCAGCGTCAACGGCTCCCCGGCGTAGTCCGACAGCGCCTCCTGCCAGCGGCCGGGCACCGCCCGCGAAGGATGCGGCTGCCCGTACATCTCCGCCTCGACCGGCTCGCCGGGCTCGACGATTCCGTCCACCTCGCTCCCGTCGGGAAAGGCGAGCACGAGCCGCCGGGTCGCCTCGTCCCACGTGGGATGGACGCGCAGAAGCTGCGGTCGCCGCTTGTCGTTGACGAGCCTGCCGTCCTGGTCGACGAGCCAGAAGCGCCTGTCGCCGGCGACCCCGGCAGGCCCGACCTCCACCTCGTCCGGATTGACGAGATGCAGCGCCTTCACCGGCGCAATCGAGATGCGGACGACGCGACCCTCCACGCCCACAACCTAGCTACGAGGGAGGCTCGCGAACCTCGACGACCTCGCCGCCGCGACGCACCCCGCCGCCGTCGAGCTCGAAGATCCAGAAGTTGCGGCCGGTCACGTGGACGGCGACGTTGTAGACCGGGATGTCGCCGATGCAGCCCTCGAACGAGCCTGCGTGGGCATGACCGTGCAGGACGAGGTCGGCGCCGTTCTCCGCGATCGGGGTCGCCAGCCGCTCGCAGCCGAGATAGGTGTGGATCCCGGGCGGCTCGCCCTCGAGCGTGCCGACGACCGGCGCATAGTGGAGAAGCACGATCCGCAGGTCGCAGTGGACGATCTCCTGCAGCCCGCGGGCGATCGCCTCGGCCTCGGCGCTCGTCTCGGCGTAGACCCGGCGGAGCAGCGGCTCGCCGAAGTCCGGCAGCGCCGAGCCGGGGAAGCCGCCGACGAAGCCCTTCGTCCCGACGACGCCGACCTCGAGGCCCTCGACGTCGCAGCTCGCGCACTCGCGGTCGAGGGTCCGCACGCCCGCGCGGCCGAGCACGTCCCGGATCTCGTCGACCCGCTCCGCGTGGTGGTCGTGGTTGCCGAGGACGGCGAAGACCGGGACGTCGAGCTGCCGCGCGGCGTCGGCGACCACCTGGGCCTGATCCGGCTCGCCGCTCGTCGTCAGGTCGCCCGCGAGGAGGACGAGGTCCGCCTCGCCGGCGAGATCCGCGAACGCACGCTCGACCCGTTCGCGGGTGGCCTCGGAAGCATGGATGTCGGCCGCTGCGGCAACGCGTACCACGGAGCCTCATGTTGCGCGATCGGGCAAACCGGAAACGACCCGACGATGCCCGAGCCGACCTTCGAGGAGCTGCTCGACGCGATGAAGACGGGCGCCGGAGCGCTGCAGCGCCACGAGATCCCGTTCGTCCTGGGCGGCGGCCTCGCAGCCTGGGCGCGCGGCGGGCCGAAGAGCGAGCACGACGTCGACTTCATGCTCAAGCCGGAGGACGCCGACGCCGCGCTCGACGCGATGGAGCAGGCGGGGCTGCGCACCGAGCGTCCGCCCGAGGGCTGGCTCTACAAGGCGTGGCACGAGAACGGCGCCCTGATCGACCTCATCTTCGCGCCGTCCGGCGGGCCGATCACAGACGAGACGATCCAGCGGGCGCCGCTGCTCGAGGTCGCGGCGGTGCGCGTCCACGTCTTCACCCTCGAGGACGTGATGACGACCAAGCTCCTCGCGCTCAACGAGCAGGAGCCCGATTTCGGCCAGCTGCTCAGCTATGCACGGGCTCTGCGGGAGCAGATCCACTGGGACGAGGTGCGCGCCCGCAGCGAGGCGTCGCCCTTCGCGCGTGCCTTCTTCACGCTCGTCGAGGGCCTCGGGATCGTGGAGCCGGCGCCCACCTGACGCCGAGAACGGCGTATCGTCCGGCACGTGAAAGCGTTCGCGGGCGTGGGCGTCCTCGTCGCGATCGCGCTCGGACTGCAGACCTCGCTCGGCGGGCCGCAGGCCTACGCGGCGCGGCCCCTCGAGCCCGATGCCTCGGCTGCGACTTCGAGCTCGAGCCGTCTCCTCGCTCACGGCCGTCTCCTCTGCACCGCCACCGTCGCGTCCGAGGTCGCAGTGGGCCGAAGCGTCAGCGTCACGTTCTTCGTCCGCAACGTCTCGGCGCGCCCGGCCGCGCTCCGGCTGTGGGTCTTCTCCGCCGGGGTCGTCATCCACGCGGCCGACGGCACCACCTACGACAGCAGCGCCCCCTACCGGAACTTCCCCGGAATCCCTCCGCCCATTCCGCGCAAGCTCCGTCCCCACGCCACGTGGAGCCTCGGGTCCGAGGACGTCCCCGTGCGATGGAGGGGCCCGCTCCGGATCACACCGGAGTGCCTCGGCAAGGCGCTGCCGCCCATCCCTGTGAGCGTGACGGCCCCGGGGCCTCCCCCCGACGACGTGACCGCGATCGCCGACACGGTCGCGGCCGCGGGGCACTTGCTCGATCACTGCCGTCCGCAGACGCCGGGAGTCGCGGTGTACGGGCAGATCGACCCGCCGGCCGGCGCCGCTCCGCCGCTGGACGCCCGGTGCTCGATCTCGCTCGGCTCGGAGGGCTCCTTCTCGGTGGCGCAGGTTCTCGTGGTGAGCCCGCCGGGCCTCACCGGCGTCCAGATCTACCAGCCGTACGAGACCCTCTGGCCCAACGGGCGGACCTTCCCGGTCGCAAGCGATCCGCCGTTCGAGGCGATCGCCTGGGAGTTCGTGGTGACGCGAGACGGGGCGATCCCCGTGGCAGCTTCGACCGAGGCGGCGAGCAAGGACTCCACGCAGACGGCCGCGTTCTGGGGCTGGAACGGCGCGAGCTTCGAACGGGACGGGATGGGCACCTGCGGCGGCCAGTCGTATTCCTGGGGCGGAACGGGGCCGTCGATCGAGTGGATCTCCGCCTGCCCTTCCTGAGGCGCCGACCTAGAAGAAGAAGCCCGACCACGCCGACCACCAGTCGTCGCCGCGGGCGACGAGCGTGCGGCCGCCGGTGACCTCGACGCCCTTGCGGTGCGCGTACTCCTGCAGGCGGTCGGGCGACGTGAACTCGATCTCGATCTCGCACGGCTTGCCCGGGTCGTACGGCTCGACGGCGGAGAGATCGGAGAGCGCCTCGCGCGCTCCGGCCTCGATCAGCTCACGCGCCTCGGCGGGCGTCTTCATGCGGGCGCTGAAGCGGCCCAGACCTTCCTTCACCTCGACCGTCGTGAGCCCGTCGCCGAGCAGCTCCCGCCCCTCGCGGCATACCGCGCGGTCGCCCGACACGAGCACGACCGGTGTGCCCCAGTGGCCGCAGATTGCGGCGTTGATCCCCGTCTCGCCGACGAGCGTCCCGTTGAAGCGGAGGTTCTGCCACGCCTGCCCCGAGACCGTGTGCGAGAGAACCCCGTCGGCCGTGCCCGCCATCGCGTGCATCCCGACGAGGAGGCACGCGTCGCAGCCGGCCTCGAGGAAGCCGGTGTACTCCGTCCACTCCTCCTGCACGACGTACTGGCACGCGGGGTCGAGCAGCTCGGGCAGCAGCGAGTTGAAGCTGTAGGGCCCGCCCGCGCCGTGGTTGTCCATGACGACGATCTCGGTCGCGCCCGCCGCCTTGGCGCCACGCACGGCTGCGTTGATCTCCTCGGTGTAGAGGACGCGTCCCTCGTCGTAGAGCTTCTCGCCGCCGGAGACCTGCTGCCACTTGACGACCCCGGCGACGCCCTCCATGTCGCTGATGATGTGAACGCGCACGGCGGGACGATAACGTCAGTCCGTGGAGACGGGACTGGCCGGGAAGGGCGTTCTCGTGACCGGCGGGGCCGGGGGTATCGGCTCGGCGTGCGTGCGCGCGTTCGCGGCCGAGGGCGCGCGGGTCGTCGTCCACTACAACACGAGCGCCGAACGGGCGGAGGGGCTCGCAGCCGAGGTGGGCGGCGCGGCGATCCAGGCGGATCTCACCGACGAGGCGCAGGTGGACGAGCTGTTCACGCGGGCGGGCGACGTCGAGGTCTGCGCCGCGGTCGCCGGCTTCTGGCCGCGCGCGGACGAGCCGGCCTGGCAGCTGCCGCTCGAGCGCTGGGAGACGACGCTGCGCACGAACCTCACGGCGACGTTCCTCACCGCGCGCGGGTTCCTTCGCCACGTCGAGCAAAGCGGCCACGGCAACCTCGTCCTCGTCGGCTCGACCGCGGGTCGCTTCGGCGAGGCCGGCCACTCCGACTACGCCGCCGCGAAGGCCGCGATCCAGGTCGGTCTGCTGCTCAGCCTGAAGAACGAGATCGTCCGGATCGCGCCTCGCGGCCGGGTGAACGCCGTCGCGCCCGGCTGGACGTATTCGCCGATGACGCGCGGCGAGCTCGACGAGGAGCTCGTGGACCGCATCAGCCGGACGATGGCGCTGCGCAAGGTCGCCCTCGCGGAGGACATCGCGCGCGCGGTCGTCGTGCTCGCCTCCGACGAGATCTCGGGCCACGTCACCGGCGAGCTCGTGACGGTGGCCGGCGGGATGGAGGGCCGCACCGTCCACGCCGACGGATGACCCGCTTCCTCGAACGGCTACTCCACGGCCCTCCGGTCGTGGCGGACGGCGGGATGGGCGCGCTGCTGTCGAGCGCGGTGCCCGACCTGCGCTGCCCCGAGGAGGCGAACCTTCGCGCACCCGAGAGCGTCCTCGAGGTGCATCTCGGCTACATCAGGGCCGGCGCGGAGCTGATCGAGACGAACAGCTTCGGCGCGAACCGTTCCAAGCTCGCGGGGCGGTTCCTCGGCGACGAGGTCGAGTCGATCAACGCCGCGGCGGTGCGCATCGCACGCGAGGCACGTGAGGTGGCCGGCCGCGACG
>DASSZE010000027.1:0-19496 GCA_035713675.1 Gaiellaceae bacterium | reverse complement strand
ATTGCGCAAGATTCCCCACTGCTGCCTCCCGTAGGAGTCTGGGCCGTGTCTCAGTCCCAGTGTGGCTGATCGTCCTCTCAGACCAGCTACGGATCGTCGCCTTGGTGGGCCTTTACCCCACCAACAAGCTAATCCGCCGCGGGCTCGTCCCCGACCGGAGGCCGAAGCTACCTTTTCCGGCCGGCCCGAGGGCCAGACGGAGCATTCGGTATTAATCCGGGTTTCCCCGGGCTATCCCGATGTCGAGGGTTGATTACCCACGTGTTACTCACCCGTTCGCCGCTGTCCCCAGGGCCGAAGCCCTGGTTCTCGCTCGACTTGCATGTGTTAAGCGCGCCGCCAGCGTTCGTCCTGAGCCAGGATCAAACTCTCCGTGAAGAATGTTCGCCGGCCTGGTGTTGACCTAAGCCAACGGCCGGCAATTCGTCACCTTGAGCTTGTGCTCAAAGTCGGTCCTCCCGCAGGAGAACCAGACAGGGTTTGTTCTCAACCGGATCGCGAACGATCCGGTCTCGACGTAAACGCACGCTGTTGAGTTTTCAAGGACCGAGCCTTCGGGACGGCATGAAAAAGGCCTCGACACGCGCCAGAGGCCTCGGGACTTGCTGGACTTCCTCTTGCGGGGAATCCTCCTGAGGTCTCCGTTTTCAGTCGCTTGCAGGGACTTTTCCAAGCCGCCCTCTCGGGCAGCCGGGGAAGTGTAGCAACGCCCCAGTTCCTGTCAACCACGTACGAGTCGAAGGAAACGGCGTTTGCCCGCTTGCAGCACAGCTCCCTCGAGTTCGGCCCACGAAACCTCGTATGTCGTGACTGGTCGACCGTCCAGCGTCACCCCTCCCTGATCGATGACGCGCCGCCAGTGACTGGTGGTCTGCTCGAACTGTGTCTTGAGTACGGATGGGAGATAGACCGGATCGTTGTCGGGTAAACGAAGGGTGAAGACTTCCTCCGGTGCACGTCCTTCCTGCACGACGCGCCGGAAATGCTCGGCGGCCGCCGCGGCCGCCTCCTCCCCGTGCGAGCGCGCGACGATGAGGCGCGCCAGCTCGAGCTTCGCCTGCATCGGATCGCCCGCCGGAACGGGCCGCTCGGCGACGAGCGTCCACCACTCCTCGAGCTGCGAGTCGGGGATTCGCATCGTGCGCCCGAACATCTCGTCGGGTGGCGCCGTGAGCGGGACGTTGTTGCCGACCGACGAGCTCATCTTCTCGCCGTCCCAGGAGAGGAGGAGCGGTGTCGTCAGCACGACCTGCGGGTCGAGCCCGTACGCCGCCATGATCTCGCGTCCGGCGAGGAGGTTGTACAGCTGGTCGGTGCCGCCGAGCTCGACGTCAGCCTCGATCGCCACCGAGTCGTAGGCCTGCATCAGCGGATAGAGGAGCTCCGAGATCGAGATCGGCTCGCCGGCCCGGTAGCGCTTCTCGAAGTCGTCGCGCTCGAGCATCCGGGCCACGGTGACGATCCGCCCCAGCCGCACGACGTCGGCGTACGTGAGCTTCGAGAGCCACTCGCCGTTGTACCGCACCTCCAGCAGCTCCGGGTCGTCGCGCAGGATGACCTTCGCCTGCTCGAGGTAGCGCTGCGCGTTGGCGTCGATCTCCTCGTCGGAGAGGATCGGGCGCTCACTCGAGCGGCCGGACGGATCGCCGATGCGCGTCGTGTAGTCGCCGACGATGAAGACCGCCTTGTGGCCCTCGTCCTGGAAGGCGCGCATGCGTTGCAGCGGGATGCCGCGGCCGATGTGGATGTCGGGCGAGGTGACGTCGATGCCGAGCTTCACGCGCAGCGGCCGGCCGAGCTTCAGCTTCTCCTCGAGAGCGCCGCGCGGCAGGACGTCGACGGCGTTGCGGGTGAGCTCTGCGAGCGGCACGGGGTGATCCTAGAAGCGCCGCGAGAGGAACGGCGAGCCGGCGAGGCCGTAGCGCCACGGATGCTCCACCGCGCGGGTGATCCCGATCCGCGGCCCCATCGCGAGCGGCGGCTCCTCCTCCCGCGCGAGCAGCTCGAACGGCGGTTCGTCGAGCGGCAGGCCGTCGAGGACACGCGTGATGCCCAGCGCCTGGCACAGCTTCCCCGGCCCCGAGCACAGCGAGCGCTCCGGCTCGACCCCGCGGCGCTCGCGCATCTGCTCGAGCCCGCGCGTCGGCTCGAGGGCCCGCACGAGCGCAGCCTCCGCCCGGTCGGGCTCGGCGCAGACGAGATTGAGGCACCAGTGGATCCCGTACGAGCGGTAGACGTACGCGTGACCGGGCGGCCCGAACATCGCCGCGGTGCGCGCGGTGCGCCCGCGAAAGCCGTGACTCGCGGGGTCGTCCTGGTCGTACGCCTCGACCTCGACGATCCTGCCGCCGACCCCGTCCACGAGCAGCGTCGCGCCGATCAGCTCGGGCGCGACCTCGTGCACCGAGAGCGCGAAGAACTCGCGCGTGAGCCGCTTCCCCGCCACCTATGAGCTAGAAGAGCTGTTCCGGCTCGGCCGGCGTGGCCGTCTTCTCGAGCACGCGCTTCGCGCGCCGCCCGAGGTCGCGAACGTCGAACGAGCCCTCGTCGACCGCCTTCGAGACCCGCTGCGCCAGGTCGAGCGCGTCGTCGAGCACCGCAACCGCCGCGGCCGAGTCCTGGCCCATGTCGTGGAGGATCGTCCGCTCGGTGCGGCCGGCGAGGATAGGCTCGGCGATGCCGTCGATCCAGACGCGCGTGCGCCGGCCGCCGCCGCGCTCGTCGCCCGTGATCGGCTCGAGCGCGTAGATGCGGTCGGCGCGGGCCCACTTGCCGAAGCCGAGAAAGACCATCCGCGTTGCGCCGTCCGCCATCCCCGGATCATCGCACGCGGTGCAGCGCTACTCGAAGGCTCTACTACTGAAAGTGCGTGTCCTCGTGGGAGTACGGCGGCGCGCACATGCAGAGGATGGTCAGCTCGCTCGTGCCGTCGTTCTCGAGCGTGTGCCACGCGCCGGGCGGGATGAGGATCGCGTCGCCGGGCCGCACGCGGCGGGTCTCGCCGTCGACCTCGAGCTCGCCCGAGCCCTTCGTGACGAGATAGATCTCCTCGGTCCGCGCGTGGTAGTGGCGCTGCGTCGCCTGGCCGGGCTCGAGCAGCGCCTCTGCGAGGCTCTGCACCGACGTGTGGTGGAGCTCGCGAATCGTCGAGCCGTCCTTCGTCGCGAACGGCTCCGCACGGTCAAGGCTCTGCAGATTCACCGTGCCGACGTCAGAGGGCGGAGACGAGAACCTCGGCCACGCGCTCCTGGGCGGCCGCCTCGATCCCGGTGAAGAACGGCAGCGCGAGCGAGCGCGAGCTGACGTCCTCGGACACCGGGCAGAGCCCGTCCTCGAAGCCGTAGCGCTCGCGCATGTACGGCTGCAGGTGGATCGACGGGAGGTAGCGGTTGGAGCCGATCCCTTCCTGCTCGAAGGTCGCGACCACGCGCTCGCGCGTCGCGTGGTCGCGGAAGAGCACCACGTAGACGAACCAGGAACGGCGGTGGTCGGCGTCGTCGGCGCAGGGCAGCTCCAGGTCCAGCCCCTGCAGGAGGTCGCCGTAGCGGGCCGCCGCCCGCGAGCGGAGCGTGAGGATCTCGTCGAGCCGCTCGAGCTGGCCGATGCCGAGCGCGGCCGCGATGTCGCTGAGCCGGTAGTTGAAGCCGAGGCGGACGTGCTCGAGCCAGCCGCCGGGCTCGGGCCGGCCCTGGTTGCGGAGGGAGCGGATCAGGTGCCACTCCTCCTCCGAGTGCGTCGTCACCATGCCGCCCTCGCCCGTCGTGATCTGCTTGTTCGGGTAGAAGGCGAAGACGCACGAGGTGCCGCGGGAGCCGACCGGCGCGCCGCGGTACCCGGCGCCGAGGGCCTCGCAGGAGTCCTCGATCAGGACGAGGCCGTGGCGGTCGGCGATCGCCCGCAGCTCGTCGTGCTCGCACGGGTAGCCGTAGATGTCGACCGCGACGATCGCCTTCGTCCGCTCGGTCACGGCCGCCTCGACCGCCGCGGGATCGAGGTTCAGCGTGCGCGGGTCGATGTCCGCGAAGACCGGCGTCCCGCCCTCGTACACGAAGCAGTTGGCGCTCGCCGCGAACGAGTACGGCGACGTGATCACCTCGTCGCCGGGGCCGATGCCGGCGGAGATGCAGAGCAGGTGCAAGCCGGTCGTGCCCGAGGAGACGGCCGCCGCGTACGGCGCGCCGACCCGCTCGGCGAGGAGCTCCTCGAAGCGGGCGATCGTCGGGCCGAGCGAGAGCCGGCCCGACCGCAGGATCTCGAGGACGAGCTCCTCCTCCCGTTCGCCGATGTACGGCCCCGAGAGCGGGACCGACTGCACCTCCTGCTTCACGCCTGTTCGGCGTGATTCGCCGCGGGTGCGAACTCGAGCCACTGGCTCCAGCGGTCACTGCGCCCGTGCACGGTGGCGAGGTACGCCTCCTGGATCTCGTGCGTCACCGGGCCGGGCGGGCCGATCACCTGGTCGTCGACCTCGCGGATCGGCGTGACCTCGGCGGCCGTCCCGACCATGAACACCTCGTCCGCGAGATAGAGGTCGGTGCGAATGAGCGGCTTCTCGATCACGCGGTGGCCGAGATCCTGCGCGATCTGGATCACGGTGTCGCGCGTGATCCCGACGAGGATCGAGGCGGCGAGATCCGGCGTGTAGATGACGCCGTCGCGGACGAGGAAGATGCTCTCGCCCGAGCCGTCGGCCACGTAGCCGTCGGGGGTGAGCAGGATCGCCTCGTCGTAGCCCGCGCGGTTCGCCTCGCCGACCGCGAGCATCGAGTTGAGGTAGACGCCGGTGGCCTTCGCGACGTGCGGGATGACGTTCGCGCCGACGCGCTGCCAGCTCGAGACCTTCGCGCGGATCCCGTTCCGCTGTCCCTCCTCGCCGAGATAGGCGCCCCACGGCCACGACATGATCGCGACGTCGATGGGGTTGCCGACCGCCGATACGCCGAGCTCCCCGTAGCCGACGAAGGCAATCGGTCGCACGTAGCAGGACGGCAGCTCGTTGGCGCCGACCAGATCCCAGGTGGCCGCCTTCAGCTCGTCGACCGAGTACGGCAGCTCCATGTAGAGGAGCTGGGCCGAGCGCTGCAGCCGCTCGAGGTGGTCGGTCAGACGGAAGATCGACGTGCCTCGCTCGGTCTCGTAGGCACGGATCCCCTCGAACACGCCCGAGCCGTAGTGCAGCGCGTGCGTGCCGATGTGGATGGTCGCGTCCGCCCAGTCGACCAGCTCACCGTTCATCCAGATCTTCTTGGTCTCGCGCATCTGCGGCTCGTCCCTTCGGGTCGGGGTGCTGGCGAACCGAATCGTACCCCGGAGCTAGGAAAGGTCGGCGACGCCGGCCTGTGCGAGGCGCTGCAGGTCGGCGGGCGCGAGGCCGGCCATGTGGCGCTCCGAGCCGGCGCCGATCCACACGCGCTCGTGGGCGAGGAGCTCCCGAGCCATCAGCACCTGCGAGACCCCGGGAGCGGGGAACGGCGCCACCCCGCCCGGCTCGAAGCCGGTCGCCGCCACGACCTCGTCGTGCCGCGCCACCCGGGCACCCCGCGCGCCCACGGCGGCCGCGACCTTCGTCTCGTCCGCGCGCCGGTCACCCGGGACGAGCGCGAGCGTAGGCCGGCCGTCGCAGACGAAGAGCAGCGACTTCACGATCTGCGCCCGCGACGCGCCGACGGCCTTCGCCGCGGCGCTCGCCGTCGGCGTCCCCTCGGGGAACTCCTCGACGCGGGAGTCCACTCCCGAGCGCTTCAGCACGTCGGCGACGCGCGCTACGGGCTCCGGCCAGCGCTCCACGAGCGCACCGTACCGGGCGCGAAACCGGCCGAGCGGCTCCATCGTTTGAACCCAGAGTCAGCACGCAGTCGAAGGGAGACGACCGTGAGCGAGCACGAGCGACGCGCCACGACCGAGGCGCTCTTCCGGGACGTGAACGAGCGAATAGCCGAGAGTGCGGAGCGCTTCGACGCCGAGCACACCGAGTTCGTCTGCGAGTGCTCCGACGCGAGCTGCACGCATCGCGTCACCGCCAGCCTGGCCGAGTACGAGGACGTGCGCGCCCGGCCGACGACGTTCCTCGTCGCCCCCGGGCACGAGCAGACGGACATCGAGCAGGTGGTCTCGGACCGCGGCGGCTACCGGATCGTCGACAAGGTTCAGGCGTGCGTGCGCCGGATCGTCATCCGCCTCGACCGGCGCACCCGGCCCGCACCGAGCGAGTCGCAGGGCTAGCCGAAGACCGGCCCGAGCTCGAGCACCCGGGCGTCGTCGAAGCCCTCCCCGCGCAGCCACTCGACGAGCTCGGCCGGCGGCGGCGTGTCGACCGTGAGCACCATGAGCGCCTTGCCGCCGCGCCGGCTGCGCGAGACGGTCATGCCGGCGATGTTGACGCCCATCTCGCCGAACTTCGTCCCCACGCGCCCGATGACGCCGGGCACGTCGTCGTAGCGGCAGAGCACGAACAGCGGCGCGAGCTCGAGCTCGATCTCGAAGCCGAGGATGTTGACCAGCCACGGCCGGTTGTCGCTGCCGATCGTGGTGCCGGCGACGCGGATCCGCGACTTGCCGTTCCGCAGCTCGACGCGAACGAGGTTCGTATAGTCGCGCGCCGTCCGCGAGCGCTCCTCGCGCACCTCGATGCCGCGCTCGGCCGCGATGAGCGGCGCGTTGACGTAGTTCACCGGCCGGTCGGCGCGCCCCTGGAAGGCGCCGTTGAGCGCCGCCACCGTGAGCAGGCGCGCGTCGTACTCGGCAAGCCCGCCGTAGACCGTGATCGCGATCTCCTCGGCGACGCCGTCGGCGAGCTCCATCGCGATGCGCCCGAGCCGCGCCGCGAGCGGCACGTACGGCCCGAGCACCTGCAGGTCGTCGGCGCCGATCACCGGGATGTTGACGGCGTTCGTCACGAGCCCGCCCTCGAGCGCGGCGGCGACCTGCTCGGCCACGATCACGCCCGCTCGGTCCTGAGCCTCGCCGGTGGAGGCCGCGAGGTGCGGCGTCGCGACGACGCTGTCGAGCTCGAGGAGCGGCCCCGAGTAGGGCTCCTGCCCGAAGACGTCGAGCGCAGCGCCGGCGACGCGGCCGGAGCGGAGCGCCTCGAGCAGCGCGTCCTCGTCGAGGAGCTCGCCGCGCGCCGCGTTCACGATCCGGACACCGGGGCGCATCGCCTCGAACGCGGCCGCGCCGACGGAGCCGCGCGTCTCGGGCGTGAGCGGGAGGTGCAGCGTGAGGAAGTCCGCGACTGCGTACACGTCCTCCGGCGTCTCGGCCCGCTCGGCGCCGAGCTCGCGGAAGCGGTCGGCGGCGACGTACGGGTCGCAGGCGACGACGCGCATCCCGAGGCCGAGCGCCCTCCGCGCCACCTGCTGGCCGATCCGGCCGAAGCCGAGCACGCCGAGCGTCTTGCCCGCGAGCTCGATTCCGCCCCACGAGCTTCGCTCCCAGCGGCCCTGCTTGAGCGCGGCGTGCGCCTGCGGGATGTTGCGGGCGAGCGCGACGAGGAGCCCGATCGTGTGCTCGGCCGCCGAGACGACCGTGGACTCCGGAGCGTTCGCGACCACGATCCCGCGCCGCGTGGCCGCCTCGACGTCGACGTTGTCGACGCCGACGCCGGCCCGTCCGATCACCTTGAGCCGGTCCGCCCGCTCGATCAGCCCGGCGTCGAGCTTCGTCTGCGACCGGACGACGATCGCGTCGTAGCCGCCGATGATCTCGTCGAGCGCGCTGTCGCGGTCGACGTCCACGTCGAAGCGCGAGCGGAGGAGCTCGACGCCGGCGTCGGCGATCTCCTCCCGTACCAGGACGCGCGGAGTCACGTGCGGGAGAGCTCGGCGCCGAAGGCTTCGAGCGCCGCCGTGACGGCCACGCCGCGCTCGACGCCGGCGCCGAGATCGGCGAGGACGAGCTCGACCGCGGCGATCTGGGTCGTGATGTCGAACACGTCGAACCAACCGATGTGCCCGAGGCGGAAGATCTTTCCTTTCAGCTCGCCCTGGCCGTTCGCGATGGTGATTCCGAAGCGGTCGCGGAGACCCTTGACGACGTCGCCCGAGTCGATGCCGGCCGGCGCACGGACGGCGGTCACGACGGCGCTCCGGTCCTCGTCCGGGGAGAAGAGCTCCAGCCCGAGCGACTTGACGCCGGCGCGCGCGGCCCGGCCGAGCCGGACGTGGCGCTCGAAGGCGGCCTCCAACCCCTCGTCGAGCAGCAGCCCGAGGGCCACGTCGAGCCCCGCGACGAGCGAGACGGGCGGCGTGAACGGCGCATCGAGCTTCTGCTGTGCCGTGCGCGTGCGCTCCCAGTCGAGGTAGAAGCGCGGCGACGAGCCGCGCGCGGCGAAGGCTGCCTCCGAGACGGCGGCGAGGCCGAGCCCGGGCGGCGTCATGAGCGCCTTCTGCGAGCCCGAGACGACGACGTCGAGGCCCCAGGCGTCGGTCTCGCACGGCACGGCGCCGAGGCTCGAGACGGCGTCGACGACGACGAGAGCACCTGCCTCCTTCGCAGCCGCCGCGAGCGATCGGACGTCGGCGACGACCCCGGTCGACGTCTCGGACTGGACGAGCCAGACGGCCTTCGCCGCCCGCTCGCCCAGGCGCGCCCGGAGGTCATCGGCGTCGGGCGTCTCTCCCCACGCGTAACGGAGCACATCGACCTCTGCGCCGTACGCGGTGATCATCGAGACCCAGCGCTCGCCGAAGCTGCCCGCGGAGACCACGAGCTGCGGCTCCCCCGGCGTCACGAGGTTCGCCACCGCGGACTCGAAGGCTCCGGTGCCCGAGGCGCCGAACAGGAGCACGTCGCTCTCGGTGCGGCACACGTCGCGCAGACGGCCGAGCACCCGCTCGTAGACCGGGACGAAGTCCGGGCTGCGGTGGTGGACGACCGGCGCGCCGACGGCCGCGAGAACCTCCGGCGGCACGGGCGTCGGCCCCGGCGTCATGAGGTACCGCTTCACCGCGTCACCACGTCGCCGAGGTTAGCCGGAGGTCTCGTGGGTGGCGACTCCGGTCCAGCCACGGCCGGCCATTCCCTGCAGCCAGTCGTGCGGCGTAGCCTCGCCGGGGGCCTCGCTCCCGAGGAGGACGCGGGTGAGCGAAGCCGTCTCGTGGAGCAACTCGTCGAGCGCGCCGTCGATTTCCTCGGCACCGACGCTCTCCCGCTGCGCTTCCAGGGCGGCGAGGGACGCCTTGCGCAGCAGCTCGCGGAAGAAGGACGCGGTCGCTCCTTCGGTACGGCCGACGGCCGTCTCGAGCACGGCCGGGTCGAGGTCGAGGCCCCGCCCGTACAGCTCGAGCAGCCGCCGCCGCTCGGACGCCGCCGGAAGCGGGATCTCGAGCGCCAGGTCGACTCTCCCCGGTCGCGCCGCCAGCGCCGGCTCGAGCGCGTCCGGCCGGTTCGTCGTCAGGACGAAGGCGACGTCGGCGTCGGGAGCGAGCCCGCTCATCTCGTTCATCAGCTCGAACAGGAGCGGACTGGAGCCGAACGGGCCGAAGGACCGCTCCTGGGCGACGAGGTCGACGTCCTCGAGCACGACCACGGCGGGAGCGAGACGGCGCGCCAGGTTGCCGAAGGCTCCGACCAGACCTAGGCTCGGCCCCGAGAGGACGACCACGGTCGCATCCGTGAGCAGCCCTGTGAGATAGCGGACGGTGTGCGTCTTGCCGGTGCCGGGAGGCCCCCAGAGGAGAAGGCCCCGCGCGAGGTGGCGACCTTTCGCGAGAAGCTCTTCCCTGTGACGTGTCGGACCGACGACGTGACGAACGATTCGCTCCAGCAGCCCTTCGGGCAGGACGAGCTCGGACGCGTCCATGTCCGGGCGCTCGAGGAAGACGACCTTCCGCGCTCCCGTTCGGTCGGCCTCGATCGTCAGTAGCTGGCCGCGGAAGACGTCGAGCTCTTCCATCAGACGCCGTAGGTCGGCAAGGAATCGCGAGGCCACCTCCGGATCTCGCGCGGCCACCTGAACCGTGAGCTTCCCCTGCATCGGGCCGTGTGCCTCGCCGCGCTGAACGAAGACGACGAACCGCCCCTCGGGCGCGGTCACGAGCAGGACGGCCCATACGAGGCAGGGCAGCGTCCGGCCGGGCCCGACCGGCATGTTGACGTACTCCGGCGGGCCGACGCTCAGATGCTCGTTCACCATCAGGTCGCCGAGGCCGATGCCCGAGAAATGCCGGCTCTGGCCGGCCAGGCCCACCACGCGGCCGTCCCAGCCGGGCCGGGCGAGCGCGGCGTCGAGCGCCACCTGGAGGTTCGGCAGCTCGAAGTCGGAGAGCTCCTCGGCGTGCACGGCGAGGTCCTCGTCCGCCAGGCCGAGGTGCTTCCGAATCGGCGTACTGATCGGGTTGCCCTCGCGACTGGATTCGTTCAGCAGCTCCCGCACGAGCGCGGCCAGCTCGCGCCTGAACGTCCCCTCCTCGCCCACACGCCTACTCTACGGCCGTGGACGCGCTCGTTGCCTTCGCGGCGGCCCTGCTCACGCTCCGGCTCACCGGCCTCCTCGCGGCCCGCTACCGGGCGAGCCGGCGCCCGGAGCTGCTCGCCTGGGCGGCCGGGCTCGGCGCCTACGCGATCGCCGCGGCAGCGATCGCCTGGGGCGAGGCCGCCGGCTGGGACGACCGCGCCTTCCGCGTCTACTACGCCGCCGGCGCGCTGCTCACGGCGCCGCTGCTCGGCGCCGGCTCGCTGCTCCTCGCCGGCCGCCGTAGGGCCGGACCGGTGGCGCTCGTCTACGCGGGGCTCGCCGTCGGCGTCGCGCTCGCGGTCCCGGTGCACGGTGCGTTCGCCGCCCACGGGATCCCGCACGCGCAGGATCACCTCGCATTCCTCCCAGCGCGGCTGCTGGCGATCGTCGCGAACGTCGTCGGCACGCTCGCGGTCGTCTTCTTCGCGCTGCGTTCCTTCAGGCGCCGTCCACTCGGGAACGCGCTGATCATCGGGGGAATCGCCGCAGCAGCGGCGGGTAGCGCCCTCGCGGGCCTGGGAGCCGCGGGGAGCGCGATCGGAATCGCCGTGGGGGCGTTGCTGCTTTATGGAGGATTCGTCGTTCCTGCGCACATCCGGCCGGGTTTTCGGCCGAAAATAGCCCCTAATTGAGTCACAAGCGTTGCCTCGACGGCGCACTAACGTGCGCTCTGTAGCTACCCTCGGCTCAACGATCGCATAAGCCGCGCCGAGCGGTGCTTGCCAAAGGGCGCCTTCCCGCCCGCTCGGCCTCCGACTTGCAATCGACCTCGAGGGGGTAAGAATTGCGGCGCTCCATCCTTGCCTGCGGGCTTCTGCTCGCGTTCGCAGGCATGACCACTGCGGCGGCAGCCGCCGGAAAAGCCGGCGGCTCCGGTAACACGACGAGCGGGACGACGCCCGCGGCGTCGACGACCGTCGGCACGACACAAGCCGCCACGGCGGCACGCCGGGCGGAGGCGCGGGCCGCGGCCTACTGGAGCCGCCACATCCGCAACTATCGTGCCGGCACCCGGCGCTGGCTGGCCGTGGTACACGGCGGGCCCGTGAGCAGCAGCAGAAGGCGCACGCCGGCAGCACGCTCGCTGGCGAGCCTCCGCGTGCTCGCGCGGACCTGGCGCCATCGCGAGCACGCGGCCTGGTGGCGGGCGAACCATCCGCCCCATCTCCGGGCCTGGATGTGCATCCACCGCTACGAGGGCAGCTGGACGGACTCCGGCGGCCCGTACTGGGGCGGTCTCCAGATGGACCTCGGCTTTCAGGCGGCGTACGGCGGCTGGCTCCTGCGGCACAAGGGAACGGCCGACCACTGGAGCCCGCTCGAGCAAATCTGGGTCGCGGTGCGGGCTGCGCACTCGCGCGGCTTCTCGCCGTGGCCCAACACCGCCCGCTTCTGCGGCGTCTACTAGCCGGATCCCGCCTGATCAAGCCATTCGACGGCCCGCTTCGGCGGGCCGTCGTCAGTATGGCGTCAATTCGACTTGACAATGACAGCACGATGATGTCATACTGCAGCCATGCAGATCGACGGTCACATCCAGGCGCTCCGGGAGGACCTCGTACGCGTCGCATCCCTCGGCGACGAGACGACGTCGCGTGCAGCGGACATCCTCTCGGTGGCGCTCGAGGCGTCCCTCGGCCGGCAGATCCAGGACGTCCTCGCCGAAGCCGCGCTCGAGCTGAACGCCCAGCTCGACGAGGCGCATGTCGAAGTGCGGATCGCAGGCCGCGATCCGGAGCTCGTGCTCGTCCGCGAGGACGGCAGCGTCCCGGAACCGGTCGACGAGGCGTTCTCCGCCCGCATCACGCTCCGGCTGCCCGACAGCCTCAAGCAGCGGGTCGAAGCCGCAGCGGCCCGCGAGGGCGCATCCGTCAACACGTGGCTCGTCCAGGCGCTCCAGCGCGCCCTCGAGCCGCGCCGTTCCATCTCGTCCGGCAGCCGCAACCGACTCACCGGCTACGGGCGCAGCTGAAAGGAGTAGCCATGTTCCCCGAGCACCTCCTCCCCGACTACTACGGCAAGCCCGAGCGCCTGCCGCATCCCGACCGGCGCCCGCTTCCCCGGTCCAACGAGATCCGGCTCCGCGTCAAGCGCGCGGCAGCCCGCCTGGAGGCCTGACCATGCTGGAGCACACCTTCCACACTCCGCTGCCCGCCGCGCTCGAGGTCTCGGTCCCGAGCGGCAACATCGACGTCTCGTCGGCCGACGGCGAGGAGACGTACGTGGCCGTCATGGGCGACGAGCGGATGCTCGAGCACGTCGAGGTCCGCCAGGACGGGGAGCGCGTCACGGTCAGCCTGCGCGACAAGAGCAAGTTCGGAATCTCCTTCTCCGGCTCGGGCTTCTCGATCGGCGGGCTCGTCTTCGGCAGCGAGGGCCTGCGCGTCGAGGCCCGCGTGCCGCACGGCGGGTCCGTGAAGGTCAAGACGGCTTCGGCGGACACCCAGCTCGCCGGGCACCTCGGCGCGCTCGAGCTCAACTCCGCCTCCGGCGATCTCCACCTGCGCGGAGCGCTCGCCGGCGACGCGACGGTCAGGACCGTCAGCGGGGACGTCGAGCTCGAGCGCGTCGACGGCGACCTGTCGGTGCAGTGCGTGTCCGGCGACATCCGCGCCCGCGCCGTCGCCGGCTCGGTCGACACGAAGTCGGTGTCGGGCGACATCCGCGTGGAGGCCGTCACCGCCGGCGACGTCCGCTTCAGCAGCGTGTCCGGCGACATCGAGATCGGGATCGCTTCCGGGTCGCTCCTCGACGTCGACGCCGGTTCGACGTCCGGGGACCTCACCTCCGAGGTGCCGCTCGCGAGCGAGCCGCCCGCGGACGAGTCCGCAGCCGCTCCCACGGTCGTCCTGCGCGGCCGCACCGTCAGCGGCGACGTGCGCGTGTTCCGGGCCGCCTGATGCCCGAGGACGGGGTCAAGACCCGGGCTTCGGTCCTGCGCAGCCGGCCGATCGCGGCGCTCCTCACCGCGGAGGTTCTGTCCACCACCGGCTCGCAGATGACCTGGCTGGCCCTGCCGTGGTTCGTCCTCGTCACCTCCGGCTCGAAGCAGATGGCGCTCGTGGTCGCCGCGGAGGCCGCCGGGTACGCGGTGTTCGGTATCCCGAGCGGCTCGCTGCTCCAGCGGCTCGGCGCGCAGCGGACGATGCGCGTCTGCGACGCCGTCCGCGCACCGCTGATGCTGCTCGTGCCCCTGCTGCACTGGAGCGGCGACTTGACGCTGCCGGTGCTGGCTCTCCTCGCCTTCGCCTTCGGCGCAGCCGGCACGCCGTACCCGGCCGCACAGCGCGTCGTCGTCGCGGAGACCCTCGACGAGGAGGAGGCGTCCGTCGAGCGGGCGAACGCGCTGCTGCAGGGCGCAACGCGGGTCACAATGCTTTTCGGGCCGGCGCTCGGCGGCGTCCTGATCGCCTCCGTCGGCGCGCCGATCGTGCTCGTCGTCGACGCCGCCACCTATGTCGTGGCCTTCGTGCTGGTGACTCTGTTCGTGCCGGTCAGCCGTGCCGCGCGAGAGGATGACGGCTCGGCAGGCGGGCTCCTCGCAGGCGTCCGCTATCTCCTCCGCGACCCGCTCATGCGCGGCTGGACGACGGCGATCGTCGTCGGCGACGCGTCATTCTCGGTCCTCTTCGTCGCGATACCCGTGCTCGTCGTGACCCACTACGGCGCCGACCCGCGTCTCGCCGGTGCGTTCATGGGCGCCTGGGGCGTCGGCGCGGTCGCCGGGAACGTCGCCGCCTACCGCAGCGAACGGATCGGCGGTCTGCGACAGGCCCCGCCGCTCGTCCTCGTGCAGGCGGCCGCCCTGTGGGTGCTCGTCGCGCCGGTTCCCGCGGCTGCGGTCGCGGGTGCGCTGGCACTCTCCGGGGTCGCAAACGGCCTGATCAACCCGACCTTGCATGCCTTCCTCACCCTGCGGCCGCCCGTCGCGATCCGGGCCAAGGTGCTGACGGCGACGTTCACCGCCTCGGTGCTCGGCACCCCGATCGCGCTCGCGCTCGCCGCCCCCGCCTTCGCCGCCTACGGCTCGCGGCACGTCGTCGCAGTCGCCGCCGCGGGCCAGCTGCTCGCCATGGCCTACGCCGCGCTGGTCACGCTGCGGTACCTGGCCCGGGAGCCGGAGCTCGCCTGATGCGCCGGCTCTTCGCCTACCGCGACGCCCGCCTGCTCGTCGGCGGCCAGACACTCTCGGCGTTCGGCGACTTCGCGATGTGGATCGTGATGGCGGTCTGGATGAAGAACCTCACCGGCTCGAGCTCCCGCGCCGGGCTCGTCTTCTTCGTCCTCTCTCTCGGCGCGCTCACGGCGCCGCTCGGCGGCCTGCTCGCCGACCGCGTCCGGCGCCGGCCCCTCATGATCGCGACCGACCTCCTGCTCGGCTCCGCGGTACTCCTGCTCCTCCTCGTTCACGACGCGGGCGATGCGTGGCTGATCTACCTCGTGGCGTTTCTCTACGGCGTCGGCGCCTCGGTCTTCTTCCCGGCGCGCTCGGCGCTGCTGCGGCTGATGCTGCCGGAGGAGTTGCTAGCGGAGGCGAACGGGATCCTCTCCTCGACACAGCAGGGCATCCGGATCATCGCCCCGCTCGTCGGCGCCGGCCTCTACGCGGCGTTCGGCGGCGGTGTGGTCGCGATCCTCGACGCGGCGACGTTCGCGGGCTCCGCGCTCTTCCTGTCGCGCATGCGTGTAGCCGAGGAGACGCCGCGGCCGGAAGAGCGGCATTTCGTGACCGATGTCACGGCCGGGTTCCGCCATGTCTGGCGGACGCTTCCGCTGCGCCAGCTCGTCGGCGGCGTCTCGGTCGCGCTGCTCGTCGTCGGCTTCTCGGAGACGCTGATCTTCTTCGTGATCGCGCGCGTGGGCAAGCAGCCGTCCTTCTTCGGCGTGATGGCGACGCTGCAGGGCATCGGCGCGATCGCCGGCGGGCTGACCGCGGCCTACCTCGTGCGCAGGGCCGGCGACCTCAAGGCGGCCGGGATCGGCCTTGCGCTCTTCGGTGTGTGCGCGCTTCTGCTCACGCTGCCGGAGCTACCGATCGTCCTGCTCGCATTTCCGGTCGCCGGCGTGGGGCTCGCCTGGGTGATCGTGGGCTACAACACGGCGATGCAGACGCGGACCCCGCTCGCGATCCAGGGCCGCGTCTCGTCGGCGGGCGACCTCGTGGCGACGCTCGCCCAGACCACCTCGATCGCCACGGGTGCAGCGCTCGCGGTCGTCGTCGACTACCGCGTCCTGCTCGTGGTGATGGCGGCCGTGCTCGCCGCGAGCGGCCTCTATCTCGGGACGCGCCGCGAGCCCGCTATTCCTGCCGAAGTCTTTCCACTAGGAGTCGATTGACGACCTTCGGGTCGGCCTTGCCCTGCGTCTCCCGCATGACCTGGCCGACGAAGAAGCCGAGCACGCCCTCCTTGCCACCGCGGTAGGTCGCGACCTGCTCCGGGTTGGCGGCGATCACCTTCTCGATCACCGGCGTGAGCTCGTCCTCGTCGCCGAGCGCCGCCCTCGAGAGGTAGTCCTCCGCGTCGATCGGCCCGTCGGCCGCGTTCGCGAACGCCTCGTCGAGCGCCTCCCGCGTGACGTTCGCCTGCACGATCCGGGCGAGGGCGCCTGCGTTCTCGGGCAGGAAGTCGCTGCGGTTCATGGCGATCACCGCCGCCTCCGGCCACGGCAACCCGGCCTCCACGAGCAGAGCCCCCCTGCGCTCGTATCCGGTCAGGACGAGCTGGACGGCGCGCTCGAAGTCCAGCTCCGCCGCGTAGCGCCGGATCCGGTCGCCGGGCCGCTCGGGGACCTCGCCGCGCAGACGCTCGACGAGCTCCGTGGGCGGCTCGACCGAGACGAGGTCGGGCTCCGGGAAGTACCGGTAGTCGTCGGCCTCCTCCTTCGAGCGGTGCACGGTGAGCCGGTCTGTGTCGGGGTCGTAGTCGTAGGTCGACTGCACGACCTCCTCCCCGGCCTCGTGCGCCTCGACCTGCTGCCGGAACGCCGCCTCGATCGCGCGCCCGACGAAGCTGAACGAGTTCATGTTCTTGATCTCCCAGCGCGGCCGGAAGCCCTGCTCGCCGGCGCTGCGCACCGAGACGTTCACGTCCGCGCGCAGCGTCCCCTTCTCCATCTCGGCGTCGGAGATCCCGAGCTCGACGATCGTCTGCCGGAGCAGGCGCAGGAACCACATCGCCTCGTCCGCCGAGCGCAGGTCGGGGGCGGAGACGATCTCGAGCAGCGGCGTGCCGCCGCGGTTGAAGTCGACGAGGCTGTAGTCGGCGCCGACCGAGCGGCCGGTGGCGCCGCCCGCGTGGACGGTCTTCGCGGCGTCCTCCTCGAGGTGCGCGCGCACGATCCCGATCTCGCGGTCCCCGCCAGCGGTCGGCAGGACGAAGGTGCCCGGCCCACAGAGAGGCGCCTCGTACTGGCTGATCTGGTAGCCCTTCGGCAGGTCGGGATAGAAGTAGTTCTTGCGCGCGAAGACGGCGCGCTCGGCGATCGCGCAGTCGAGGGCGAGCCCGAGCAGGATGGTCATCTCGATCGCGCGCTCGTTCGCGACGGGCAGCGCGCCCGGATGCGCGAGGCAGACCGGGCAGGTGTGCGTGTTCTCGGCGGCGCCGTACTCGAGCGCGCAGCGGCAGAACATCTTCGTGCGCGTCTTGAGGTGCGCGTGCACCTCGAGCCCGACGACGAGCTCCCAGTCACTCGGCGCCATCGAGCTTCTCCTTGGCCTCGCGCAGCGCCGCCTCGACGTTCTCGCGCACCTCGACCATCCCGAGCCGGTGCTCGAGCGGGCCGTGGGTCTCGATCAGCCACAGCTCGCGCTCGCCCGCCTCGAGTTGCAGCTTCACCTCGCCGACGAGCACGGCGCGCGAGCCGTCGAGCACGCGCGGGGACTCGCCGAACACGCGCTCGGCGGCGAGCACGAACTCGGCCGCCGGGTCGTCGAACCGCATGCTCATCGCAGCCGCTCGGGGACGGGGTCGAAGCCGAGCGCCTGCTCGAGCGCGTGGCCGATCCGGAACAGCGTGTTCTCGGCGAACTGCGGCCCGACGAGCTGCAGGCCGACCGGGAGACCCTCGGAGAGACCACACGGGACGTTGAGGCCGGGCAGGCCTGCCATACACGACGGGATCGTGAGCAGGTCGCTGAGGTACATCGCGAGCGGGTCGGCGGTGCGCGCGCCGAGCGGGAAGGCGACCGTCGGCGAGGTCGGCGAGACGAGCGCGTCGAACGTCTCGAACAGCGCGTCGTGCTCGCGCTTGATCACCGTCCGCACCTTCTGCGCCTGGCCGTAGTACGCGTCGTAGTAGCCGGCCGAGAGCGCGTACGTCCCGACCATGATCCGCCGCTTCGACTCGTCGCCGAAACCCTCGTCGCGCGTGCGCTCGTACATCTCGAGCCGCTCGTCGGCGGCGGCGCGGTAGCCGTAGCGGACGCCGTCGTAACGGGCCAGATTGGAGGACGCCTCGGCCGGCGCGATCAGGTAGTAGCACGCCATCCCGTACTCGACCGAGAGCGGCAGCGAGCACTCCCCCACCTCCGCGCCGAGCTCCTCGAGCTTCGCGACCGCCGCCTGCACGGCCGCTGCGACCCCGGGCTCGATGCCCTCCGCCTCGTTCAGCTCCTTCGGGACGCCGACCCGCAGGCCCACGAGGTCGGCTCCCTCCGGGAGCTCGACGGGCTGCGGCAGCTCGACCGTGGTCGAGTCGGATGGGTCGCGGCCGGCGATGACCGAGTAGAGGTACGCGCAGTCACGGACCGTGCGCGCGACCGGGCCGACCTGGTCGAGGCTGGACGCGAACGCGACGATCCCGTAGCGCGAGACCGTGCCGTACGTCGGGCGCAGACCCACGTTGCCGCAGAGTGCAGACGGCTGCTTGATCGAGCCACCGGTGTCGGAGCCGAGCGCCCACGGCGCGAGCCCGGCGCTCACCGCTGCGGCGGAGCCTCCGCCGGAGCCTCCCGGCACGCGCGAGAGATCCCACGGGTTGTGCGAGGGGCCGAAGGCGGAGTTCTCGGTGGACGAGCCCATCGCGAACTCGTCGGTGTTCGTCTTGCCGAGGATGCGGAAGCCGTGCGATTTGAGCCGCTCGACGACCGTGGAGTCGTAGACGGGGATGTAGCCCTCGAGGATCTTGGAGCCGGCCGTCGTCGGGATCCCCTTCGTCCCGATCACGTCCTTGAGCGCGATCGGCAGGCCGTCGCCGCCCGGGTCGTCGCAGAGATGCAGGTAGCAGTGCAGCTCCTCGTCCCGCTCGTCGATCGCGGCGCGGTAGGCGGCGAAGAGCTCGGCGCCGGAGATCTCGCGGCGCTCGAGCAGGCCCTTGGCCTCCTCGGCCGTCAGGCGCAGGGTGTCGATCACGCCGCGCCCCCGGGCGGAACCTTGAAGAAGTCGCCTTCGCGCTGGGGCGCGTTCGCGAGCGCCTCGTCGGCCGTGAGGCACGGGCTCGGCTCGTCGTTCCCCCAGACGTTCACGACCTCGAGCGGGTGCGAGGTCGGCGGCACGTCCGAGAGGTCGAGCTCGGAGACCTTCGAGACCGCGGCGAGGATGTCGTTGAGCTGCGGCTCGAGCCGCCCGAGCTCCTCGGCGCGCAACTCGAGCCGCGCGAGACGCGCGACGTGCAGAAGCTGTTCGTGGTCGATCGGCATTACTCGATCCTCGCAAAACACGTTTCGCAGCCGCGCCCGACATGTGCGGGAGCGGCATGACTCGATTCGTCGTCCCGCCAGCGCGAGCCGGCTCCGCCGGCTCGTTTGCCGAGCGAGCGGAGAGCGAAGCGGGCGAGCGGTAACGAAGAGGGCCCCTGCCGGGGCCCTCAACACTTAGGTCCGACAGGTTCCCTAGATCGCCTGGACGTTGGCGGCCTGCGCGCCCTTGTCGCCCTGAACGACTTCGAACGACACACGCTGGCCTTCGGTCAGCGACTTGTAGCCGTCCATCGTGATCGCGGAGAAGTGGACGAAGACGTCATCGCCGCCTTCGCGCTCGATGAAGCCGTAGCCCTTCTCGTTCGAGAACCACTTTACGGTGCCCTCAGCCAACCCTTCCTCCTTG
>DASSZE010000026.1:0-79861 GCA_035713675.1 Gaiellaceae bacterium | reverse complement strand
GCCTCGTGGCGACGACCAGCGCGTGGCGCTTTGCCTGCTTGGCCACGACCGTGGCGCGCAGGGTCGCACCGTGTGCGAGCGCGGGCGTGATGAGAGCCACCGCGATCGTGGCCAAAGTCAACTTCAACATCGGACATCCTCCGTTCGTTGGAACGCCATGTGCAGGCCGACGCCGAGATCGTCGGCCGCGCAGATTCCGGATCCACGCGAATGCACTCCGACACGGCCGCACCCATTCCGTCGGGGTGAGATCGGCCGAAAACCACCGCCCGCCCTTGCTGCGAAGTGACCCACAACCGATATGAGCCCCTGGGCCCGAAAAACTTGCGCGGAGAGTCAACTCTCAATCGACACAGCCGGCGCCGGCGGTGGCGGCGGCAAGGAGTTCACGCCCAATGAGGGATGCAGCGGGCGTCATCCGCGGCCGAGCACGAGCCGGGCCACTGCGGCATCGATTCGATGACTCGGGTTGCTCTGGCTCGTGACACCGATAGCGATCTGAATCGTGTTGCGTAGAACAACACGAGCCGTTTAGGATCGCGTGGATAGAGGGGGTGTCGCCGGCGCGAACCGCCGCCGGTCCTGGCCTGGCACCGAAGCAGCAGCACGCTCGGGCAAGGAGGACGTTATGAGGCGAGACCCTTGGCGCCGCCCCACTGCGGCGCTTGTAGGCCTTCTCTTCGCAATTGCCGCCGCGGCCGTACTCAGTGGATCGGCCATGGCCAACTCGGCGACGGGCGTTACCCATCCGACAGTTGGTGCGCTGGATTGCAACGGATTCAGCCCGATCCAGCAATCGATCAAACCGAGCGGGGTGTGCACCGACGTCCGCGGCTTCTACGGCGTCCACAGCGCCAACATCGACGACGGGCGCTTCAACGACAACGGGCACTACATCGGCCACGACGAGCCCGACCTGACCTTCCTGTCGAATCGCCCGGGGTCCGGCAACGACGTCACCTGGACGGAGACACTGGGCCAGGATCCTTCGGCGGCTCCGACAGTCGCCACGCCGGGGAGTGACGTGACGCACTGGTTCGAGCTCTCGGTCGCGCCGTGGTTCTCGATGGCGCTGTGCAACCCGTACTCGTATCCGCAGACCTCATGCACGCCCAACAGCGACAGCAACGCCCCGCGCCAGGGCTTCCCCGGCGCTCCGCGGCACGGCTACCCCGGTGGGGGAAGCTCGTTCCTGGAGGTGCAGTTCTATCCTCCGGGCGAGGCGCCGTTCTTCGACAACATCAGCTGCGACAACAACCACTGGTGCGCGTCGCTGCACATCAACGACGCCGAGTGCACCCTCAACTTCCACTTCTGCAACGCGAACTGCACGGAGCCGACGAACTTCGGATGGATCCAAAAGGACGGCGTTCCGACCGGGCCGGCCGGGCCACAAGTCGCCACGTTCGCCACGGCTACTCCGAACGACGAGACGCTGTTGATGAACCCGGGCGACACCGTCCAGGTTCACATCTTCGACGCTCCACTCGCGGGGGGTGGTCACGCGCTCGAAGTGCACGTCACCGACATGACAACCGGACAGAGCGGATTCATGCAGGCGTCCGCAGCCAACGGCTTCATGGCGACGAAGATCGGCAACTGCAAGGGTGTCCCGTTCAACTACGAGCCCGAGTACTCGACCGCGGCGCAGGGCAACATCGTGCCCTGGGCGGCAATCCAGACCGACATCAGCACCCAGTTCGAGATCGGTCACTGGACGCCCTGCTCCTCGCTTTCGGACCCGGCCACCGGTGGGTTGCTCGGGTTCACTGCAGGCGATCCTTACTCCCTCACCTGCAACGGACCGTACGAATCCACGTCCGACAATACCTCGGGCAATCCGGAAGGTTTCGGAGGTGATGCGTTCTGCTATCCCGCGGGAGACACGCACACCGCTCTGAACCAGTTCGGCGTCTTCTCCGACCCCAACATGATGACCGGCTGCCTCAACTTCCTGAGCGGCGGCGACATCGACTTCGACGGCACTTCCTACTGGGCAGATTGGCCGACCGGCGTCTCGCCGACTGCCAACACGCCCGGAAGCTTCGTGCAGTCGCCGCCGACATCGAACGGGCAGTCGTACTCGAAGTCGTTCTTCCAGACGGACGTCGCCCTGAGTGAGTCGACCTGCGCGGAGTCCCTCAGCGGCTGCACCGTGCCGCCGCCCGGACCGGGGGGCTTCTATCCCTACTGGAGCACGGTCAGCAACGGCAGCAGTTGCTCGATTCTGTTCGGGAACGTCGCCGGCGGCGCGGGAGTGAACGATTACGGTGGCGTCGCGCAGTACGGCACCGATCTCCGCAACGAGATCGGCTACGACGAGTTCGAGAGCACGCCGACAAACGCGGTCTGTTCTTCGAGCTGAGCAACACACACGCGGAGGGCCTGTACACGCAGGCCCTCCGGCGTTTACGGCAATCCAATCTGCGCCGGCTCGCGTAACGCCCCTCGACAGGGCCCCTTGCGAGAAGGCCGCTCCGAGGGGCCCGTCCCACAAAGACGCTGCAAGTCAGGGCGCCTTATTCACGGACAGCCTCTGCTGGGGCCGGTCAGCAGCTGCGGCCCGGCGCCTGAGTTCACATTGCTCTCTTCCGTGCTTCGCGTTGGCGCTGGCCGGGTAGGGCCATAGGACGCTGGCCCAGACGAGCGTTTCGGGCGGAGGCGGGTTTGCCCGCCTCCGCCGCAAACGTCGGCTACTGCCGATTGCCGCAGATTGCCGAGTTGTTCAGGCCGGTCTGGTACCCGTCGGCCCCAGGCTTGCCGTTCGACCCAAGATTGTTGATCCCGAGGTCGTGGACGGAGCCGAAGTTGCCGAAGTACGCGAATGAACCGGAGCCGGCCTGTGTTCCGCACTGAGCGTTGTCGGCCGCGACGCCGTAGAGCGTGTCGTAGCTGATCCCAGCCGGGTTGGCCGCGCTGGCGGCCACGGGAGCGGCGAGCGCCAGAACAGCAGCCGCACACACCATGAGCCTCTTCATGTGTCTCCTTCCCAGGCGGAGGATTGTTCGGAATACGTTGTTCCGACCCAGCTCATCGTCGGATCGGCCACCATACGATTCAATGCCCCAAACGAGGGAGGCCAGAGATCGGCCCTCGGCGCTCAGGGATCATCCCGGAACACCGGCCCAGCAAACCTGGCTCCGGAAGCAGGTTGCTACTCGCCGTGATGCGGCCGGTCGACCAGATGGAGCATGGGAAAGCGCGGGCGATGCTCGCCAACACGGCGAGCATCCAGCAGAACGCCTGGGTGAGCATGACCTCTCGTTGCATGAGGGCAGCACACTCGCTGCCGATCGTTCGGACGATCTCCGTCCAGATCGCCTCGGGCCTCAGCCCCTCGCCGGCTGAAACCTCGGCAATTCTTGGCCCGCCCCCCTCGGCTCACTTCACACGCGCCCGTTGCGCGGATCCCGGCAAGAGTCGATCATTGGGCTCAAGCGGTCAGTCCCGCAATGCCGTTTCGCACGAGAGACAGCGCCAGTAGCACGATGATGATGGACGCGATCAGGCGCAGATGGGCCTCGAGCCAGGTGCGTGAGATACGGAGGAGGGGTTCGGCCCGGCTCGGCGAGACGAGCAGGAGCAGGATCGCCAGGCTGAGCGGGAGGAGCGAGGCTACGGTGAAGGCGAGCCATGCCACGATGTAACCGGCGGTCGTGGGGTCAGTCTCGGAGATCGCCTTGAGTGCGAGCGGGATGAAGCCGCCGGGGTTCGCGAGGGTTGCGCCGGCGGCGAACACGGCGATCCACCGCGAGGACGCGACCGAGCTCATCTTCTCGACCATGCCCTTGGTCGTCTTCTCGGCGATCGGCCGTCGCCACGTGCGCGAGACATAGACGAGTAGCGCCACGCCCGCAACGAGATCGAAGCTCGAGACCCAGGTCTTCCTCTGGCCGTTCGATGGTGGCGCGGCGACGTCGCCGAGTACGAACGCGGCGAGGATGCCGATCGCGACCGTGACCAGGAAGGCGCCGAGATAGAACCACACGCCGGTGCGCAGCGGCCGCTTCGCGAGCACGAGCGCGAGCACCGAGAACGTCAGCGTCGTCGGCGACAGCATCGCCGCGAGTGAGATCAGCGCCAGCTCGAGATCGACCGAGCTCATGCGATCAGGTCGTGGGCGCCGCGCACGATCAGGGCAACGCCGATCACGAGCAGGGCGATCAGCCCGATCAGGCGCGAGTTGCCGAGCAGCCACCGTCGCCACGCGGCCAGCCTCTCGTCCGCGCGATCCGGCGCTATGAGCGCGACCACGATCGGCGCGACGATGGTGATGACCGACGCGACGGCAAAGACGGCGAACGCGGCGGCGGCGTCCCTTGCCGAGACGTTCGCCTTGAGGATCTCGGCCGCTGCCGCGATCGTGAGCGAGTAGGTGAGCATGAAGGCGCCCACGACGACAGCGAGCAGCCAATTGGTGCGGTCGAGCCGGCTGACCCACTTAGGCGTCGCGCCGCTCGCGACGCGCCGCCCGCGGTGCCGGAGAGCACGGACGGCAGCCAGGGCGGCGACGAGGCCGACAGCGATCTCGGCCCACGATGCCGCGCGCGAGGGCGTTGTCTTGTGCGAGCTGAAGTCCTGGCCGTGGGCAAACCCGACGACAACGGCCGCGATCACGCCGATCGCAAGGAGCCAGCCGAGCACGAACGCGATTCCGCGTAGGCGTCCCGACGGCATCGTCAGCAATACGATCACCGTCACGACGGAGACCGGGCTGCAGACCGCGATAGCAAGCCCCAGTCCGAAGACCGTTGGGATCAGGGACTGCACGGCCTCAACATTCTCCGGCCCCGGGCCTGCCGGGCATCGTCCGCATCAGACGAGGTGGCGAGAGCAGACGGAGCATCTTCACGCCGCAAGGCCGCGCACGGCTCGGGGTCATCTGAACGGCCTACGGGGCGGGCCCCGCCGCCGCGGGCGGGGGGACCATTGACGCACGGACGGCCACCAGGGGTGCATCGGGGACCTTGATCAGGCCGCGCGTGGGCCGGTCGAGGTCGAACGTCACGAGCAGCAACAGCGTCACCAGCGCGCCGGCCGCGAGCATCGCCACGATGCCCCGACCGAGCACCGAGATGTGCAGCGCCAGTAGCCCGACGGCGATCGCAGCACCGAAGACCTCGAGCGCAAGGACTGCCCCGGGGACGCGGTTCGTGAGAGAGGACAGCCTGGCCTCCTGGTCGTCGAAGGTCTCGTTGAGGCTGTCCACGTAGAGCCGCGGCGCGCTCGCCAGGGGAGCCGAGTCGATCGACTGTCCGGCAAGTCGCCAGAGCCGGCGCTGCAGGGCGCCCTCGGCGAGCGTCGTGTGTCGCATTCCCTCGCTCCCGGGGACCTCCCTCGAGATCTTGATCGCTAGGTCGGTGTAGCTGCGCAGCAGGGCGAGGGACCTGCTGCGTTCTGGCTCGGCGATCAGCTGCGCTCGGAGATACGACGTGCCAATCGCGTTCGCCTCCTCGACCGTGGCCGTGCGGCGGTCCTGATAGCGACCGACCGCGAGCGTGAGACCGAAGGCGAGGATCAGGCCGACCACGCCGAGCAGTGCTCCCTGCAGGACTCCGAAGGGCTCCCGCAGCGCCTCCTGATGCTGGCGCAGGTACCGGCCCAGCGCGAAGCCGGCGACCGTCGCGCCGCCGATGACGGCAACGAGCAACAGCGCGACGACCCAGCTCGGCAGCGAGAAGAACACGGCTCAGCCTCTCGCGGCGCGTCGCTTCGCTCGGACGTGCCGGTCTGCGAGCATGAATGTATGAGCTCCGGGCTGGGCGCTGCCTCCGAGGCCTCCGCGGTCGAGATCTCGCCGAAGGAGCCGCTGGGAGAGTCGCGCTGGCCTCCCGCGGCGGCTCTTGTCGTCTACATCGCCTTCACGATCGCCGTCCGCGTGTGGCTGCCGGGCCAGAGCGCGGTGCGGGTGCCCTGGCTCGTTCCCTCGGCCGAGACGGCCTTGCTGGTTGCCCTCGTCACGGGCGACCCAGCGCGGCGCGCGAGCCGGACGCCGTGGGTGCGCCGCATCGTGCTCACACTCGTGATCGTCCTCGTTGCCGCCGCGCTGTGGGCCACTGCGCTTCTCGTCTACGACCTGATCAAGGGACACGGCGTCAGCCAATCCGCGAGCGAACTGCTCGCCTCCGGCGCCCTCGTGTGGCTCGGCAATAACCTCGCGTTCGCGATGCTCTACTGGCTGATGGACAGCGGCGGCCCGCTCACGCGCTTCCGGAACCCGGCACCCGTCGACTTTGCATTCACGCAACAGATGAGTCCGGAGCTCGCGCCGCCGGGCTGGCGGCCGGTCTTTCTCGACTACCTGCATCTCGGGTTCACCAATGCAACTGCGTTCAGCCCGACCGACGTAATGCCGCTCACTCTGCGTGCCAAGTACGTGATGCTCGTCCAGTCGACGACGGCCCTCGCGCTCTTCGGACTGGTGGTAGCGCGCGCGGTCAACGTCTTCACCTAGAGGCGTACGATCTCGTCGACGAGGTCGAGGCCTTCGGGCCTGTGAGTGACGAGCAGAACGCTGCGCGCACCGGCGGCGGCGAACGCGTCGCGGACGACGACCTGCGCCGTCGCAGGGTCGAGATGGGCGGTCGGCTCGTCGAGGATCAGGACGGGAGCATCCGAGAGCAGTGCGCGGGCGATGGTCAGCCGCTGGCGCTGACCGCCCGACAGCCGGTTGCCGTCCTCCCCGACCCGCGTGTCGAGACCTTCGGGCAGGGAGGCGACCCAGTCGTCGAGATGCGAGCGGCGGAGGACGAGGTCGAGGTCGGCCTCGGTCGCGTCCGGCTTCGCCAGCAGCAGGTTCGCCCGGATGGTCGAGTCGAAGAGGTGCGCCTCCTGGCCGGCGAGCGCGAAGGTTGCTCGCACGTCGTCCTGCCGGTACTCGTGAAGGTCGCGGCCGGCGAGAGTGACCCGTCCCTCCTCGGGATCGAGAAAACGTAGGAGAAGGTTCGTCACGGTCGTCTTGCCGGAGCCGCTCGGGCCGACGAGCGCGACTCTCCGTTCCCGTTCGAGGCTCAGATCGAGGCCGACGAGGACAGGCTCCTCGGACGCGTCGTAGCGCGCCGCCACGCCTTCGAGCGCCGGCGAGGGCGTGGTCGGCGGATCGAGAGCCTCGGCCGGGTCGCGAACCGTGGGCTCGCGATCGATCAGCTCGAGCACGCGTCGCCCCGAGTTGAGGGTGGCTGCGAGCTCGCGTGCGGTCGACGGCAGTCCGGTCACTGCCTCGAAGGAGGCGACGGTGAGCAGCGCCAGCATCGCCACGAGCACGCGGTCGAGGGTTCCATGGTGGTGTGCGTTGACCGCGACGGCCAGGACTCCGGTAACCGTCAACCCGGCGGCGAGGATCGAGAGGCCGTCGCCTACTCCGCCCGCGAGGGCGTCGCGCCGTGCAAGGCGGTCGAGGCTGCGGTCTGCGGACCTGATCCGCTCGAGCGCCCTTTCGTCGGCTCCGTAGACGACGAGCTCCGGAGCGGCGCGCAGCACGTCGACGATCTCGGCCGTGAGCTCGCCGCGGGCGGCGGCCTGACGGCGCCCCGAGGCACGTCCCAGGCTTGCCGTCAAGAATGGAACGGCGATCCCGCCCAGTAGGAGGCCGACGGCCAGTACGAAGCCGGCTCCGGGGAGGAACGCAGCGGCTGCGCCGACGCAGACCGCACCGGCCACGACGGCGACGAGAGTCGGCCCGACGCCGCGGAGGTAGAGCCCCTGCAAGGCGTCCACGTCTCCCAGCATGCGGCTCATCAGGTCGCCCCGCCGGAACGCCTGCAGGCCGGCGGGCGAGAGCGACTCGATGCGCTCGTAGAAGCGCGCGCGAATCCGTCCAAGCGCACGCAGGGCGAGGTCATGCGACCACAACCGGTCGACGTAGCGTGCAATCGGACGGGCGAGGCCGAAGAAGCGGACGGCGACGATCGCGATGGTCAACGAGAGGACCGCCGGACGCTCCGCCGCGCGCGCGATGAGGTATCCGGCGGTGGCCATGAGCCCGACCCCGAAGGCGATCGTGAGCGTGCCCAGCGCGACGGAGATGCCCACACGTGAAACACGGATGCCGGACAGGGCGAGCAGGCGGCGCAGCACGACGATCACACCACGGCCTCGACCACCCGCTCGGCCAGGCGACCGTGCTCGATCCGCACGACGCGGTCGCAGCGCTCAGCAAGCTCTCCGTCGTGCGAGATCAGGACTTGCGTGCGCTGGCCCCAGTGGCGGTCGAGCGCGTCGGCGACGACATCCGAGCTCTCGCGGTCCAGGTGCACCGTGGGCTCGTCGAGGATCAGCAATGGCGCGTCGCGCAGGAACGCCCGCGCCAGCCCGATCCGTCGTGTCTGCCCGGCCGAGAGGGGCCGCCCGCCGTCGCCGACGACGGTCTCATAGCCGTGCGGGAGAGCACGCACGAAGCCGTCGGCGCCGGCGAGCGCAGCCGCCTCGTGCAACCGGTCGACCGTCGCCGCGGGATCGCCGAGCCGGATGTTCTCCGCCACCGTCGCCCGCAGGAGCGTGGGCCGCTGCGGCAGCCAGCCAAGTTGCCGCCGCCAAGTCGCCACGTCGAATGCCGCGAGATCGACGCCGTCAACGAGCAGTCGCCCATCCGTTGGCGTGACGAGGCCGAGCAGCAGGGACACCAGGGTGCTCTTCCCGGCACCGCTCGGGCCGACGAGGGCGACGGACTCGCCGGCGGGAAGCTCGAGGTCTAGACCGTCGAGTACCGGCTCTCCGACTTCCGGATACGCGAACGACACGTGTTCCAGCCGGATCGTCGCCGTGCGCAGGTCCGGAGCAGGCGCGCGCCGCAGCGGGCGAGCGGCGCGAGGCGGCGCCTCCACCAGGTCGAGCAGCCTTCCGGCGACCGCAGCACCGTCGGCGCTCGCGTGGAACTGCGCGGCGACGTTGCGAATGGGCAAGTAGAGCTCGGGCGCGAGGACGAGGACGGTCAGCCCGGCCTCGAACCCGATCCCCCCGTCCACGAGCCGCACGCCGACCGTTACAGCGACGAGGGCGATCCCGAGCGTCGCGGCCAGCTCGAGCACCGCGCCGGAGAGGAAGGCGACGCGGAGCGTGCCCATCGTCGCGTCCCGATAGCGGTCGCTCACGCGCTCGATCTGCTCGGCTTGCGCCTCCGCTCGGTTGAAGGCGCGGAGTGTCGGCAGTCCTCGCACCACGTCGGCGAAGTGGCCGGCCAGGAGTGAGAGCGCCTCCCAGCGCTCGTGTGTGCGGCGCTCCGTGTAGCGCCCGATGAGCCACATGAAGACCGGCACGAGGGGCAGTGTGAGCAGCATGATCCCGGCGGAGGTCAGGTCGATCGTCGCCACCAGCACGAGCACCGCGAGCGGGACGACCAGCGCCAGGACGACCTGCGGCAGGTAGCGGGAGAACGTCGTCTCGAGAGCATCGACTCCGGTCACCGCCACGGTCGCCAGCTCGGCGCTCTCGGCGCCGTCGAGAGCGGCGGGCTCGGCGGCGAGCCGGTGCTCGACCAGCTCCAGGCGCAATTTCGAGAGGACCCCGGCCGCGGCGCGTCGCCCGACGAACTCGAACCCCCAGCCGGTCACCGCCCGGCCCACGACGACCGCGGCCATCAGGGCCAGCGGCCCGGAGACCTCGGCGAGCGACGCGCCGTAGAACGAACGAGCAGCCACGCGCGCAAGGAGGACCGCCTGGGCCAGGACGAGCAGCGCTGCGACTATTCCGAGGGCTACATCGGCCGCGAGTGCGCGGCGGGCTTCCCGCGCGCGGTGCAGGAGGCGTGGGTCGAACGCTGCCATTCGTCAGGTCGCGGGGGCGTCGGCCGGCGTCTTGCTCTCGCCCGTTAGCTCTTCACCGCCGACGCGGGCTCGGAAGACGTGGTACGTCCACCCCTGGTACAGCAGCACGAGCGGCAGGCAGATGGCGGCGACCACGGTCATGACGGCCAGCGTGTAGTGCGCTGACGAGGCGTTGTGGATCGTGAGGCTGTTCGCGAAGCCGGGCCTCGAGACCATGACCCGCGGGTAGAGCGAGGTGAAGAGCGTCGCGACGGTCGCCAGCGTTCCGACGGCGCTGAACGCGAAGGCGACTCCGCTCCTTCCGGCAAAGACGCAGACCACAGCGAGGACGAACGCGGCGATCCCGATCGCGGCGGGCAGGACCGGCGGGAACACGCTCTTGTCGTTGTGATCGACCGCGACTGCGACCGTCCAGATCAGATAGCCGCCGCCGACGGCGACAGCCGGGATCGCGAGCCGGCGCGCCGCCCGGCGCGAGCGCTCGCACAGGTCGCCGACGGTCCGCAGCGTGAGATAGATCGCGCCGTAGAAGACGAAGAAAAGCACTAAGGCGATCCCCCCGAGAACCGTGTAGCCGGTGAACAGGTTCCAGAAGGCGCCGGCGTAGTCGCCGTTCGAGTCGAGCGGGACGCCGTACAACAGATTGGAGAGCCCGATGCCCCAGACGAGTGCGATGCCGGCGCTGCCGCCGGCGTTCGCCCACATCCAGCCATGCCGCCAGCGCGAGCTCTCACTCTTCTCGCGCCACTCGAACGAGACGACGCGGACGATGAGGAAGAACAGGATCAGCACGAGGGCGAGGTAGAAGCCCGAGAACATGGTCCCGTACCAGGCGGGGAAGGCGGCGAAGGTCGCGCCGCCGGCGACGACGAGCCAGACCTCGTTCCCGTCCCAGACCGGGCCGATCGACTCGAACATCGCGCTTCGCTCGCGCTCGTCGCGGGGGAGGAACGGGAGGAGCATCCCGACGCCGAAGTCGAAGCCCTCGAGCACGAAGTAGCCGCCCCAGAGAACAGCGATCAGGACGAACCAGAGGTTCTCGAGGTTCATCAGTACGTGACCGCCGGCACGGGAACCTCCTCACTCGTCGCCGGCCGATCCGGGCGTGCGTAGCGGCGCATCAGGACGAAGTCGACGACGCCGAGGATGACGTAGAGCGAGATGAAGAAGGTGAGGCTGATCCCGAGCCAGGTCGTGCTCACGTTCGGGGAGTTCGCCTTGCTCGTGAGCAGGAGCCCTTGCACGATCCAGGGCTGGCGGCCCATCTCGGTCAGGATCCAGCCCGCGGTCGCGGCGATGTACGGGAGCGCGATCGCGGCGATCGCCGTGCGCTGGAACCAGCGCGCCCGCTCGAGCCTCCGCTTGCGATAGAGCCACGCCCCCACCACGGCGACCAGGAACATCAGCACGCCCGCGAAGGCCATCACGCGCATCGACCAGTAGATCACCCGGACGTTCGGCATGTAGTTGCCGGCCCCGTACTTCCGCTGCTCTCGCGCCTGCAGCTGATTCAGGCCCTGGACCTGGCCGCCGAACGAGCCGGTCGCCATGTAGGAGAGCAGCCGCGGGATCGTGATCGAGAAGCTCGGCGTCGGATCGCTCGCGGTGAAGCCTCCGATCTGGAACAGCGAGAAGCCGCACGGCGCGCAGGTGTTCCACTGCGCCTCGGAGGCTGCGATCTTCATGCTCTGCGCGCTCGTGACCGCCTCGCCGAAGCGATTTCCGACGATCAGCTGCAGGAGCGTGACCGGCACCGCGACGATCAATGCCAGCAGCGCCGCCTTGCGGAAGAGCTCGACCTGCTTGCCGCGCAGGAAGTGCCAGCAGCAGATGCCGAGCATGATCATGGAACCGAAGATCAGGCCGGCGAGGATCGTGTGTAGGAAGGCCCGCAGCGCGAAGCCGTTCGACATCAGAGCCCAGACGCTCGTCAGCTGCGCCTCGCCGTGGACGATCTTGTAGCCGACCGGGTGCTGCATCCAGGAGTTGGCGACGAGGATGAAGTAGGCCGATAGCCAGCTTCCGATCACGACGATCCACAGCGTCGCCAGATGCAGGCGCGGCGGCAGCCGGTTCCACCCGAAGATCCAGAGGCCGAGGAAGGTCGACTCGAGCATGAATGCGGCCAGTCCTTCGATCGCGAGCGGCGCGCCGAAGACGTTTCCCACGAACCTCGAGTAGACCGACCAGTTCATGCCGAACTCGAACTCCTGCACGAGGCCCGTGGCGACCGCGATTGCGATGTTGATCAGGAGGAGCGTTCCGAAGAAGCGCGTCAGCCGAAGCCAGCGTTCGTCCTTGGTCCGCAGCCAGATCGTCTGCATGACCGCCACGATCGGCCCGAGCCCGAGGGTCAGCGGCACGAAGAGGAAGTGGTAGATCGAGGTCGTGGCGAACTGCAGCCGCGCCAGGTCGACCGCCGTGGAGGCGACCACGGCCACGGCGCTAGTCAGCCTCCACCCTGATCCGACCGACCCGCTGGTGCGTGAACGCGGCTCCGGCCCAATCGACCACAGCCTTCGCGCGATCCTCGTTCGTCGGCAGCAACGCGAGGTGGACGGCTCCCCAGGCCGCCTGCGCCTTCAACCCCGTCATCGTCCGCCCGCCGAGCATTTGCACGACGGCGGCGCCGCGGCCGATCGTCGCCATCGTTCCCTTGTCCTTGTAGGCGAACGGCTTCACATCCTTGCCTGCGATGCGGCGGGCGATCGACTCCCCGGCGTGCTCGCCCGACTGCAGGGCCACCGAGCCGAGCTGGGGTAGCACCTGCTCCGTCTTCGAGTCGGTGATCGCGGCCGCGTCGCCCACGACGTAGACCTCGGGGTGATCGGGAAGCGTGAGGTCTGCTCCCACACCGAGCCGGTTCCCGCGCTCCAGCTCGACCCCGAGGGACTGGACGACCGGGTTGCCCTGGAGGCCCGCACCCCAGACGAGGGTGTGCGCCTTGAGCTTCTCGCCCGACTTCAGCGTGACCCGGCTCGGCTCGACGGATCCCACGGCCGTGCCGGTCACAACCTCGACCCCGCGCTCGGTGAGCGCCTTCTCTGCGTACTCGCGCAAGTTGGGCCTGAACATGCCGAAGAGCTCGGGCCCGGCTTCGACGAGGGTCACCTTCGCGTCCTCCGGCTGCACCCCCGGGTAGTCCTTCGCGAAGTCGCCTCGATACAGCTCGGCCAGCGCGCCGGCCGTCTCGACACCGGTCGGGCCCCCGCCCACGACCACGACGTTGAGCGCGCCGTCCTCGATCAAGCTGGGGTCGCGGTCCGCCGCTTCCCAGCGCTCGAGCAGGTGATCCTTGAGGTGCACCGCGTGCGGCAGCGTGTACATCGGGAACGCATGGTCGGCCGCCCCGGCGGTGCCGAAGAAGTTCACCTCGGCCCCCAGCCCGAAGACGAGGTAGTCGTACGAGATCGGCTCGATCTCCTCGAACTCGGCCGTTCGCTTCTCGATGTCCACGGCAGTCGCTTGGTCCTGGTGCACGACGGTGTTCTCGTGGTGCGAGAGCAGGTCGCGCAGCGAATGTCCGACGGCGGTTTCCTCGAGCAGCCCGGTTGCGAGCTGGTAGAGGAGCGGTTGGAAGGTGTGGTAGTCGTGCCGGTCGACGAGGACGACGTCGGCATCGGCATGCTCGAGTTTCTGTGCCGCGCCGACCCCGGCGAACCCGCCGCCGAGGATCAGCACGCGTGGACGTCCGTTACTGGGCATCGATGCCTCCCACTCCTGCAAGCCGTGGCGCGCCCTCCCACGTGCTCGCGGTCCATGCGCCTCGCTCAGCGACAGCTGAGCCGCGCGCCCTCACACCGCGACCTTCGCCGCCTCGCTGGAGGCGACGCCCATCCGCTCGAGCAGGTGATCACCGACACGCAGCGAGTTCGCCATCGCCGTCAGCGCCGGGTTGACCGCTCCGATGCTCGGGAAGACGCTCGTGTCGACGACGTAGAGATTGTCGAGCTCGTGCGCCTTGCAGTCGACATCGAGCACCGACGTCTTGGGATCGGTCCCGAAGCGGCAGGTGCCTGCCTGGTGCGCGCACCCGGCGACGGGGATCTCGTTCTTCAGGTACGCGAACCGTCCGAACAGATGGTCGGGCTCCATGCGCAGCTGACCGATCATCGACTTCAACTTCGCGTAGAGCTCTCGCTTTGGGACGTCGTTCGACGGCCTGTAAGCGAGCGTGATCCGGCCGCCGCCGTCGACCGTGACCCGGTTCTCCGGCAGCGGGAGGTCTTCCGTCGAGAGCCAGAAGTCGATCGCGTGCTTCGCGATCTTCTCGAGCGACCACCCGGGCGCGAGCCTGGTCTCGACCGGCTTCTCTCCGCGGAACATCGGCGCCTGCGACTTGCCGACCATCTGGATGTTCCCGAGGGGATAGTCGTGCTCGTCGCTGCCGAAGTAGAAGTCGTTCAGCCCCAGCGTCTTCTGGAAGACAGTCGGGTTCTCCTCGTGGGACAGCGCCAGCACGGCCTGGCTCGCGTGGAACATGTAGTTGCGACCCACCTGGTCGGAGCCGTTCGCGAGGCCGTGGGGGTGCTTGTCGGTCGCCGACGAGAGGAGCAGAGCGGCCGTGTTCGCCGCGCCGCACGCGGCGACGACGATGTCGGCGGAGAAGCGTTCGGTCTGCCCGCCCCGCTCGACGACCACGGCGGTCACGGCCGTGCCTGCCTCGTTCGTCTCCAGTTTCAGCGCCTTCGCGTTGGTGAGCAATGTGACGTTCGGGTGCTCGAGCGCAGGTCGGACGCCGAGCACCTCCGCGTCCGACTTCCCGTGTACCGCGCAGGGGAAGCCGTCGCAGTTCTGGCAGCGGACGCAGGCGCTGTACGGCATGTTCGACTCGTTCAGCCTGATCCCGCAGGGGGCGTGGAACGGGCGATAGCCGGCGGCTTCGAGGTCGTCGGCGAGCTGCTGGATCCGCGGCTCGTGCGAGACGGCGGGGAACGGGTACGGCGCGCTCGCCGGCCCCTCTGTCGGATCCTCGCCGCGCACGCCGTGCACCTCGTAGGCCTCCTCGGCCCGCGTGTAGTACGGCTCGAGCTCGTCGTAGGTGATCGGCCACGCCGGCGAGAGCCCGTCGTGGTGATGGAGCTCGCCGAAGTCCTCCGGCCGCAGCCGGTACAGCGCGGCGCCGTACAGCTTCGTCGCACCGCCGACGAAATAGTGCACCTGCGGCTGGAACGGCGCGCCCTTCTCGTCGTACCAGGTGTCGGGCGAGACGTACTTGTTGTCGACGAACACGTCCTGGGCGAGCCAGTTGGCCGGCTCGCGAGGCAGCCAGTCTCCCCGCTCGAGCAGAAGGATCCGCTTGCCGGACGGGGCCAGCCTGCGTGCGAGGGTGCCGCCGCCCGCACCGGTCCCGACGATGATCACGTCGTAGTGGTCCATCAGTACTCCTCGAGGATGTCGGGGGTGATGATCCGGGCAGCCGCCTCGATCAGCGCCAGGTGCGAGAACGCCTGCGGGAAGTTGCCCAGATGGCGACCGGTGGGCGCATCGAACTCCTCGGCGTAGAGGCCGAGCGGGGACGAGATGCGCAGCAGCCGTTCCATCAGGTCGCGGGCCGCCTGTTGCTCGCCGACGATCGCGAGCGCCGAGACGAGCCAGAAGGAACAGATGAGGAACGTTCCCTCCTTGCCGCTGAGCCCGTCGTCGGTCTCGTCCGTCCTGTAGCGCAGAACGAATCCGTCCTCGGTGAGATCGTCGGCGATCGCCAGCACCGACTTGCGCAGCGTGGGGTCGTCGCCCGGGAGGAACCCGAAGATCGCCGCGAGGAGCGTCGAGGCGTCGAGCGAGTCGGTCTCGTAGTGCTGCCGGAGAACCCCGTCCCGGACGCCGTGCTCCATGATGTCGGCGCGGATCTCCTCGGCGGTGGCACGCCACTTCTCCTGCAGATCCGGATCACCCCGGATCTCGGCCAGCTTGGCCGCGCGGTCGAGAGCGACCCAGCACATCAGCTTCGAGGACACGTACTGCTGGGGCTTGCCGCGGGCTTCCCAGATCCCCTGGTCGGGATTGCGCCAGACCCGCGTCGCGCACTCCGCCTGCGACTGCACGATCGGCCACAGCCGCCGCGGCAGCCGCTCGCTGTGGCGGGTGTGGAGGAGGATCGAGTCGAGAACCGCGCCGAAGACGTCGTTCTGGCGCTGGTCGAAGGCGCCGTTGCCGATCCGCACCGGCCGCGCCCCGGAGTACCCGGTCAGGTCGTCGCGCGTCGACTCCTGCAGGTCGCGCCTGCCGTCGATGCCGTACATGATCTGCAGCGAGCCGTCGTCCGTGGGCTCGAGGTCGGCGACGAACTCCATGAACTCGCCGGCCTCCCAGTCGAGGTTCATGAAGTGGAGCGCCTGGAGCGTGAACGTGGTGTCCCTGATCCAGGTGTAGCGGTAGTCCCAGTTCCGCTCGCCGCCGGGCGTCTCGGGGAGCGAGGTCGTGAGCGCGGCCACGGTTGCGCCGGTGGGCATGTACGTCAGGCCTTTGATCGTCAGCGCCGAGCGCTGCACCGGGTCGCGCAGACGATGATCCGGGATCCGCGCCGTGCTCAGCCATCTGCGCCAGAACCTCGTGGTGGCCTCGAGCCGCGCCGCCGCCTCGTCATGGCTCTGCGGAGCGGCCAGCTGCTCGGCCCACGACAGGGCGCAGTACGCCCGCTCGCCGGTCTGGAGCGTATGCCGCCCTCGAACCGACTCTCCCTCGACGTCGAGCGCGAGGTCGGAGACCAGCCTGAACGTGACGCCGGCCCCGGATGCGTCGGCGGCCCGCCTCGCCTCGCCGACCATGGCCCAGGTCGCCGGCACTGAGCCGTAGTCGAAGGCGGGCTCGCAGACGAGCTCGATCTCGACCTGGCCCTCGAGACACTCCACCGTCCGGACGAGCATGTGGTCGGCGTCGTCGTCCGCCGGGGGACGCGTGTGCGGGGTGATGGTGTCCTCGTGATCGCGGGGCCCGAGCGTCAGCGCGTCGCGCACGACCGCCCAGCCCGACGGCGTCTTCCAGGTCGTCTCGAAGACGTTGGTCCCGGGCACGTAGGCGCGCGCCGTCGGATGCGAGATCCCGAACGGGCCGAAGCGGAAGAAGCCGGCCTGGCGGTCGAGCAGGCTCCCGAAGACGCTAGGCGAGTCGAAGCTGGGAATGCAGAGCCAGTCGATCGCCCCATCGGGAGCGACCAGCGCGCCCGTGTGACAGTCCGAGAGGAACGCATAGTCCGCGATCGGCGGGAACGGTGACGGCGCGGCCGCGCTCTGCGGAACCCGCTCGGCCGGTTGCTTCTCCTCGACGGCGCTCATCGGCGCTCCTTTCCAGGCAGGGGACGAGCTAGCTCTCGATCCAGGGGCCGTACCAACGGCCGTGCCCGGCGACGAGGCGGTCGGCCTCCGCCGGCCCCCACGAACCGGGCTCGTAGGAATGGACGGGAGGTGGGTCGTCGAGGAGCGGCTGCATCACCCGCCACGTCTCCTCGACGCTGTCCTGCCGCGTGAACCGGGTCGCGTCACCGACCAGCGCGGCGTGCAGGAGCACCTCGTAGGGCGTCGGGCCCTCGCCGCCCTCGTCGGCGAACTCCATGTCGAGCGTGATCGGAGCCGGGCCGCCGACATCGGCGCGGTGGGCATCGAGTACCAGGCGGACGCCCGTCGAAGGATCGAGCTTGACGACCACCTGGTTCGCCTCCGACACGCGTCCCCGCGCGAAGCCGAGCCGCGGCGGCCGCTTGAAGATGAGCCGTAGCTCGGTTTGCGTGACGGGAAGTCGCTTGCCCGTGCGGATGAAGAACGGCACTCCCGACCAGCGCCAGTTCTCGATCTCGAGCCTGAGTGCGGCGTACGTCTCGGTCGCCGAGTCGGAGGCGACTCCGTCGATCTCCCGATAGCCGTCGTACTGGCCGCGGACGTAGTGGCTCGGGCTGGCCGGCTCGACCGAATGAAAGAGCGCCGCCTGTGCGTTCTTGATCGTGTTGGCGTCGCTGCGCGACGGAATCTCCATCGCCGACGCGGCGACCACCTGCATCAGGTGGTTGACGACCACGTCCCGAAGCGCTCCGACCGGATCGTAGAAGTGGCCGCGATCCTCGACGCCGAACGACTCCGCCATCGTGATCTCGACCGCCTCGACGTAGTTCCGGCTCCAGACCGGCTCGAGAATGGAGTTCTGGAAGCGCAGGTGGAGGATCTCCTCCAACCCCATCTTCCCGAGGTAGTGGTCGATCCGGTAGAGCTGGGACTCGTCGATGTACTGGTGGAGCTCCGCCGCGAGAGCCTCCGCCGACTCCAGGTCGTGTCCAAACGGCTTCTCGACGACGACTCGCGCGCCCTTCGTCAGGCCTGCCTCCGACAGCTCCTTCACCACCTGACCGAACAGAAACGGCGGGATCTCGAGGTAGAAGACGGGCGTCTTCGCTCCGTCGATCGCCGCGCCAACACGTTCGTATGTCGTGGGGTCGTTGAAGTCGCCGGAGACGTACGAGAGACGTTCAGCGAAGCGGTCGAACACCTTCGGGTCGATGTGTTCCCCGGTTCCCTCGATCGACGTGCGCGCACGGTTCTTGAGGTCGTCGAGCGACCAGTCGTCGACCGCGACGCCGACGACGGGGCAATCGAGCAGGCCGCGCGCCTCGAGGCGATAGAGCGATCGGAAGGTCATCACCTTCGCCAGGTCGCCGGTGATGCCAAAGACGACGAGCACGTCTCCGACCGCATTCGCCTCGGAAGCCGCTTCTGGCGCGCTGGTGATCGCTGCCGACGTCATCCACCCTCCCCGTCTGTCCACTCGGAGTTCCGGCCCGGTCGAAACCGAGGCTACGACCGACCTAGCGCCGAAATTTCATCCCGTCCGGGTGAAAGCGAGCGCGCAACCTTTGCCGACTCGTGACTGAGGTGACGACGCGGCAGCTCCGCTCTGCGACCTCCTAGGAGGCGCGGAAGCGATACACGTCGGATCCGTGCCAGCTCGGGACCCACGCGTCGTGGCCGTGGGCGGTTACGACGAACGGCCCCTTGCCAGCCGTGAGCGACTGGACGACTGTGTTCGTGGCCGGGTCGACGACAGCGACCCGGTCTTGCCGGACCACCGGGACCCAGATCTTGCCCGCGACCTCGTCTGGGTCACCCAGCGGCACGGCCGGCATCGTTACGTTCGCCACCACCGCGTTGGTCGCCGGGTCGATACGGACGAGCTTGCCCGGCGCCGTGATCCAGATGGCGTCATCTGAGGCTGCTGTCCATTGCGCGGAGGAGATCGGAATCGTCGTGATCTTCTTGTCGGTCTGCGGATCGATTCGTGTCACGCCGTCTGTACCCGCTACCCATACGGAGCCGAAGGCTGCGACGACGCCGACTGGTGTTGTGACACGAATCCGAGCGATGACGGCGTTCTTCGCCGGGTCGATGCGGTCGAGTTGGTTGCCGCCGTTGGCGGTAGTCCATGCCGAGCCGAAGGCAAAGGTCGTGTCGTACGGAGCCGAGCCGACGCGGATGGTCGCTGTTTGCCTGGCCCTCTTCACCGAGACGCGGCTCACTGTGTCCGAGTAGGTGTCCTCCACCCACATCGAGCCTGCTCCGAAAGCCAGCCCGCAGGCTCCCTCACCGACCTTCACCACAGCGCGGACTTTGTTCGACCGGGGGTCGATCTTGAGCAGCTTCGGCGCATTGAACTCCGACACCCAGACCCAGCGGCCGCCCGCCGCCGCAGCGCACGGGCCGCTGGAGGGACCGACCCGGATCTTGGCGACGAGATGGAGGGTCTGGGTCGAAGCGGTAATCCCGACTGCGGCGGCGATGGCGGCAAGAAGACGCATGCGCCCGGCGAGCTTACTCCGGATCCGGAGTAAAAGCAAGGGCTCGGGTCAAGGCTCGCCCAGACCCCGCGCGAACGCGGCACCAAGTTCGACCAGCGCCTGGCGAGTTGCCTCCTCGTCGATCTCGGCGAGTAGCCGCTCGTTTATCCGCTGCAATGCACCCCACCCCCGTCGCCACTCGCGGTCGCCCCTGGCGGACAACTCGAAAAGGAATGAACGGCCATCCGCCGGGTTCCGCCGGCGCAGAACGAGACCCTGGCCCTCGAGACGACGGACGACGTCGGATGCCGTCGTCAGAGGCACCCCTAGCTCACGCGCCACTTCGGTGAGGCGCAAGGGGCCGAACGCTCCGAGCATGCTCAGGGTGCCGTAATGCGCATGGTCCACGCCGTCTGCGGACAACTCCTGCTCGACCAACCGGGTCATCCGCTGGTTCGCCGCCACCAACAGAAGAAGCAAAGACAGTCGACGCTCAGGCGGCACGCCGGCCACGCTCGGCGGAGCGGATCGTGAGGAGCGGTCAGAATTCGACGGCATTGCGCGGGCGGGGAACCGGGGGATCGCCGACCGCCAGTCTAGGAGCGACCTCGAAACGCGACGCGTGGTAATGGCTTGGTGGCTCGAGGACCGGCGATCGCCCGGTCACATCTCCGCCGAACGGCCTGCTCAGGACGTCACTCAGACCAGTCGAGTCCGGCTTGCGCGCCTGACTTCGCATCGGTGCCATAGGTGCGCGACGCCGAGGATCCGCACCTGGGCAGGTCTGGCCGGTGCGGCGGCTTACCGTCCTAGGCCGGGCGCTTTATCCGCCTCGTTCCCGTCTTGCGCTGCTGGCTGATCGGGCTCGACGTGCTCCGGCTCTTCCGACATGGCTGCGACTTGGTCGAGCAGGTCCCGGAAGAGCGAACCGAGCTTGGAACGGGCATCGTCGAAGAAGTCCTCTGCCTGATGTTTGTTCTCCTCGAGGTTCTTCTGCGCATCCTTGACAACCTGGTCGGCGCGCAAACGAGCCTCCGCGATTAAACCCTCCGCCTCAGCTTCGGCCCGCGCCCGAATTTCTTGCGTCTCGTTCTCTCGTGCGACCTTGGACGTTTCGGCCTCTGAGACGATTCTCTCTGCCTCCAGGTGGGCGTCTCGGCGGATCGTTTCTGCTTCCTGTTCGGCACGCGCGGCGATCTGCTGCGCTTCTTGTTCTGCGCGCGCGAGTCTCTCCGCAGCCTTGCGCTCAGCCTCGAGCCTCAATGTCTCGCCTTGATCTCGGCCTTCCGCCTTGAGTACCTCTGCTGCGATGAGGGCATCTGCGAGCGCGAGCTGCTGTTGTTGGTGAGTCGCGAGTTCTTCTTCGAGTTCCGACAGACGCCTGGTCGCCCGGGTTAGTTGTGCCTGCAATTCGTCGCGCTCGGCCGCGAGGCCCCGCGACCTCTCCTCGAGGCTTGCTGCTCGGCTGGCAGCGGCTGCGAGTGCTTGCTCCTCGGTGACTCGGTGTTGTTCGAGCTCGTTGGTCGCCTCCGAGAGGCGCGTCTTTGCGTTCTCGAGGTCTTTCCTGAGGGTGTCGCGCTCGGCGATGAGAGAGCGGTTGCTCTTCTCAACCTGCGTCAACAGTTGATCCACCGGTTGACGGGCGTAGCCGCGAAACGCGGTTGGAAGCGAGTTACGGCTGTCGAGGCTGTCTTTCGGCATTCCTGGATCCTCCCGCGCGGAGACCTGTTTGGCAACGGGCGTCGCATCGAGTGCGGCCCCGCAGATCCTGCAGCGGGGGAAGCGGTCTGGCGTCTCTCGCCCACAACTCGCGCATGTCGCCACAGGCCGAGGCTAATGCATGCGAACCCGCCCAACCAACTAGAGGGCAACCCTCCCTGCGAGTTCGCGCGGCCGACTCGGGGAATGAGTCGAGCCTGCCTTTCAGCTCCGCTGTTGACGTCTCCGAGAACGCCAGCGGCACCGAGGGTGAGATGCGTTGTCGGACAGCGACGTCCGGAAGGGCCAGGAGACTGTGGTGCGTGGGCTCTGCTGATGCGACGCTGCGCTTCGGAGATCCTCGCGCATCGCTCCAGGGAGCGATTGACGTTGGCTCGCGATCAGCGCTAGCGTGAAGGCTTCCTCACTCCGAGCCGCGGCAGAAGGATTTCGGTAAGGCGGTGCCGGACGAAGCGGGAGAGCCGAAGACATGAGTCGGATGGAGCGGCTGACCGTCGCGCTCCTCTGTGCGACCGCTGTTGCCGTCTACGCATCTATCCCGCGGCTCTTGCCGTCCGAGCGTCTTCCTGTGAGCGTTCTCGGGCCTGGTCTTGGGCGAGGCCTCGCTCCGGTGGTGGTCATCAATGTGGCGCCGGGCCGTGCGCTTGTCTCGAGCCCGCAACGATCCCCGGCTCGGGTAGCTGCGGCTCCCGCCCCGATCGTCGCGCAGCCCACGTCGAAGGCGACTGCCACTCTGGCTCCTCCGACTCAGCCGCCGACACCCCCATCTACTCAGCCTCCGCCCACACACTCTCCGCCCCCTCCTCCACCACCGCCGCCGCCGCCGCCCACACACTCTCCGCCCCCTCCACCGCCGCCGCCGCCCCCGCCCCCTCCTCCACCACCGCCGCCCCCGCCCCCACCACCACCACCGCCCCCACCACCGCCGACGACGAGCACGCGGCCGGGGAACGGCTATGGGGACCCCAACCACACCCACACAGGCCCTCCCGGGCATCCTCCTTCCCCGCCCCCAGCTCGGGAGAGATAGAGAGACCCGTCGAGACCGCCTCCCGGGCCGCGGATGCCGCAGGCTGAAAGCCCGGGGCTACGGCGAGAAGCCGAGCCGCTGGGCCCGCATCCGGCTCTGACGCCCTCGCAACGACACTGAAACCTTGGCATTTCTTGGCCCGCCTCTTACCCCCGCGGCCCTACGGTCAGTGACGGGTACGTCCCATCCACTGCAGAGAAGGAGCACCGGCATGCGCGGCCTCGCGATTGGAACCGCCGTCACGATTGTCCTGTTGCTCGTCCCAGGCGGGCATCTTCTGCTCGTCCTGCTCATCCCGCTCGCACTCTTCGCCTTCCTGAGGTTCCGTACTACCTGGCAGCCGCTGTCGACGACCTATCGGCCCCGAGGCGGGCGAACCGGCCCAGCTGGATACCGGTGAAGCCTCGCTGCCAATGCGTGTCTTAGGCCTCTAGGCCACCCGCCCAGGGGTCGCTGCACCCGAAAAGCCGTCGTCGCCGTGGCCCGGTCAGCCGAGTTTCTTGCAGGACCGTTCGCTCTTGAATGCGTCCGCGAGGGAACCGCCTGCGCTCTGAATCGCTTTGACCGTCGACTGCGCGGTGCTCTGCAGCGTCTGGAACTGCGGCGCCAGCTTGGACAGGGCCTGCACGATCTGCGCAAGCGTCGCGTTCGCGGGCAGCGTCGCTGCGGCCGATTTCACGGCGGCGCTCGTTGTCTGAACTTGCGTGGCCAGCTGGTCGATCTGTTTCTTGGCTGACTGGCCCTCGGAGGTGTTCGGTGGCGGCACCGCCTTGATCTGCGAGATGAGCGTCTTGGTCGCAGCCTGGAACTGGGTGAGCTTCTGCTGCAGCGAAGCCTTGGTGATCCCGCCGCTGGGTACGGCCGTGAGGCTCTGAACCTCAGTTGCCCAGGTGCCGATGGCCGTGCAGACACCGCTCGCGTAGGCCTCGTTCGCCTTCTTGTCGGAGTTGCCGCCGCCACAGCCGGCAGCGGCCACCACGAAGACGATGGCCAGCAGCATCGAGAGGAGCTTGAGATTCATTGCGACCTCCTTCACCACAGCCAACCGCATCGCCAGATGCCGAGCCGATCGCAAGGTTGGCGTCTCCCGCTCGATACCGCATCATCCCCGCGGGGTGAACCCGGCCATACGATCGGGAAGCCGCGCAGCCCGTCGTCTTATGGGGTCGGCTGCTGCCGCACGAGCAGCGCTCGGGCTGTCCAGGCCGGCAGGTACCAGTTCCAGCGGCCGACGAGCGCCATGGTCGATGGTAGGAGCAGGCCTCGAACGAGGGTGATGTCGATGATGATGGCGACGGCGAGCCCGAAGCCGAGCTGCTGCATCGTCGGGATCGCGCCGAGGATCAGGCCGCTGAACGCGGCAGCCATGATCAGTCCGGCAGCAGTGACGATCCGGCCGGTGTTCGCCAGCCCATGGGCGACTGCGCCCGCGTTCGATTTCGTCTTGTCCCAGGCCTCGCGCATGCTGGTGACGAGGAACACCTCGTAGTCCATCGAGAGCCCGAAGAGGAGCGTGAACATGAAGACGGGGATCCAGCCCTCGATCTCGGGGACGCGCACGAGGCCGAGCCGGCTCCCCCAGCCCCACTGGAAGACCGCGATCATCAGCCCGGTCGCGGCGGAGACGGTGAACAGGTTGAGCACGATCGCCTTCAACGGCAGCAGCAGCGAACGGAATGCGCGCACGAGGAGCAGGTAGGTGAGCGCGAGCACCCCGAGGATCAGGTAGGGGAACGACCCGAGCGTTCGCGAGATGAAGTCCGCTGCGTAGGCGGCGCCGCCGCCGGCGATCACGTGCACTCCCGAGGCGAAGCGCGCGGCGGGGATGATTCTGTCGCGCAGCCGGCCCGCGAACGCCTGCGCTTGCGCCCCGTACGGATCGTGGCGCGTAACGACGTTCATCTCGAAGTAGCGTCCGGTCCGGTCGGCCACCACCGGCGCGACGGTGACGACCTCGGGGTCGCGGCGGAGCAGCCCGGTGAGTCGTGCCGTCGCAGGCGCGGTCGCAGCGCGCCGGTGCGCCCTGCCGGCGTCGATCACGATCGTGGTCGGATCGAGCGCATTCGAGGGACTGCCGTGCTGGAGGACAGCCAATCCCTGCATCGCCGGCATCGACCTCGGCAGCCCGTTGGGTGAGCCCGGGCCGAGCTGCATCCCCAACAGCGGCATCGCAGCGAGGGTCAGGATCGCGGCGATCAGCGGCGCCACGAGCTTTGCTCGGCGCATCACCCAGCCGGCGTGCCAGTGCCAGAGGCGCAGCTCCCCGTGGTGGCGCCGTTCGATCAGGCGGTGCGGCACGAGGCGGATGCGCTCGAGTCGGTCGCCCGCGAGTGAGAGCAGTACCGGCAGCAGTGTCAGTGCGCAGACCACGCTCACGGCCGGGACGAGGAGGCCGCCCAGGCCGAAGCCTCTGAGGAAGGGGACCGGCAACAGCAGCATCAGCGCAAGGCCGAGCGAAACCGCGAGACCGCTGAAGAGGATCGTGCGCCCGGCGTGCGTCATCGTCTCGAGGATCGCCTCGTCGTGGCCGCGGCCCCGTCGCCGCTCGTCGCGGTACCGGTGCACGACGAGCAGCGAGTAGTCGATCGCGATCGCGAGCCCGATCATCGACGCCATGTTCAGCAGGTAGTTCGTGAGCTGCAGGTAGTGCGCGACGATCCAGGCGAGCCCGAGCGAGGTCGGGATCGTCGCGGCTGCGACCAGGAACGGTAGGAGCGCCGACCCGCTCGCGAAGACGAGCAGCAGGATCATGAGCGCAACCGGGACGGCGAGGTAAAGCTCGCCTACCTTCAGGGCGTGCGCGAGGACAGGGTTGATGTCAGCCCCGAGCGCCGCGTCTCCGGTGACCAGGATCCGCGGTCCGACCAGCGTGCGCAGCGGCCCGATCGCGTTCATCTGGCGGCTATCGGACAGCGCAGTCTGCACGAAGACGGCTGCATCTCCCGAGGGAAGCCGCTCCACGTCCGTAACGTGTCCGCCCGGCAGCGCGCGCTCCGCGGTGTGAGCCGCCGCAACGGCGCGCGTGCGAGCGTGGTCACCTCGCGCGATGAGGACGATCAGGGAGTTTGCGCTGTCGCCATAGCGCGTCGTGAGGATCTGCTCGACCCGCGTCGAGTCGGTACCCGGGAGCGTGAAGCCGCTCGCCAGAAGCGGCATCAGCCGCAGCGTCCCGGCGACTCCGAGCACCACCACAGCCAGCCACGCCGCGACGACGAGCCGGCGGTGGCGGAGACAGAAAGTGGTCAGGCGCGCGATGAGATTTCCCAGCTAGCTCGTACCTCATCGGCCTCACCGCCTCAGAGCACGAGCGCGGCAGCATGGTGGCACGCGTCCGTAAGGCCCGGGTTAAGGCGCCTACCCCGGCTACCCACATCCACAACCCTCCGAAGTTGACGGCGAGCCACACACGAGTTGAGTCCTGCTTGCCGCCCTGCTGCGAGGGCGAGAGCTCTTGACGATCGCTTGGCCAGCGCCGCTGCGCCCGGAGTCATAGGCTTCCGGGGAGCACGAGCGTGACCCAGAATCGGGGCGGCGATGAGCCCTCCGATCGCCGCCCCGGTTCTGGCTTGGGCTTCGCAAACCCACCGATGGAATCTCGCCAGGGTCGGTGTTTCGGCACCGCCTCAACGAGGGCTGAGCCCGGATGCGGGTGATCGCTGACCGCTCGGTTGGAGGAGCGCCCGCCGGCTGCGGCCGTCTGCGGCACGCGCCTCAGTTCTCGCTCGAGGCTGCCCAGATGTTGATGCCGCTGTCGATCGCGTACCGGTCGATCTCCTCCAGTTCGGGCGCGGTGAAGTCGGGCTTCTGGAGTGCGCCGAGGTTCTGGGCGAGCTGGTCGATGCTGCTCGCCCCGATCAGGGTCGAGGTCATCCGCGGGTCACGGAGCGTCCAGGCAAGCGCGAGCTGGGCCAATGTCTGGCCGCGACGCTGGGCGATCTCGTTCAAGGCGCGCACCTTGGCCATCGTCTCCTCGTTGAGCTGGTCCGGCGCCATCGAGCCGGGCCGGCTCGCGCGCGACCCTTCGGGGATTCCGCCGAGGTAGCGATCACTGAGCAAGCCCTGGGCGAGGGGCGAGAAGCAGATGCATCCCACCCCCAGGTCGCCGAGGGTGTCCAGGAGCTCGCTCTCGATCCAGCGGTTGAGCAGGGAGTAGGACGGCTGGTGGATGAGGAGGCGTATACCGAGGTCGCGGAGGATCGCTTCGGCCTCGCGCGTCTTCTCGGGCGAGTACGACGAGATGCCGACGTACAGCGCCTTCCCCTGGTTCACGGCGGCCGCGAGCGCCCCGATCGTCTCCTCGAGCGGAGTCTCGGGATCGAAGCGGTGCGAGTAGAAGATGTCGACGTAATCGAGGCCCATGCGGCTGAGGCTCTGGTCGAGGCTCGCCAACAGGTACTTGCGCGACCCCCACTCTCCGTACGGGCCCGGCCACATGTCGTAGCCGGCTTTCGTGGAGATGACGAGCTCGTCGCGGTACGGCGCGAGATCGCGACGGAGCACCTCGCCGAACACCTGCTCTGCCGAGCCGTACGGCGGTCCGTAGTTGTTCGCGAGGTCGAAGTGCGTGATACCGGAATCGAACGCGTGGCGAAGAATCGCGCGCGAGGTCTCGAGGGGCCGCTCGTGACCGAAGTTCTGCCACAGGCCGAGGCTGATCGCGGGCAGTTTCAGACCGCTCGCCCCACAGCGGCGATAGGTCATCTCGTCGTAACGGCCTGCAGCCGCGGTGAAGGTCATGGTCGGAGTCATACATGGAATAGCTGCGTTTCCCGGCGCGGCGTAGCATCAGGTCATGGCTGATCCGATCGATGTCCTGCGCGAGGTCGTCGCCACGAGTCCGCCCCCTCCCGCCGAGATGGCCTCGTATCTCGACAAGGTTGGCGACCGTGCGTACGCGGTCGTCGACCGGGACATCGATGCCCTGAAGGAGGCGGGCTTCTCGGAGGACGCGATCTTCGAGCAGACCGTTGCGGTGGCGATCGCCGAAGGCCTACGGAGGCTCGACCGCGCGGACGAGGTGATCGGATGAGGCTCGCAATCGTGGACGCCGGTCACGCACCGTCGGAGGCCGCCGTGCTCGACACGATCCGGCAGCGCGCGGGCACCGAGCCGCTGGGGGTCGTCAAGACGCTGCTCTACCGGCCGGAGCTCTTCGGCGAGCCGTTCTCTGAGGCGCTCGACGCGGTGATGCGTGGGCCCTCCGAGTGGAGCCCGGGGGAGCGCGAATTGTTTGCGGGCTTCACGTCACTGCTCCGGCAGTGCCCGTTCTGAGCGGGCTCCCACGGCGCGGTCGCGTCGTACGCACTCGGGGAAGAGGTCTGGAACGCAGTCGTCGCGGACTGGCGGACGGCTCCGCTACGACCTCCGCTCCGCGCGGCGCTCGCTTTCATCGAGATCCTGACGATGCGGCCAGACGAGCTGGAAGCGGCCGACGCCGAGGCCGCCTACGCCGCGGGCGTCTCGCGCGAGGCCCTGCGCGACGCGGCGACGGTGTGTGCGCTCTTCAACATGATCACGCGGCTCGCCGACTCCCTCGGTTGGGACGTGCCGAGCTGGGACCGGACGCTCGCGCGCGCACCTGCAATGTTGGAGGGCGGCTACTCGTTCGCCGCGATGCGGCAGCGCTAGCGCCTCACGTCCTCCAGCGGCCTGAGGCTCGGGTAGAGCCGCCGGAAGTGCTCGTAGCCGCCGCCGTAGTCCCATTCGGGCTCGATCCGGCGGTGCGGCCTGACGCAGCGGGCGACCGCGTCGTCGGCATCCGCGAATGCGCCGGTGCGGATGCCGGCGAGGAGGGCAGCGCCGAACGCCGACCCCTCTTCCGATTCTGTCGTCTCGAGCGGCAGGCGGAGCACGGAGGCGACGATCTTGAGCCAGAGCTCGCTTCGCGCGCCACCGCCCGAGACTCGGGCACTCTCGGGCCGGGCACCGAGCTCTCGAAGCAGCTCGAGCGAGTCGCGTAGCCCGTAGGCGACTCCTTCGAGCGTCGCCCGCCAGAGCGCGCCGCGATCGTGACGGGCGGAGAGTCCGACGAATGCGGCGCGCGCATCCGGGTCCGGGTGGGGCGTTCGCTCGCCTGCCAGATACGGCGCGAAGTAGAGGCCGTCGCTGCCCGGCGGCCACGTCTCGGCCTCGGCTTCGAGGTCGACGAGGTCCGCGGCGAGCACCCCGCGAAGCCAGGCGGCAGAGCCGGCCGCGCTCAGCATCACGCCCATCGCATGCCACGTGTCGGGGACGGCGTGGCAGAAGCTATGCAGCCGTCCTTGGGGATCGGTTACGTAGGCGGGGAGCGCCGAGAAGACGACGCCGGAGGTGCCGAGCACGACGGAGACAGGCCCCGGATGGGCAATCCCGACACCGAGCGCTGCTGCTGCCTGGTCGCCGGCGCCGGCGATCTCGGTCGACTCGTGGGAGGGGGGAAGCCACTCGAGCGGGACATCGAGGGCCTCGCAGACCTCTGCCGACCACTCCCGGTGGCGGACGTCGAAGAGGAGTGTTCCCGAGGCGTCTGCAGCGTCGACGGCGAGCTCGCCGGTCAGGCGGAGCCGGACATAGTCCTTCGGCAGCAGAACGTGTCGAATCCGCGCATACAGCTCGGGTTCGTGACGGCGCAGCCACAGGAGCTTCGGTGCGGTGAAGCCGGTCAGGGCCCGATTGCCGGTCAGCTCGAGGAGTCGCGCGAACCCGATGCGTTCCTCGATCTCCTTGCACTCCTCGGCCGTGCGCTGGTCGTTCCACAGGATCGCCGGACGAAGCACGCGTTGCTCGGCGTCGAGCACGACGAGCCCGTGCATCTGTCCCGAGAGTCCGACCGGGCCATCGGGCAGTCGGCCGAGCACGTCCTCGGTCGCGCGCCACCAATCCTCGGGGTCCTGCTCGGACCATCCTGGATGCGGTCGGGAGAGCGGATACTCGGCGCTGGCGGCGGCGAGGACGCGACCCTCTTCGTCGATCGCGACGCCCTTGACTGCGGAAGTGCCGACGTCGAGGCCGACCAGAGCCACGTCAGGCGCCGAGCGCGGCGTACACGAGCTCGTACGCGCGGACGGCGTCCTTGTCCTGCTGCGCGCGGCGCAACTCCGCGTCGTCGATCCGCGAGGCGACGCCGTCGATGAAGCGCCACTGGAGCACCGATCGCTTCACGGCGCCGACCGCGTCTTCTGTGTAGGGATAGAGATCGAAGCCGAGCCGCTCGCCGTTCTCGCCGTAGCCGGCCCGACGGAGCTCGACCGCCAGCTCGAGGGTCTCCATGAAGGCCGTCGCGCCGACCATGTTGTCGTCGTCGAACGTTCCCCAACCGGAGTTCGCATGCAGGTGCCCGAGCAGACCCTCTGCCGCGAGCAGCGCCGCATACTCGGCGAGGTTCTCGCCGTTCATGATCAGGTGCTGCCAGTCCATGTTGACCTTGACGTTCGAGATCCCCCGGGAGCGGAGCGTGTGGATCACGTGGAGCGTCATGCCGACGTTGCGCATGAAGATCTTCATCGCCGGCTCCGAGTTCTTGTGCTCGAGAAAGACGGTGACGCCGCGATCGCCGGCGTGCGCCGCAGCTTCGGCGACTCCGTCGACGAAGCGCGCCCAGGAGTCTGCGTACGGCGTCTGGAACGGGTAGTTGTAGCCCTCGATTCCGGGCCAGATGATCATCTGGGCCCCGACGTCGGCGGCGAGGTCGATCGCCTCCCGCGTCAGTCGGAGCGCCTCCCTGCGGGTCGCGTCGTCGGGCGAGCAGAAGCCTCCCTTCCCGAAGCGGGGATCGAGATGGAGGCCGCTTGCGATGCAGTAGACGCCGTGCCCGTCGAGGGCGTCCTGGACGGCCTCGACGTTCTCGGCCGAGAGTTCTTGCGGATAGTGGAACTCGTAGTCGTCGATCAGGTCGCCGAGTCCTTCGACTGCGGTGCGAACCTTGTCCACCGTCGACCCGCCGGCGAGTTCGGGCTTGTACCCGCCCGGGTTGAACCGCGTCGCCATGCTTCCGAAAGCCCAGATTCCGAGACTCGTCTTCATGCGCCGACCCTATCGTGCCGCAGAGCGGGTGCCTCGATATCCACCTGCGCGCACCCGGTCTGCGGCCTAGGAAACGCTCCGCGGGCGGAGTAGTATCGACCCCCGCTGGTGTTGGTGGTTATACGGCTCGTTCAGGAGGCGCCGGGTCGGCGTTCTCGAAGCGCATTCTCGTAGTGCGATCGCACGAAGGAGGGCTAGGAGAGTGAAGCGGTTCTACAAGAAGGGTCTGATCCTCTTGGTCATCGCCGGGGTGGCTGCGCTTGCAGTGTCTGCCGGCGCAGTGGCGAGCACCAAGAAGAAGTCGGCAAGCGTCCAGGTCTGCGTCCTGCTGCCGGACACGAAGTCGTCCGTTCGCTGGGTGCAGTTCGACGCACCGCTGCTCAAGAAGGCGTTCGCCAAGGCCGGCGTCTCGGCCTCGATCAACAACGCGCTCAACGATCCGACGAAGCAGCAGGCGCAGGCGCAGGCCTGCCTCGCCGCCGGCGCCAAGGTCGTGATCGAGACGGCGCTCGACAACGGCTCGGCTTCGGCGATCGAGAAGCTCTTCACATCGAAGGGCGGAAAGGCGATCGACTACGACCGCCAGGTCACGGGCGGCACCGCCTCGATCTACGACACGTTCGACGGCAAGGCCGTCGGCATGGCGCAGGCCAACGGGGTCATCGCCGCGATGAAGGCGAAGGGCACGTACAAGAAGTCGAGCACCGTAGCGGAGCTCTGGGGCGGTCAGACCGACCAGAACGCGTTCTGGTTCAAGAGCGGCAACGACGCGGTACTCAACCCGCTCTTCAAGCAGCACAAGCTCAAGAAGGGGCCGCAGAAGTTCGTGCCGGACTGGGACGCGAACAACGCCGCGACCATCTTCGACCAGATGCTCGTCAAGACCAACAACAAGATCCAGGGCGTCATCGCGGCGAACGACAACATCGCAGGCGCGGTGGTCGCCGACCTGAAGGCGAAGCACCTCAAGCCGATCCCGCTGTCAGGTCAGGACACGACCGCGCAGGGCGTCCAGTACATCCTTGCGGGCTGGCAGTCCGGCACGGTCTACAAGAAGGTGTCGCTCGAGGCGAACGCCGCGGCCGCCGCGGCGATCGCGCTGCTCCACGGGAAGAAGCCGATTTCGAACGGCTTCCGCATGAATGGCAAGAAGAAGGAGCCGACTCTCACCCTTCCGGTGACGTGGATCACGAAGAAGAACTACAAGCAGCTGTTCGTGCAGCGCTGGCTGACGAAGAGCCAGGTCTGCATCGGCCAGTACAAGAAGTACTGCAAGTAGCTCGTTCACTGTGAGATGGTGGAGGCGTCCATGTCGGGCGCCTCCACCGCGCTATCCGTCCAGCAGCGAACCCGATGAGCGACACACCACTTCTCCAGCTTCAGCGCATCACGAAGACGTTCGGTTCCGTGCAGGCGCTGGACGAGGTCGACTTCGAGGTCCGGGCGGGAGAGGTGATGGCGCTCGTCGGCGACAACGGCGCCGGCAAGTCGACCCTCGTCAAATGCGTCGCCGGCACCCACGCGGCCGACAGCGGCCGGATCCTGTTCGAAGGGCAAGAGGTGCACATCCACGGGCCGAAGGACGCGGCCAGGCTCGGGATCGAGGTCGTCTACCAGGACCTCGCACTCTGCGACAACCTCGACGTCGTTCAGAACATGTATCTGGGACGTGAGGTCAGTCACGCGCAGATCCTGTCGGAGGCGCCGATGGAGCACCACACGTCCGAGACGCTCAAGTCGCTCGCGGTGACGACCATCAAGTCGGTTCGCCAGACGGTGGCGACGCTCTCCGGCGGTCAGCGCCAGTCGGTCGCCGTCGCGCGCGCCGTCATGTGGAACTCGAAGCTCGTCATCCTCGACGAGCCGACCGCGGCACTCGGCGTCGCGCAGACGGAGCAGGTGCTCGAGCTCGTCCGCCGTCTCGGCCACCAGGGCCTCGGGGTGATGCTCATCTCGCACAATCTCCACGACGTGTTCGAGACCGCCGACCGGATCAGCGTGCTCCGGCTCGGACGCAACGTCGGCGTGTTCGAGCGCCGTGAGACGACACAGCAGGCGGTCGTCGAGGCGATCACGGCAGGCATGCCCACGAAGGTCTCCGGGATCCCGTCCAACGCGGGCGCTGGAGCCGGCGAGTGACCTCGGCAGACGTCGTCGGCCCCGATCGCGCGCCGCCCCTCGAGGAGGAGCAGCTCGCGACCGGGCTGAGAGGCGTCTGGGAACGGCTGAAGCTCAACGTGCGCACCGGCAACCTCGGGGCGGTGCCGTTGATCGTCGGCGAGATCGCCGTCGTCATCGCCTTCGGCCTCACGGCGACGAACTTCTTCACATCGACCAACTTCGTCAACCTGATCACGCAGACCGCGGGCACCTGCATGCTCGCCTACGGCGTCGTCTTCGTGCTCCTACTCGGTGAGATCGACCTCTCGATCGGCTACCTCGCAGGCATCGGGGCGTTGGTGGTCGCCGAGCTCCAGCTGCCGGGCAGCAAATGGCAGATGAACGGTCTCCTCGCGATGCTGGTCGCCATCGCGGTCTGCGCCGCGATCGGCGGCGTCCAGGGCTCGATCGTCGCGTTCGTCGGTGTTCCCTCGTTTGTCGTCACGCTCGCCGGCTTCCTGATCTGGCAGGGCGTGATCCTGAACAAGCTTCAGCAGCGTGGCACGATCATCATCCAGGACCGCTGGATCAACTACACCGACCTCTACATCTTTTCGCCGGCGGCGGGGTGGGTGATCGCCGCGATCTTCACGGCGCTGTACCCGATCAGCGTGCTGTACAAGAAGATCGTCGCCCGCGGCACGCAGATCGCCCAGCAGAGCTGGACGTCGGCCATTGTGAAGACGATCGGGATCGGGATTGCCGCGTTCGGGACGGTCGCGGTCTGCAACAACGGCAAGATCATCGAGACGCCGCTGGGCCTGCCGCTCGCGGGTGTGCTCATGGTGCTCTTCTTCGTGCTGTTGACGTTCCTCGCCAAGTGGACGACGTTCGGTCGTCACGTGTACGCGGTCGGAGGCAACGCCGAGGCAGCGCGGCGGGCAGGCATCAACGTGGCGCGGATCCGGGTGATCGTGTTCGCGCTCTCGGGTGCGATGGCCGCGATCGGAGGGATCATCTTCGCGGCCCAGGTCAACTCGGTCGCGCTGACGTTCCCGCCGGGCAATCTGCTCCTGAACGCCATCGCCGCCGCTGTGATCGGGGGCGTCAGCCTCTTCGGCGGTCGCGGCGAGGTACGCGGCGCCCTGCTCGGCGCCATTCTGATCGGAACCCTGCAGAACGGCCTCAATACGCTCAGCATCTCCAACGGCTGGATCTACATCGTCACCGGACTCGTACTGCTCGGGGCTGTGATGCTGGACACGGTTGCGGTCCGGCTCCAGGCGCGCTCCGGCCGTTAGTGCTTCAGCTTCCGTAGCGGCGGAGCCTGCGGAGGACGTCCGCCGCGACGTGCTCGCCGAGCGTGCGACCTGCGGTCAGGTCCGACGGGACGTCGATCCCTGCTGCGAGCGGCGCCGTGCCGGCCGCTCGGATCTGGGCCGCGAACGAGCGTCCGGTGAGCGCGCTCAGGACTCTCCCGGCGGCGTAGGCGAACGCGCTCCCCTCCGCGACTCCGCCCGGAGACGGGGGCGTCGCAACCGGCGGTGACCACGCGGCGCCGTCGACCCACCGTCCGCGCGAGAGCACCTCGAGCTTGCCATCGCGGATCTCGACGAGGCCCGGGACGAGCGGCAGGCCGCCGGCGTTGTAGTCCGCCTGCTTCCGGTCGCTCGACTGCCCCTGGAAGGCGAGGTAACGGATCATCGAGATCGGACGGGGCGGCTGGTAGGCGCGCTTGGCTCCCCAGGCTGCGACGGCTGCGTCATTGAGAGCACCGTCGACGCCGAGATAGAGCCGGACGTCCGTGGCGAGATTTCCGGTCGCGCTGCGGGTGGCGAGCAGGTTCCAGGTCAGCGGCGACCACGTCGATGTCGACGCTCCGGTCCCGGACGTTGCCCGCAGGACGGCGACGGCCGCGCGCCTGTACCCGGCGCTCGTGGGATCCTGCAGCGGCGAGGCGCCAGGGTCTATCGGGAGGCCGCGACGCGAACGGGGCAGCGCGAAGCTGCGGACATGACCCCATTCAGCACCGACGAAGCTCTGAACGTCGGCCGGCACCGCCGCCAGGCTGTGCGGCTGGATCGCTCCGAGCGCCAGCGGCTGCCAGAGCGCGGCATTCTCGACGGTGGAGCCGGCCGTGTGAACGATCAGGGGTTGGTTCGTGCTCGTGAACGTGGGGTCGGCGTAGTGCAGGGACTCGTTCGAGCCGTCGCGCCGGCCGGCCGCGATCGTGGCCGCGGCGATCCGGTTTCCCAGCGCCGCCGGCGAGCTTCCAGCTGTGGTTGTGAACTCCGGCGAGTAGCAGAGTCCGCGCATTTTCCTCGTCAGCAGGGCGAACGTTCGACTCAGGTTGGAGTCGAAGGAGACATCCCAGAGCAGCACCCGATAGGCCGCGTAGCTGATCGCCGCTTCGCGTGCGGAGGCGCCGCTCCCTGCGCCCGCCTTCCAGGCGTCCCACATCGCCGAGGAGACATCGAAGAGGTCGCGCGCCTGGACGGGCTCGCTCGCGCCGCCGGACCGGAGCGCGTCGACCGCCGCATCGTCCCAGACGGTCGCGACCGAGCGGCCGTTCGTCGTCGGCGTGCAGGCCGGGAGGCGGTACGAACGGGCGTCGAAAGTCGGTGTAGCCGGTCGGGCCGGGACTGCGACGTGGACGATCCGGTCGGCACGAACGTCGCGGAGAACGCTCTGGCCGCCCCACGGGTAGCGGACGGTCAGCCGCGTCGCCTTGCTCGCCGCGCCGAGGCCGAAGTGGATGCGCCCGTCCGCGGAAGAGAGGTAGCTGCTTCCGGCGCGGACCTCCTGCGAGAGGTTCCGGCCGCCGAGGGCCAGCGTCACCAACGCCCCCGGAGTGAAGCGGGAGAGCTTCACGTCCAGCCAGTGGCCGATCGGGCCGGTCGGCTTCAGGAGGAGTAGCTTGCCCCCGATCGAGTTGACGGCGATCTCCATGCGGCCGTTGTTGTCGACGTCGGCCGCGGCGAGACCGCGTCCGTTCACCCGCAGCCCGCCGGTAATGACACCCGGCGCGAGTCCGTAGCGCGCACCGCCGCTCGCCGCGAGCGGGGCGATGACCTTCACCTGGCCTGCGTCCTTGCCCAGGTTGGTGACGGGGATGCCGCCGGTGGCGAGCACGAGGTCGGAGTCGCCCGAGTTCCTCAGGTCGACGAAGGTGTCACCCCAGCCTGCGAAGTCGGCACCCAGCGCCGGATCGAAGTTGGGCCGGGCGTTCGTGAACGAGGACTCGGTCGTCCTGGCGAATGCCGCCGACGGCTCGTGCCGCGAGTTGGTGACGAACAGGTCGAGCGGACCGCGCCCGGCCCCGTTGACGGCGACGCCCATGCCGGCGTAGGGATCTGCGACTCCCGAGGCAGTGGCGCGATTCTCGAAGCGGAAGCCGAGCCCGGCGGGGTCCGCTTGCGCTCCGCCCGGCCACGGGACGTTGACATAGAACTGGTTCGGGTCCTCGTCGTTCGCAACGTAGAGGTCGGGGCGTCCGTCGCCGTTGACGTCGAGGAAGGTTGCACCGAGCGCGTGCGAGAAGTTGGATGCCTCGAGACCCGCCGCGACTCCGACTTCTCGGAAGCGGGCGCGGCCGCTCGAGCCGTTGCCCTCGTTCAGGTAGAGGAGGTCGCGCACTCCGACGAGGTTCGTCGGGAAGCCGGCGAGCGAGTTCGGCACGGACTCGTACGGACGCGTGTAGCCGGCGACGAAGACATCCGGGCGTCCGTCGCCATTCACATCTGCGACGGCGACGCCCGTGTACCAGCCGGACGCGGTCATCCCCGCGGCCCGTGCCCCCTCGCCGAAGGTGCCGTTGCCGTTGTTCCAGAGCAGCTTGATCCCGTTCGTGGTCGTCACGATCAGGTCCGGCCGGCCGTCGCCGTTCAGATCCGCGGCGGCGCAGCCGTCGCCTTGCACCTGGAGTCCGGCGTGGGAGCTCGCGGTGACGTTGCGGAAATGACCGTGGAGGTTCTCGAACAGCTGAGTCCGTGGCAGGCCGCCGTGCGCCTCCCACCGCGCCGTGTCGGCGCTCGAGTACGAGTTGACGGCGAACAGGTCCTGCCAGCCGTCGCCGTTGTAGTCGAGCCAGCAGACCCCGCCGCCCATCATCGCCGTGTAGTCGTTCGAGATCCCGTAGCGGAACGAGTCCTGGCGGAAGTCGAGGCCGACCGCGGGCGCGACGTTGGTCAGCCGGAGGCCGCGGAGCGCTGAGCTCACGGGCGGCGGCGCAGTCTCCACCGGGCCGGCTCGTAGGGTCGAGGGGAGGGCCCAATGCCCGGTCGCGGTCTGATGCAGGTGGTACGGGCGCCCGGCAAGTTCCACGGTTGCCGTCGGCGGCCCCTGCTCCACACCCTGCACGAGCCACATCCGCAGCGGGCCCGGGCTCGCGGACGCCCTTGCAGCGAGGAGATCGGACGCGATCAGCTGAGCCGTGTGAAGGTCGAGCTTCGTCTGGACGCCCTGCGCCGGGAGGATCGTGATCGGCGGCAGCGCACCTGCAGGCACTGCAGGCGAGGCATCTGCAACGGCAGGCGCGTTGCCGACGAGCATCGCCGCCGCCGAGACAGCGACCGCTCCGGTCGCAATGCCGACGACGAGCCGCCGATCGAGCGGCCACGAGACGAGGCGCAGTAACGGCAGCGCGAGGCAGACGACCGCGAGCGAGCCGAGTAGCGCGACTTTCGCCGCGTACTCGGTGATCGTCGGCGCGATGAGCACTCCCGCAAGCAGGCCCAGCGAGACCGCGTAGACGAGCCTGCCCGTCGGAGAGCGGGGTGCCGTCTTCGGGTCGGTGATCATGAAGAAGAGGAACACGAGCACCTCGGGCGAGGTGACGAGCACCCACCACAGCTCGAAGCCGGAGATCGGGCCGAGATGCCACCGCGCGGTCATCGTGTGTCCCGCGAGCGCCAGCACACCGATTGCCACCGCGAACGAGGCCCAGAAACCGAGAGCCACGCGCAGCAGCTTCAGCCGCCGGAGGATGAGGAAGCCGCCCGCGACGATGATCGCGAGCGCGACTACGAGCCACGCCGACATCGGTCCCCACCAGAAGTCGAGCGGAGCAGCGCGGGTCCGGCCGAGCAGGAGGAAGCAGAGGACGAGACCGATGTTGGACGGATTGAAGATGTGCTCACCACGCCAGCGGATCACGTGCTTCGAGAGGAGCGAGACGGCGGCGGTTCCGACGTAGATCCACCAGCCGCGCAGGCTCCACCAGTCGCCGTGCACGGTGCCGGGAACGCGCAGGACGAACGCCACGCCGTTCCCGGTCAGCGTTGCGCTCGCCGGCCACAAGAGGACGTGCTGCGAACGCATCGCAATCGCGACCTCGAGCACGGCGCAGGTGCCGATCGCAAGAAGAATCTGGGCGATCGAGAGCTCGAAGTGGAAACCGACCTGCCCGATGATCTGAAGCGAGATGATCACCGCGGCCAGATGCAGGCGCGGGTCGCTGAGCTTCGGCAGCAGCACCGGGTAGGGCCTGCCGCGGATCGTGAAGGTGGGGCCTGCGGGCGCCGGTGCGGCATGCGCGCTCATTCGCCCGCCCCATGCTAGTGCGCTATCGAAACAATGAAAACGCCGGGCTAGAGCGAGACCGGCGCGCCCGTCGTCGCGGAGCGGTGCAGCGCTTCGAGTGCCCGCGCCTGCCCGAGAGCATCCTCTCGCCCGAGGAGCAGCTCGGCCTCGCCGCGGATCGCGTCACTCAGGTTCTCGAGCTCCAGGCGGTACGAATCCGCGCGCTCGAGCTCGATCCGTTCGACGCGATCGTCCCGGCGGAGCTCGATGACGGGATGAACGCAGTGCCACGGGTCGTCGAGGAACAGCGAGCCCTCGCTTCCGATCGCCTCGAGCTCGTCGCGCTCCGCGAGCGCCGTGCCGCAGTCGAAGGTGGCGATGAGCTCCCCGGGAAAGCGCAGCGTCCCGGTGAAGACCCAGTCCGTGCCGGAAGGGCCGTACCACGCCTCCCCCCAGACCCGCTCGGGCTCACCGGCGAGCAGCCGCGAGCCCGAGACGTTGTAACAGCCGACGTCCATCAGCGCCCCGCCCTCGACGTCGGCTCGGAGCCGGATGTTGTCGTGGTCGTAGAGGCCATACGAGAACGCGGATCGGATCAGTCGGAGCTCGCCGATGGCTCCCGCGGCGACCAGCTCGGAGAGCCGCTTCGTCTGTGGGTTGTGGCGATACATGAACGCCTCGCTCAGCAGCCGACCGTTCCGATCGGCCGCGTCGAAGGCCGCCTCGACCTCTTCCGGATAACGGGTGAACGGCTTCTCGCAGAGCACGTGCTTGCCCGCATCGAGCGCCTTGATCGACCACTCGGCGTGCAGGGTGTTCGGCAGCGAGATGTACACCGCCTCGAGGTCGGGATCGGCGAGCAGTACCTCGTAGGAGCCGTACGCGCGCGGGATGTCCCACTCCCGCGCGTAGGCGTCGGCCCGGTCCTGGTCGCGGCTCGCGACCGCGACAAGCTCGACCTTGTCGGACGCCCGCGCACCGGGAATCACCTTCCGGTTGATGTCCGCGGTGGAGACGATCCCCCACTTAACCGGCGAACTCACAGGCGTACTATCCCGCACGTGGCGGGGATCGGCGTCGGGATGCTCGGTTACGCCTTCATGGGCAAAGCCCACTCGAACGCCTTCCGGAAGATCTCGTACATCACCTGGCCGCCGCCGCTCGAGCCCGAGCTGATCGGGATCGCCGGCCGGAACGAGCAGGCTGTCGGCGAGGCTGCGCGCCGATACGGCTGGGAGTACGCGACCACGGACTGGCGCGATCTCGTCGCGGACGGGCGGATCGGCCTGTTCGACAACGGGGGGCCGAACTCGCTCCACGCCGAGCCGACGATCGCGGCGGCAAGGGCGGGCAAGCACGTCGTGTGCGAGAAGCCACTCGGCCGCAACGCGGACGAGAGCTATGAGATCTGGAACGCCGTGGCCGCGACCGGGGTCCGGCACATGTGCGCCTTCAACTACCGGTTCGTCCCGGCAGTGCGACTCGCCCGCGAGATGGTCGAAGCAGGCGAGCTCGGGGAGGTGCGCCACTTCCGCGGCCGGTACCTGCAGGACTGGGGCGATGATCCCTCGCTCGACACGTGGCGCTTCGACGCGGACGCCGCCGGGTCCGGTGCCCTCGGCGACCTGATGACCCACGTCGCCGACCTCGCCCGCTTTCTGAACGGCGAGGTCGAGGCCGTTACCGGCTTCACACACACCTTCCTGCCGGGGCGCAAAGTCGACGACGCGGTGGAGGCGGCGGTCGAGTTCGCGAACGGATCGGTCGGCACGCTCGAGGCGACCCGGTTCGCGCACGGACGTCGCAACGCGTTCCAGTGGGAGCTCAACGGTACGAAGGGCTCACTCGCTTTCGACATGGAGCGGCTGAACGAGCTCCAGGTCTTCCGCGCCGACGGCGATCGCGCGCGCGGCTTCAAGACGGTGCTCGTCTCCGAGAACGACCACCCCTTCTGGCAGCACTGGTGGCCACCGGGCCACATCGTCGGCTGGGGCGACACGTTCGTCCACGAGTTGCACCACTTCCTCGAGGCGATCGCAGGCGGTCACGACGTCCGGCCGTACGGGGCCGACTTCGAGGACGGCTACCGCGCCTCCGAAGTCTGCGACGCGATAGTCCGGTCCGGCCGGACGGGGCAGCGGGAAGCCGTCTTGTATCGCTCGCGCGAGCCGTGAGCCAGCTCAGGGTCGGGAGCAATCGACCAGTAACTCATCCAATGTCGGAGCTAGCCGGCGACGCGCCTGGGCGGGACGCGGGGGTATCCGACCGGGAGAAGGACCGTCCCCTTGGTGGTTTGGTAGAAGACTTGCCAGTAGTAGTAGCCGTAGAAGGCGTGCCAGTCTTCCAGCATTTCGTGTGCGTATGACTCCACGGCGACGACGTAGGCCCGGCTGGGGTTGTAGTGGAAGAGCGCCCGCCGAATGTTGCGGGGAGCGCCGTTAGCGCGAAGGAAGCGGGCGGCCGCCATGATCGAGCCACGCTGGTCGTTGATACTGCCTCGGCCGTATTCGGCCCAGGTAGCAGGCATGAACTGCATGGGCCCCTTCGCACCAGCGGGGCTGAGTCCGTGGATTCGGCCCATGCGCGTCTCCACCAACTCGATCGCCGCGAGGTACTGCCAGGGGATCCTGTACGCGGTAGCCGCGGCGTGGAAGTAGCCGAGGAGCCGCCTCGGCGGGGGCGGTTGCAGGATGCGCCAGTCCGGAAGTTGTCGCTCTGCCGACACGATGGCGGAAAGGGCACCCGCCGCGCGAAGCGCGGCGGTCGCCGCCGACCGAGCGCTGGACGACAGCCGTTCGATCGTGGGATGCCGTAGGCGAGGATGCTCGCTGAGAGCCCGGAAAGCGAGCTGTTCGGTAAGAGCCGCTCGCCGCAAGCGCGCCCGAGACCCGACCCCGCCGTCGATGACCACCTGCGCGCGGTCGATCTCAGCCGCGAGCTGCGTCGGATCCACCAAACGACGCGGAACCGTCGTGTCTCGTCGTGCGCTCGCGCCACAGCCTTGCGCCGCCAGGCCCAGCAGAATCACCGCGAGCGTGGTCGCGAAAGACCGAAGGCGGCATCTCACGCGCTCAATATGGCGAATGACGCACCGAAGGCGAGCGGCTAGACAGGCTGCCGCAGAAGTCCTCGCGACATAGCCGCGACCTTCAAGAACGCTCGGCCGGAGAGGGTGCGTATCGTGGCCGGCGAGCCGGAACATGGGGTTGCCAGTGGATCAGCCAACGCATGAACTCGTAGAAGGTGTACGGATGCCGGTGCTCGGCCTGGGCGTCTGGCAGATGGCCGCCGGGCGTGAGACCGAGCAGGCGGTGGAGTGGGCGCTCGAGGCCGGCTACCGCCACGTGGACACCGCCTCCATGTACCGCAACGAGCAAAGTGTCGGCGCCGCCCTCGAGCGGTCCGGCCTGCCGCGCGCGGAGGTGTTCGTGACGACGAAGCTGTTGCCGGGCATGCCGAGCGCCGCGGGTGAGCTCCGCAGGAGCCTCAGCCGGCTCGGCCTCGACTACGTCGATCTCTACCTCATCCACTGGCCGCTCCCCCTCGGGAACGCGCGCATGTGGCGCCAACTCGAGTCGCTCCAGGAACGTGGGCTGGCCCGAGCAATCGGCGTGAGCAACTTCGGCCGCGATCGGCTCACGAAGCTCCTCCGCAATGCAGATCGCAGACCCGCCGTCAACCAGGTGCAGTTCAGCCCCTACCACTACCGAAGCCGCCTCCTCGAATACTGCCGCGAGCAGAACGTCGCTTTCGAGGCCTACAGTCCCCTCGCCCGCGGACAAGGTCTGCACGACCCCACGATCACCGCCATCGCCGAACGTCTCGATCGAACACCCGCCCAGGTCATGCTCCGCTGGGCAATCCAACACGGCGCGATCGTCATCCCCAAGTCGAGCCGCCAAGACCGCATCCGCTCCAACGCCCAACTGTTCGACTTCCAACTCGCCGACACTGACATTCGAGCCCTCGACGCGCTCGACCGCACGAACGGCGCCGCCCGCGCCCGCGGCTAGCTCGCGGCCGGAGCCCAAGGGAGAGCGACTCGACCCAGACCAGCCGCACCTGGCTTCGCATGGGGCCGAACGTCCTTCGCGGTAGTGAAAGCAGAAAGGCGAAGCGCGCCGAGCTACTTCTGACGCCGCAGCTCGGCGATCCAAGCGTGCGGAGATGTGGTGCTGTCGCTTTCCATGTCCGACCGCCCCTGCTCTACGGGCTCGTCCGGTCTGTTTCGCCTGAGCACCCGCTGTAGCCGAGCATGCAGGCTAGTGGTCACCGCCGCTTCCTCCGCCTCGGCCTGGACCGTCACCACTGATTCGTGCCCTGCCCGAGCAGGTTCTCGCTCGGCGAGCACAACAGGTTCTCTCTCACCCGGCGCCATGCGTGCGTGCCAAAGGTCTATGTGCAGCCGATCGATCTCGGCGACGAGCATCAAGATCGCTCGGCCAATAGCGGCGTGCTCCTCACTGCCCGACTCTCCGAGCCTCTCACCCCAACTGCGGAGCGCCTCGAGCTTTTCCTCGTCGAGCCGCATGCCCACATGGTGTCACGGCGCCGGGCCCAGGCCAAGCCGGGGTCCTTTGCGCTCATGGCGCCGACGTGCGCCCCACCCGCCCGCCGACGCCCGATGACACTCCACGACAAGGAAGATCGAGAGTGCTGCCGAACGGACCTGCGTGGAAACCCTCGGCTTGGACACGATCGCCGGAGCACAGCTCCTCCAACTGAAATTCGGCGCCTCGGGCGCCTTCCAGCCGGACCAGGCCGTAATACACAGAGACCGGCGCGCTCGATTCATCCGCATCAAGAACGGCGCCGCGATCATCCAGCACTGGGGCGACAGCCACGCCCTCGCCGTACCGCTCGAGACCCTTTCGCTCCCGCCTGAGGAACAGCGCCATCCTGCCCTACGGGCGTCCGACGGAGCCGATGCTCGCCAAGCCCGAGCCACGCCACAAGGACACCGGCTGGACGTTCGAAGCACCGCGGGATGGCTTCCGCGCCATCGTCCGCGGCGGCGGCCGGTACTACGACCTTAGCCCGGTCGGCGGGAGTCGTGCGCGCCGTGTTCTCGCCGCGCGCATCGCCTTGACGTGACAGTCGTCGCGAGGGCGTGGACCCAGCCGACCTACACCGGTTGGGACAGCGCGTAGGGCGCGCGTGGCGCCTGTCTCCGCTGTTCTGGGACGGCGCCAGGGCACGTCAGCGTCGTGACGGAAGCGTGTGGTCCATCGGTGGTGGGGCTCGGGGTTGCGTAGGGTGGCCGGGTGGTGTCATCGCGGCGGCGGCGGGTTGTGGTGACCGGGGTCGGGATGGTGAGTCCCATCGGCAACTCGGTCGCCGATACATGGTCGGCGTTGCTTGCCGGCGATACGGGGGCTGCGCCGATTTCGCGTTTCCAGGCGGACGAGTTCCCCGTCCGCTTCGCGTGCGAGGTGAAGCATCTGGACGTGTCGGAGTTCGTGGACTCGAAAGCGGCGCGGCGGATGGACCGCTGCACGCATCTGCTGCTTGCCGCCGCCCGGCAGGCGGAGCGCGACTCGGGTCTCGAGGTCGCCGCGGTGGCGGAGTGCGCAGGGACCGCGATCGGGACGGCGCTCGGTGGGGTCGCGTCGTTCGAGCGGACAGTGCTGGAACTGGGGAGCCGTGGACCCGGCCGGGTGAGCCCGTTCTCGATCGTGCAGACGCTGCCGAACCTACCCGCGGGGTGGGTGTCGATCGAGCTCGGGACGCGAGGGCCGTTGCTCAGCCAGAGCACGGCCTGCGCCGCGTCGAACATGGCGATCGGCGACGCGCTCGACGCGATTCGCCTCGGGCGTGCCGATGTGATGGTCTGCGGTGGAACCGAGGCGCCGGTGACGCCTGCTTCCGTTGCGGGGTTCGCGGCGATGCGCGCGCTCTCGACACGCAACGACGATCCTGGGGCGGCCTCACGTCCGTTCGACGGGGAACGTGACGGGTTCGTGATCGCGGAAGCAGCTGCCGTGCTCGTGCTCGAGGAACTCGAGCACGCGCGTGCGCGCAAGGCGCGGGTCTATGCAGAGCTTGCCGGCTACGGAGTCTCCTCCGACGCGAATCACGTTTCCGACCCGGATCCAATCGGTGGAAACGCCGCGCGGGCGGTGCGGATGGCTCTCGCAGACGCCGACATCGAGCCCGAACAGGTTGGCTACGTCAACGCGCATGGAACCTCGACGCCCGCCGGTGACGCCGCGGAGACGCGTGTTCTGAAGCTCGTCTTCGGCGACACCCTCCCGGGACGGCCGCTCATCTCCTCCACCAAGGGAGCGACGGGTCACGCGCTAGGCGCCGCCGGCGCCGTCGAAGCCGTCTTCACGGTGCTGGCGCTGCACCACGGCGTCCTTCCGCCGACGATCAACCAGGCCGTGCCCGACCCGGAATGCGATCTCGACTACCTCGCGAACGCCGCCCGCACCGAGCGGGTCGACGTGGCGATTTCGAACTCCTTCGGCTTCGGAGGACACAACAGCGTCCTCGCCTTCCGCCGCTGGATCGACGAATGATCCTTCATCAGCGGGTTCAGAACCACTGATCCGAGAGAGGTGCAGCAGGTTGAGCCACGCGCGGCACCGCCCACCCTCGCTGGGATCGAGGCCGATCGCGGGCGAACCGGTCATCATCGGCTCATGTCCCGCGGCCCGTAATTCACGGACGTGAGCGCTATGGCCGGAGCAGTCCTGCAATGGCGTAAAGAGCCGCGTCCCTTGGTGGAGGTGGCGCTTTGCGCGGGGCTCGCGATGGGGCTCTCCGTCGCCGTGATCTCGGTGGTGCCTGCAGGCGGCGATCTCGCGGCCCACCTCTACCGGACGTCCCTCGTGCGACACGGCGTCTTCGTCTGGGACAACCTGTGGTTCGCGGGGGAGTATTCGCTCTCCGCGTACAGCCTTCTCTACTACCCGCTCGCCGCACTCGTAGGGAACGCGGTGGTCGGCGTCGCGGGGGCGGTGGCCGCCGCAGGCTTCTTCGCCGCGATTGCGCAGAGACAATGGCGCTCGGCCGGATACTGGCCCGCCCGGGTCTTCGCGGTTCTGCTGGCGGGACAGGTCTTTACGGCGGCCTATCCGTTCGAGGCCGGCCTGGGGATGGTGCTGGGAGCCATCTGGGCGCTGCAGCGGAGAAGGGTCTGGGCCGCGGCCGTGTTCATGTTGCTCGCACTCGGATTCAGTCCGCTCGCATTTGTCTTTCTCGGACTCGCGCTGATCGGGTTGTTCCTGTCACGGCGGAAGGTGAACCGCCAGACGCTGATCGTCGCGGCGGCGGGCGCGGTCGCGATGGGGATCCAGCTGGCCGCCCTCGTGCTGCTCCCAGAACCTCCGCTCGTCTATCCCTATGGGACGTGGCAGTTGCTCGCCGGTCTGGCGGTTGCCGGTCTCGGGGCGCTGCTCGCGCTTCGCAGCGTCGCCGGCCGGCCGCTCGCCGTCCTCTTCGTCGTCTGGGCGGCGAGCAGCGTCGTCGTCGACGTCCTTCCCTCACCCCTGGGCCGCAACATGCTGCGCGCGTCGCTGTTTGCCGTGCCGCTGATGCTCGTCGCCGCATCACTGGCCCGGTGGCGTCCGCGCGGCCTTGCGTACGCAGCCGTCGCAGCCGCGGTCGCGGCCAATCTCCTCCCGTACATGTCGATGATCAGTTACCGAAGCTCGGGTGTCAGCGCCAGAGCCGCCTTCTGGCAGCCGATGATCCGGTTCCTCCGCGTCCACAATTCGCCGAACTTCCGAGTCGAGGTGGTCAGAACCCAGGACCACTGGGAGGACTACTTCCTCCCCGCGGCTGGGATCCCGCTCGCACGGGGTTGGTACATCCAGCTCGACATCGCCGACAACGGTCTCCTCTATGCCTCCACGCTGCGTTCTGCTCGATACCGGCAATGGCTGCGACAGCGATCGGTGCGATACGTCGTCCTGCCCCACCTCCCAGGGGAGCTGGGCTACGGCGGCCCGGAGGCTGCCCTCCTGCGCAGCGGCCGATCCGGGCTCCGGCCGGTATGGCACGCGCAACAGGCGACGATCTACCTGCTGCCCAAGGCAACGCCCTTACTCACGGGCCCGGCCGCGGCCGCCGTCGACCGCCTCGATCGCACCCGGATCAGCGGGCAGGTAGCCCGAGCCGGAACGTATCTGCTCAGAGCGAGCTACAACCCTTACTGGTCGATCGAGGCGGGCTCGCTCTGCCTGACCCCGGCCGGCCGCGGCATGACCTGGCTCCACATGCGACGCCCGGGACGGTTCGCCCTGCAGGCGGTCGAGAGCCCCGACCGCGTCCTCGACATGATCGTCACCGATCAAACCGTGACCTGCCACTAGCCGATCCTGTGATCAAGCCGCCCCGCGGACGGGGCCACGACGACGGCGAGCCGATGCCCACAGCAACGGCCGCGTGTCGTCAGCCACGAGTGCTCTGTCGGCGACGACCTTGTCCGCCGCGACTCGCGTCGCGGCCCCCTCGTCGCACCGCATGAAACCCCCGGGGGAGAATCAGGGCATGCATGTGCGCGGCCTCGGGGTGACCGTCTTTCTGGCCGGAGTCGCCTCGCTCGCCACCGAGATCGCGGCCTCCAGGCTGGTCGCACCGTACTTCGGCAGCTCGAACGTGGTCTGGGCGAACGTGATCGGGATCGTCCTGTTGTTCCTGGCCCTCGGCTACTGGCTCGGCGGCAGGCTCGCCGACGCTCGTCCGCGCCCGGCGGTGCTCGCCGTGATACTGCTGACTGCATCGGTCGGGCTTCTCGTAATCCCCTACGCGGCCCGCCCCCTGCTGCGTGCCGCACTGCACGGGTTCGGTGCCCTCTCTGCAGGCATCGTGGTCGGCTCGTTCTTCTCCGTCCTTGCGCTCTTCGCCGTACCGGTGCTGCTGATGGGGGCGGTCGCCCCGTTCGCGCTCCGGCTCGCGCTGCCGTCCGTCTCAGAAAGCGGTCGCGTCGCGGGAAGGCTGTACGCCCTGTCGACCGGGGGCAGCATCCTCGGCACCTTCCTGGCTGCCCTGGTCGCGATTCCGCTGATCGGAACCCAACGCACGCTGCTCTCGTGCGCCGGGCTGCTGGCGCTCTCTGCGGTGCCGCTCGCCCCGCTCGGCGCGCTCGCAGTAGTCACCGTCTCGGCGGTGTTGGCGGCGCTGCCTCCCGGAGGCGTCAAGCGCACGGCGGGGGTTCTCTGGGAGGCGCAGTCCCCGTATCAGTACGTGCGAGTCGTCCAGTACGCGGATGGTGCACGGGCGCTCGAGCTCAACGAGGGGATCGCACAGCAGTCGCTCTGGTATCCCCACACGGTTCTCACGGGCGGCTACTGGGACCTGTTCGACCTGATCCCGCCGCTTCTCTCGACGCCCGCGCGTAGCGCGCTCGTACTGGGAGACGCGGGCGGCACGATCCCACGCGCATATGCGCACTTCTTCCCCGGCCTGAAGATCACGGGCGTCGAACTCGACCCGGCGGTCACGGACGCTGCACGCCGCTTCCTCGGGTTGGGCTCGATCAGGACGCTGCACACCGTGACCGCCGATGCTCGCGTCTACCTCGAGCGGACGAACAGGCGCTTCGACATCGTGATCGTCGATGCGTACCGACAGCCCTACATCCCGTTCCAGCTCGCAACAGAACAGTTCTTCCAACTCGTTCGCGAGCATCTGAAGCCCGGCGGCGTGATCGCGCTGAACGTGGCTGCCACGCCGCACGACCACGCCTTGACGCAGGGAATCGTCACGACCCTTGCGCGCGAGTTCCCTCAGGTCTGGCTCTGGCGCGCTCTGCGCTTCAACGACCTCGTCTTCGCCTTCAAACAGCCGGCTCGGCGCGCCTCACTCGTGGCCCGGACAAGAGCAGCTCCCAGACCGCTTCGGGCACTTTTGCCGCTTTTCGCGCGCGAGCTCACGCGACCTTCCCCCCGTGGAACGCCGTGGACCGACGACCTCGCCCCGGTCGAGTGGGTGACCGACCAGATGCTCGCCGAGCAGATCGCCAGCGGACAGGGCCTCGACGAGCATCTGCTGCCGACCGCGCCCCCCTTGCGCTAGTCGACCAATCCCCGCGCAGACGCCGGCCGCCACGCCACACGACTTCAAACGGAAGGTCGCGCGCCTCGACACGGCTCAGAGTTGCGCCGCCACGGGTGGTGACGTCTACCCGGCGCTCACGGTCGTAACTCACCGACCGCCGATGCCGCGAACCCAGTGGTGCGGCGAGTGAGATCCTGCCGGCGCGCCTGGCGCCTAGCTTCACTCTCTCCCTACGAGAGGCTGTCGAGGAAGGCGCGCGGGGTGAGCACGGGGATCGAGTCTTGGAGTTCCAGCAGGTGGGCGTCCCCGGTCACCAGCGTGGCGTGCGCGGATGCCGCCGCCGCGATCAGGTAGTCGTCCTCGGGGTCTCTCGAGGTGACGATCGGCCGCGTGTCCGGGTCCTCGACGCATTCGGTGAGACCGCGTAGGAGTTCCAGGAACCCGCTGACCTCCGCATCGTCGAGTTGCCGACGGAGTTTCGGTCGCGCGAGCGTGGTCTCCAACTCTCCGAGTAGGTGTTCCGTCACGACGAGCTCGAACTCGCCCTCGAGCCACTTCTCGAGCAGACGTGCTGGGGCTCCGGTGCGGGCAAGCAGCCCGGAGATGAGGACGTTGACGTCGAACAGGGCCCGCACTAGCGGCGACGCGCTTTGTGCTGCTCCTCGACCGCGAGACTCAAGGCCTCGTTCTCTCCCATATCCGCCTTGGCCCAGATCTGTTCGAGTAGCTCGAGGCCGAGATCGCGCCGCAGCGCTTCCTCGATCACGTCGCTGTCGCGGCGTCCTGTACGGGCCGCTTTGACGCGCACGGCCCGCAGCACCCGCTCGTCGAGGGTCACCGTCGTGCGCTGCTTCGGCATGACGGCATCATAGCATCATGATGCCGATCGGCAGCTGCGAGACAGCCTCGTACCGGCGGCGGGGTCGGCCGACCGTATCCCGCGCGACGCCGGCCGGGTCGATGGCCTCGACGTCCCGCAAGGTCTCGTGCAGCGCGTCGAGTTGACGCCGCCGATCTGACAGGCTTCAGCGAATGAGGTTGCCGGAGAGTGCCCGCCGGCTGGTCGAGTCGGACGCGCTCGCGCATCTCGTCACGCTGAACCCGGACGGCTCGCCGCAGGTGACCTGCATCTGGGTCGGCATGGACGATGACGAGATCGTCTCCGGGCACCTGCACTCCGGCCAGCGGAAACTGCGGAACCTCGCGCGCAATCCGCGTGTGGCGCTTTCGATCGAGGGCACCGGGATCCAGCCGCCCGGGTTGAAGCAGTACCTCGTCGTCCACGGGCGAGCACGCATGGAAGAGGGCGGGGCGCCCGAACTGTTGCAGCGTCTCGCCCACGTCTACCTCGGCCCCGACATCGAGTTCCCGTCGATGCCCGACCCGCCCGCCGGCCACGTGGTGCGCATCACGGTGGAGCGGATCGGCGGAATCGGTCCGTGGACCAGCGCCGCGACGGGATGAGAAAGGACGTCCGGGAGTTCATCCGCCGGCTCGAGGCGGCCGGGCTCGAGGTCGAGCCGACCCCCGGCCATTACCGCGTCCTGCGCGATGGGAAGCCGCTGCGCAAGGCAAATGGGATGCCGTTCATGCTGCCGTTCTCTCCCGACACAGTCCGCTGGCGGCGCTCGGCGCTCGTCGAGCTGCGCAAGCTGGGCATCCGCGTCTAGGCGATCCGGCGCCGACTGCGCGCCTTCGGGCCTGTGAGTCCGAACCAGATGGCCCGAGTGCGGTCAGTGCGTTCACCGACGGCGCCGGCCCCGATCGAGCGCATGCTCGAAGGGCCCGCAGGAGGCGAGGTCGGTGGCTGCGCAGACACCGACAGCCCAGGCGGCCCGCGGTATCGTCGTGCGAGACTCGGCGGCCGAATGATGGCCGCCATCGACACTTGGCGGAAGATCGCCGCGGCATCGTGGGGCCGGCCCGTGGACCCCCAGATCTACGGCGAGCCAGCTCCCGCTGACCAGGACCGCGCTCGTTCTGCTCGGCTGCGCTACTCAGTCGATGACGAACGTGACCTTCAGGTCGACGCGGAAGGCGACGACCTTGCCTTCCTCGACCTTCACCTGCTGGCTCTCGACCCAGGCGCTCCGGATCTCGTGAACCGTCTCGCCTGCCTTCTCGAGGCCGTGCCGGATCGCGTCCTCGAAGCTCTCGCTCGACTCGGCGGTGATCTCGATCACCTTCGCGACCGAGGTCGTCGTCCGCTTGGGCTCCATGACCGTTGCCATGTCAGCTCTCCTCTCTACGGCTCGTGCTCGAGCACATCGCCGCTTTCGTAATCCGCGCCCAGCCCGGCAGCCACGGCGACGACCGGATGCCCGACCAATTCGCCGACGGTCGTCAGGTGGACGCCGTAGACCGTGCGCAGGTACTCGATCGCCTCGCCCTCGTCGACCGCTTCGAACGCGCAAACGGCGTCGCGTGGCACGGTGATCCGGTAGCCGTGAAGGAACGCTCCGTAAGCGGTGTGCCGGATGCAGATGTGCGTGTGCTGTCCGGCGAGCACGACTTCGTCCACCTCCAGCTCCCGTAGCCGCTCGTCGAGCTCGGTCCCGTCGAAGGCGCCGTACGCACGCTTCGGGACGATCAGCTCCAGCGGGCCCGGCGACGGCGCGAGCTCGGCGACGACCCGTGCGCCCGGCGTACCGGTCATCGCATGTTCGCCCCAGACAGCGAGCTCGGCGTCACCCGGCTCATGCGCGTCGTTCGCGAACACCACGACCCAGCCCTGGCGTCTGAAGTGCGCGAGCAGCTCCTTCAGCGACGGCAAAATCGCCTCCGCGCGCGGGTTGGCGAGCGCACCGCGCACGAAGTCCTCCAGCATGTCCACGATCACCAGAGCCTTCATCGCTGACCTCCTCGAGTCTCCGGCAACAGTCTCCTCTGCCGATCCGTCCGCGACATCGGTTGCTTCCACTGAATCGCGACCGGATGCGGTGATACGGCCAACCCGCACCGCGCTTCGGTACGAGCACCGATGACCGCCGGCGCCTGACCATCCAACATGGCCGCATGGCGGTCGAGCAGCGCAGTCGGCGAGCGCCCACCTCGTTGGCCGCGGGGGTGCGCGAGCTGCGCCCGGAGGATCTGGCACGCCACCTCGATCCGGCCGCGCTCGAGTTCGAGACGACGGCCGAGGTCGAGCCGCTCGTGGGCACGATCGGGCAGCCCCGGGCACTCGACGCGATCGAATCCGGGTTGGCGATGAGCACGGCGGGCTTCAACGTCTTCGCGTCGGGACCAGTCGGCTCGGGGCGCCGCACGACTGTGCTCGACCTGATCCGAGGCGTGGCAGCCGATCGGCCCGCACCGGACGACTGGGTCTACCTGCACGACTTCCGCGACCCCGACCGGCCGAAGGCGCTCCACCTGCCGGCGAGCCGCGGCGGCGAGCTCGCTCGAGCCCTCGACGAGTTCATCGAGGCGGCCAGGCGCGAGTTGCGTCGAGCGTTCGAGAGCGAGGACTACGAGCGCCGACAGCGGGAGACGCTCGCAGCGATCCAGGAGCGACGGCACGCACTCGACCACGAGCTGGAGCAGTTCGCGGTCGAGCGTGGCTACGCCCTGAAGACGACCGTGACCGGCGTCGTCACGATGCCGATCGTCGACGGGGAGCCGGTCTCGGTCGAGAAGTTCGAGGCGCTGCCCGATGAGCAGCGGGCGGAGATCCGGCGGGCCGGCAAGGAGATCGAGGAGCGAACGGCCGGCTACGCCCACCGGCTACACGAGCTGGAGAAGGAGGCCGCGCAGCGGCTGCGCGAGCTTCAGCACGATGTCGCCCGCTTCGCGACCGGGCCGCTCTTCCGTGATCTCGAGGACCGCTTCAGCGACGAGCCGGACGTGCTCACGCACCTCGCAGACCTCCAGCGCGAGGTACTCGACAACATCGACGACTTCCGTGACGGCCGGGAGGAGACGGTTGCCTTCCTGCCGGTGCCGCATCGCGACCCGACTGCGCGCTTCCGCGCCAACGTCTTCGTCGGGAACGGGCCGACGAGCGGCGCCCCGGTCGTGGTCGAGTCGAACCCGACCTTCTACAACCTGCTCGGCCGGCTCGAGTACCGGGCCGCGTTCGGCTCGATGGTCACCGACTTCCGCGAGATCAAGCCGGGCGCGCTGCACCGCGCGAACGGCGGCTTCCTCGTCCTGGATGCGCTCGAGGTCCTGCGGCACCCCTTCTCCTGGGACGCGCTCAAGCGGGCGCTCAAGGTGCGCGAGGTGCGGGTGGAGAACCTGGGCGAGGAGTTCAGCGCGTTGCCGAGCGCCTCCCTCCGACCGGCGCCGATCCCGCTCGACGTCAAGGTTGTCCTGATCGGGCCGCCGCTCGTCTACCACCTCCTCTACCAGCACGACGACGACTTTCGCGAGCTGTTCAAGGTCAAGGCCGACTTCTCGCCCGAGCTCGACTGGACACCCGAGCACCACCGGAACTACGCGGCGTTCGTCAGCCGCTGGGTGCGCGAGAACGACCTCCGGCACTTCGACAGCGCGGCGGTCGCACGGACGATCGAGTACGGCGCCCGGCTCTGTGATGACCAGGAGAAGCTCTCGGCACGCTTGATCGAGATCTCCGACATCGTCTCGGAGGCGAGCTTCTGGGCCGGCCGCGCGGGACACGAGATCGTCCAGACACCCGACGTCGAGCTGGCCATCCGCAAGAAGGAGTACCGCTCGAGTCTGCTCGAAGAGCGCCTCAAGGAGCTCGTCGAACGCGGCACGATCGTCATCGAGACCGACGGCGCTCGGATCGGCCAGGCGAACGGGCTCTCGATCCTCGACCTCGGCGACTACGCCTTCGGCCGGCCGGTGCGGGTCAGCGCCCGTGTCTCGCTCGGGCGGGACGGGGTCGCGAGCATCGAGCGCGAGATCGAGCTCTCGGGACCGATCCACTCCAAGGGCGTGATGATCCTTGCCGGCTACCTCTCCGCCACCTACGCGCGAGAGCTGCCGCTCGCGCTCTCGGCCAGCCTCACGTTCGAGCAGTCCTACGACGAGATCGAGGGCGACTCCGCCTCCTCCACCGAGCTGTACGCCCTCCTCTCTGCGCTCTCGGGGCTCCCGCTGCAGCAGGGGATCGCGGTCACGGGATCGGTCGACCAACACGGCAACATCCAGGCGGTCGGCGGTGTGACGCGGAAGATCGAGGGCTTCTACGCCGCCTGCAAGGCCGGGGGCTTCACCGGCTCGCAGGGGGTGCTCGTGCCGGCTTCGAACGTCCGTAACCTGATGCTCGACGCCGAGGTCGTCGAGGCGGTCCGAGCGGGTCGCTTCCACGTCTGGCCGGTGCGCACGATCGACGAGGGGATCGAGCTGCTCACGGGGACGCCTGCAGGCGAGCGCGCCGAGGACGGGGGATTCCCGCCCGAGACGGTGCACGGGCTCGCCCAGGCACGACTGCGCGCCAACGTCGAGGTGCTCCGGGAGCTCGCTGCCGACGGCGACCGGGAGACCGGCGACGTCAAGGGCTGAGCCGCCGCACGCGCCCCCTGAGCCTGGCACGACGAAGCTCGTCGGCGCCCCACACCACGACGGGGAAGGCGCAGAGCAAGGCGACCTCGGTGCCACCCAGCGGCCGCGTCCCGAACAGCTGCTGCAGCGGGGGCAGGAGCACGATCGCGGCGAGGAAGACGATCTCCGAGACGATGCCCCAGAGAAGGAGTGGGTTCGTGAAGAAGCCGACCTGCCGGAGTGAGGCTCGCTCGGTGCGCGCGGCCACGGCGGTACCGACCTGGCAGGCGACGATGCCGGCGAAGGTCATGGTCGTCGCCTGCAGGTAGGCAGCGTGGAGCGGGGTCCCCTCTCCCGTGGGATCGCCCCAGCTCCAGCCCGCGCGTAGGAGCACGAAGAAGAAGCCGCCGAGGACGAGCGCCGCCTCGATCAGGCCGAGGAAGACCCACGCGCGGATGAGCAGATCTCGATCGATGACGCCTTGCGAGCGCGGCCGCGGGGGCTGCTCCATCACACCCGGCTCGGCCGGCTCGCGCCCGAGCGCGAGCGCAGGGAGGACCTCGGTGCCGAGGTCGATGGCGAGGATCTGCAGCACGGTCAGCGGCAGCGGGATCGCGCCGCCGGAGAGTGCGAAGAGCAGAAACGGGACGACCTCCGGCGTGGCGTGGGCGAAGATGTAGAGGATGAACTTGCGGACGTTCGCGAAGACGCGGCGGCCGGCGCCGACGGCGGCGACGATGGTGGCGAAGTTGTCGTCGGTGAGCACCATCGTCGCCGCCTCGCGGGCGACATCCGTCCCGGCGAGGCCCATGGCGACCCCGATGTCTGCGCGACGCAGCGCCGGCGCGTCGTTGACGCCGTCGCCGGTCATCGCCACAACCTGACCCTGAGCGCGCAGCGCGTCGGCGATCCGCAGCTTCGCCTCCGGCGAGCTGCGCGCGAAGATCGGCTCGCGGCTCTGCTCGAGCAACGCCTCGAGCTCCGGCTCGCTCGTGTGCTCGAGCTCGTCGCCGGAGACGACCGTGCCGTCGTCACGAGCGATGCCGACGCGGCGGGCTATCTCGGCTGCGGTGAGCCCGTAGTCGCCGGTGACGACGAGGATCCGGATCCCCGCGGTGTGGCAGCCGGCGACGGCGTCGGGCACCTCGGGCCGGGGCGGGTCGAAGAGACCGACGAGACCGAGGAGGCAGAGGTCGTGCTCGGCGTCCTCGCGGCGGTCCGGCGGCGGCAGTCCGTCGGGCAGGCGCCGGCGGGCGAGCGCGAGCACGCGGAGCCCTTGCGCGGCGTAGCGCTCGAGCACGTCGAGCACCTCCGCGTGGTCGGCCTCCCTGAGCGGCACGTGGTCGCTCGGGCCGCCGATCATGGTCGAGCGGGCGAGCACCTCTTCCGGCGCGCCCTTGGCATGGACGGTGAGACCGCCGTCGGCTCGTTCGTCCACCGTGGACATGAGCCGCAGGGTGGGGTCGAACCGGAAGAGCCGCCGCCGCTCATGCTCGCGGCGTGCCAGCGCCACGTCGATGCCGAGCTGGCGGGCCGCCTCGAGCATCCCCACCTCGGTCGCCTCACCCCGTGACTTGCCCGTCCGCTCGGGATCGAGCTCCGCGGTCGAGCACGCCGCGGCGGCTCGCGCGAGGAAGCCCAGCACCGGGTTCGCGGCAACCGCCGCCTCCAGATCGCCCGGCTGCTCCAGATCGACTTCGCCCAGCGGCGTCCACACGCGCGCAGCGCGCATCCGGTTCTCGGTCAGCGTTCCCGTCTTGTCGGTGCAGATCACCGTCGTGGAGCCGAGCGTCTCGACCGCGGCAAGGCGCTTCACCAGCGCCCCACGCCGCGCCAGGTCGGCGACGCCGACTGCCAGCGCGAGCGTGATCGTCGGCAGCAGGCCCTCCGGCACGTTGGCCACGATCAGGCCGATCGCGAAGCTGAAGGCGTCCTTGAGCGGCAGGCCGGCCACGAGCCAGCCGATGGGCAGGAACGCGAGCCCGCCGGCGACCGCGACGACCGCGATCAGCCACGCCACGCGCCGGACTTGCAGCTCGAGCGGGCTCGGCTCCGGCTTCACGCGCTCCGAGAGCGCCGCGATCCGACCGAGCTCGGTCTGCATCCCGGTCGCCCAGACGAGCGCGCTCGCCTGACCCGAGACGACCGAGGTGCCGCTGAAGACGACGTCTCGGGCATCGAGCAGCCGCTTGTGCCCCCCATCCATTCCTGCGGCCCGCAGCACGGGCTGCGACTCGCCCGTCAGGGGCGAGAGGTCCACCTCGACCGTCCCGTCGAACAGGCGCGCGTCCGCGGGCACCCGTTCGCCTTCCTCTACGAGCAGCACGTCACCGGGCACGAGCTCCGCGACCGGCACGAACAACCGCTTCCCGTCCCGCCGCACCGCGGCCTGCGGCGGCAGATAGCCACGCAGGGCCTCGACGGCCCGCTCCGCCTGGCGCTCCTGTACGAACGCGAACAGGGCGTTCAAGACGATCACGGCGAGGACAGCCAGTCCCAGCACCGGCGTACCTGCGGCGAACGCGAGCGCCGCCGCGAGGAAGAGCAGCAGCGCCAGCGGGTGCGTGAACTGGCGAGCGAGCTGCGCGGGCCAGTGCGCCCCGCCGCGGCGCATCAGTTCGTTCGGGCCGTACGCGACCAGCCGGCGCGCCGCCTCGCGCGAGCGCAGCCCCTCCGGCTGCGAGCGCAAATCCCGGAACAGGGCGTCGACGGGCTCGAGCACATCGCGCGGCCGGACCGGCGCCTCGAGGGTCTGCGACATCGTCTCGCGCTCCTTTGTGCTGCAAAGCCTGGCGCCGGCTGCCTGCGCGAACATCGGAAGCGGCTCCGATCCGGCTTTCGGCCAACTACCGAGGGAGCACGAGCCGAGGAGACAGTCCCGCCATACGACTCGCCGGTCACCCCGCGTGGAGAGCCGACGGGTGGCGGCGTCGATGTCCGGGACAATCCGGATGCCGGTGCCCGCTCGCGGTGAGAAGCTGAAGGAAACGAGGTGATAGGAAGATGACGCGCAGCCATATCTCGATTCGTGCGCGGCCCGGTCGCCGCGGCGAGCTGATGCAAGTCCTCGATCGGGTCGAGGTCCTCACCGCCGCCCGCAACCAGCCCGGTTTCCTCGCGGCGGAGATCCAGGTTCCGATCGACGACGACGAGCACGTGCTCCTCTGGAGCTCATGGGCCAGTCCGGAGCACCACGACCGCTGGCTCGCCGGTTCGGCCCACGAGCAGATGCTCCGGGAGATCGGAACGCTGGCCGCCGAGCCACCGACGGTCCGCGTCTACCGGGTCGTCGACGCCGTCCAGGCATGAGCATCGCGGTCCTGACTTCGTACGCGGCCGGTCTGTAGGCATTACGGATGCCTTAGCCGCCCGCGGCCCTGGACCTGCCGCCCGTCAGGCTGCGGGGAAACCCTGATGTCAGTCGCGTCCTCCGGGCTGGATCATCGGCGCGTGGAGTCGCTCAGCGAACTCGTTCTCCGCACGATCCACTCCCACGAGTCGAGCAGTGCTGACGCGCCCACCGTGGAGGACGTGGCCGCCGATCTCGGCATCCCGGCAGGATTCGGGCATCGGAGGCTCAGCGAACGCCTGCAACGCCAGGTCGTACTCGGCCGCGTGTATTCCGACGGCGCCAGGCTCCGGCTCACCCCGGCCGGGCGCCTCGTGGCTACGCGAACGAGATGACCACCCTGACTCCCCGAGGCCGCCGCCTCGCCCGCGAGCGCGAGCTCGACCCGACTGCTCGACACGGCCGCGCAATGGACGTCGCCCGACTCGTCGATGCGTGGGGCCTTCCCCACAACCGACAGCGGCTCACCACCCACGAGCTCTCGGCTCGGTTCGACAGGTTCGAGCGCGCCCACGTCACGACGCTCGCGGACGTATGGCGGCAAGGTCAGCCGGAGGAGCTCGACAAGTGAACGACGGGGCGGACGTCGCCGGAGATCCCGAAGCCGGCGGCGACTGCACCTCGGCGCTGACTGACTGCTTCGACGGGACCGGCGGTCTCAACCAGAACATCTACAGCGCATCCCTCCGCAGCTAGCGACCGGCAAGCGGGAGGCGACGTCCACGGACGCCGCCTCCCGCCACGAACCTCTGCGTCGAAGCGCCCTCAGAGATGTGTCTTGCGTCGCGACGTCGGTAGTTCGTGGCAGCCGCGATCGGTGCAGGTCCCGCTGTCAGAGGGTTCCGGCGGAGCGATGGTTGGTGGTGCTGAACACGATTCGGAGGTGACCTCATGGCTGTTGCAGCACCACCCGAACGCGAGCAGCCGTCAGCCCACGATGCGAACCCGGCACCCGTCGATGAGGCGCGCGAAGATGCGATCGCGAATCTCAAGCGCAAGCGGAAGTTCGCCCAGGACACCGTCGCGTACGTCACCGTCAACGGCCTGTTGTGGCTGATCTGGCTGATCGCCGACCGCTCGACCGCTCGACCGACGGCAGTATTCCGTGGCCCGCCTGGATCTCTCTGGCCTGGGGGTTCTTTCTCGCCCTGGACGGCTGGCGCGCCTACGGCAGATGGCCGGCGAACCTGAATACGCCGATCGGTGAGACCGAGATCCAGCGTGAGCTCGAGCGGACGCGAAGCCGCTGACAGGGGAGGTGGAACAGATGTATCTCACCGGGAAAGATCTGGCCGGAACGCTTGTCGCAGGACTTGTCGTTCTGGTCTATGCCCTGAACGTCGAGGGGTGGTGGTACCTCGGGAGCAACCGCTGGGCGGCGGTGACGATGCTTGCAATCGGCGCGGTCGGCTGCCCGGCCGGCGCGAGGATCGAGGGCGAGAGACTGACCTCGCTGCCGATCATGCTGCTCGGGCTCCTTGGCCTGGGAGCACTTGTGCTTGCCGTTCTCGCGATCGTCACCGCGTCACAAGCGGCGCTCCTGGCGCTCGCGATCGTCGTGGTCGCCCTGTGGGCGGGAGCGACCGTGCGTCACGCATTCACCGCCCCGCCGCAGCCGCTCGCCCACTGAGCGGCCAGACTGCCCGTCGGGCCCGAGCCGGCGCTCGACTGCGGCTGGGAGAGCCCGCCCACGTCGAGTTGCGGGAAACCCCTCTGGGAGCGACGGCGGAAGCGTCCTAGCCTGGTAGCCAACGTCAGTCTGCGGCACGAGACACGGGAGGTCGTGTCATGAAGACAGATGCCGCAGTACAGATCCCGGGCAAGGCGGTCTCGCAAGATGACGATGTCGAGGCGCCTGTGGTCGGGTTGCTCGAGTCGCTGCACCTCTTGAGCAAGGACGAGAGGGACGGGACAGGATTCGCGACGGCGTTCACGGGGCCCTCGCAGTCCGTGGCGGTGATCGAGTCCGGCGTGACGGCCGCGACCAAATGGTGGGCGACCGGGATCGGCGCCACGCTGATCGTGACGTGGGGAAGGCTGTTGACCTGGTGGGGGCGTCAACCACTCGGCGTGAAGGAAGCGGCGCTGGGCGGAGCATTCTTCGTAACCGCAGTCGGGATCGGCGCGATCGGCTATCTCTTCGCCTCCGACGTACGGGGCCGCGCCACTGCTGCTGCGGCGACCATCGCCGCGCGCGAACATGTCGCGCTGGCGATGATCGCGGCCGCTGAGGTCGCCTCGAAGAGCGGTGCTCCCGTTGCCGACGGAGAAGGCACGCACAACGGAAGTCGCGAGTACCTCCTGCTCAGAGGCTCCGACGAACTGGTGCTCGACCCCGACCAGCTGGGTTTCGAGCGGAAGGAGAGAAGCTCATGAGTGATGCAGCGCACGGAGACACGCGGCCGCTGCGCGTACTGGCGCTCGACGGCGGCGGCATCCGCGGCGTCATTCCGGCAACGCTGCTCGCGGAGCTCGAACGGCGCACCGGCAAGCGGATCGCCGAGATGTTCGACCTGATCGCCGGCACCTCGACCGGAGGCATCCTCGCGCTCGGATTGACGACGCCGGACCCGAAGGAATCGACCAAGCCGCGCTACGCGGCAGACGAGCTCATTCGCCTGTACGCGGAGAAAGGAAGCGCGATCTTCGCGAATTCCCTCGGCCACCGGCTCCTCACCGTGTTCGGGCTCTTCGGCAGCAAGTACGCCGTCCGCGGCCTCGACGAGACGCTCGAGACCTACTTCGGCAGCAGTCGCTTGAAGGATGCCGTGACCGAGGTCGTGATCACGTCCTACGACCTCGAAAGCCGCGATGCGTGGTTCCTCGCCCGGCACAAGGCGCGCGAGGACGAAACCGCGAACGACTTCCCGATGGTGCACATCGCGCGTGCAACCTCGGCGGCACCGACGTACTTCCGACCGGAGCGGCTGTCGTCCACGCCACCCACCGCAATGGTCGACGGTGGCGTATTTGCGAACAACCCCGCGATGTGCGGGTACGTCGAGGCGATCAAGCTGCACGGCCCGCAAGACATCCTGGTCGTCTCGCTCGGCACCGGAGAGGTGAAGACGCCGATCTCGTACGCGAAGGCGCGGGCCTGGGGGCTCGTCGGTTGGGTGCGCCCCCTGATCGGCATCTTCATGGACGGGGTTGCCGCAACGGTCGAACATCAACTGAGCTGGCTGCTCACGCCGCACGCGGGCGAGCCGCGCTACTTCCGCTTTCAAGCGAAGCTGCCGCAGGGCATGGGATCGATGGACGACACGAGCCCGGAGCACATCGCCGGACTGAAGCAGCAGGCGCAGCAGATCATCGAGGCGAACTCGAAGCAGCTAGACGACCTCTGCGCCCTGCTCAGCGACACCCGGCCGCTCCCCTCCGACACGAAGCCTGTGGCCGCAGCGCCGGATGCGGCGGTAGCCGGCTGACCGACCACGTGACGTTCCCGGTGCGGCCGACCAGCCGGGCGAAGAGCAAGCCGCACCGGCCGCGTTGTCGACCGCACCAGCCGCGAAGGCCTGGCCGTCAGTCCTTGCGCGTGAGTACTTGTAGTCGCAGGGCGAGTACCGGGCACGCGTCGACAGCGCGCCGGGCGTGTTGTTCGAGCGGGCGCGGGATCGGGGCGCCGTCGACGATGGGGTAACCCCAGTCGTCGAGCGTGACCCGCTCGGGGAACAACTCCGCGCAGAGGCCGTGGCCGTCGCAGGCGATCGGGTTGACGCGTAGCCGGGAGCTCATGCGGCTCTCCGTTCCCGGCGGCGCCGGACCGGGAGCATGCGCAGGTCGCGGCCGGCACAGCGCGCGCCGCGCGCGTGCAGCACGACCTCGTCGGCGAACACGTCGAGAGCGCTGCGGATGAACCCAGCTGCCCCGTCCGGGTGGCGGCACGCGCCGCGGCCCTCGACGTGATCCAGCCAGCGGCGTACGCGAAGCTCGCCTTCGCGGCTTTCTCCCTGCGCGAGCGACGCGATCACCTGGGCGATCGCACCCAGCCCGTGCACGCAGGGGCCACACTGGCCGGCGCTCTCGTCCGCGAGAAAGCGGCTCACGCGAGCAACCTCTGCGAGCGCACAGCAGCCCTCGGGCAGGACGACGATGGCCCGGGCGCCGAGCAGGCCCCCGGCGGCACCGAGGGACGCCTCGCTGAGATCGAGGGCGAACGCGGTGTCGGCGTCGAGCCAGGCACCGAAGTACCCGCCGACAAGCACGGCGCGCGCCGGCTCCGTCGGTCCGCCTGCTTCGTCCACGAGGTCACGCAGCGGGGTGCCGAGCGGGACTTCGTAGACGCCGGGCAACCGCACCGCGCCCGAAAGGGTGACGAGAGCGCTGCCCGGCTCCTCCCGCGTGCCGATCTGGCGATACCACGCGGGTCCGTGGCGGGCGATCAGCGCCAGTTGAGCCAGCGTCTCGACGTTCTGGACAAGGGTCGGCCGGCCGTCGAGTCCGCGCTCGAACGGTCGCGGCGGCGTTGCCGTGGGTCGTGGCGGGCCGCCTCCTATCGCATTGATCAGGGCGGTCTCCTCACCGGCGACGAAGGTGTCCGGAACGGCCGCGATCCCGATGCCGACGCGGTCGGACTCGCGCCGTTCGCGGAGGGCGCTCTGAAGTACGGCGGCCTCGGCGGTGGCGTTCTCGGAGACCGCGACGATTGCCTGGTCGGCGCCTACGGCGTGGGCGGCAACCTCGACGCCGTCGAGGACGAGGTGTGGCACGTAGCGGAGCAGAACCTTGTCTTTCCCGCTCGGCGGCTCTCCCTCGACGCCGTTCGCGAGCACGACCTTCCTTCCTCGGCGGCCGGCGACCGCACGGAGCTTGACTGCGGTGGGAAAGCCTGCGCCGCCCCGGCCGTGCAGCCCGCTCAGTTCGACGGCGTCGAGCAGCGACCCGCGATCGACTCTCCCGGGCAGCGGTCCGTGCAGGTGCAGATGCTCGCCGATGTCCACCGGCCGGCCGTCGGAGTGGAGGCCGCGCAAGAGGCGCGAGACGGAGACGCTCACGCGTTGCCTCCGCTCGACCGGTGTACTCGCAGCGTCCCCCCGACCGAGCCCGACGAGGGGTCGATCCGCAGGTCGAGGTCGAGCCGGAGATGCCGGCCCTGCGAGTCGGCGACCACGGCGGTGATGTGCGTGCCGGCCAGTGCTACGACCGGTCCGCGGTAGGCGGCCGGACTGCCCGCCGTGGCGTAGGCGACGTCGCTGCTCTGCATGGAGAGCCCCCCGTTCTCGAGCGGGACGCCGTAGAGGGTCGCCCGCAGCCTGCCCGCGACCGGGCCGGACGTGCGCGCGTCGATCTGGACGGTCGCGATCCCCGAGGAGTTCGGCTGCGCCTGCGTGAGCGAGCCAGAGACGGCTTCCGTGTAGGGAAGCGGGGTCGCCGGAGCAGGTCGCACGGTCGCGGCCGCGGTCTTGGCAGTGGTGGAGACCCCACCCGAGGCCGCCGGAATCAGTGAGACCGGGGTGCCGGCTCGTAGCGCCCAGCCGTGCTGCAGCGGTCCGGTCTTCGCCCAGGTGAAGAGGGCGAGCATGACCGCGGGGACCGCGCCGAGCGCGACGAACCGTCGCCCGCGGTCGATTCCCGGGGTCAGGGCCACGCGCATGACGACGGCCGCGGCGACCGCAAGTGCGCAGACGACCGTGAGGAAGAGCATCCAGCCGGACTTTCCGTCGGTGCCGGTGCCAAGCCCGTGCATGAGGGCGACGGGCCAGGACAGGTAGGCGAGCCAGTGAACGGCTCGCCAGCCACGGAGGCCGATCCGTGCCCGCAGCAGGCTGGTCACCACGACGGCGAGCAGGAGGTCGAAGGCGACCGTTCCGAGCCCGAGCCACACCGGGCGGTACGGGGAAAGGAACGGGATCACGGCGTCCTTCACGCCGATCGGGGCATAGCCGTCGGCGACCGTGGTCAGTACGTGCGCGGCGACGAAGGCGATCGCGAGCAGCGGGAGGTTGCGATGCAAGCCCGCGAGGAGCACGCGTGGCCGAGTGCGGAGCGGCCCGGCCACGCCGAGCACCAGAGCGGCGGTCAGGAGCAGGAGCGAGACCACGCCGGTGCCGCGCGAGAGGTACCAGAGCGTCGTCGGGCCGCTGGTCGCGATCATGCGGCCTGCGCCTCGGTGCGGGGCCAATCGCCGACGAAGACGGCGGAGCCGTCATGACGGACGAGACGCGCGGCGAAGCCGCGAAGTCCGAGCCAGGCGGGAGCGTCGGCACCGAGGACGACCGCAGCCGTGCTCGCTGCGTTGGCGTCGACGCACGTCGCTCCCGTCACGCTGACGGTGCGCCAGGGCGTGCTCGCCGAGCCGCCGGTACGCGGATCGATGATGTGGTGGCGCTCACCGCCGCGCACGGGCCAGCGGCGCGCGGCGACTCCCGACGTTGCGAGACCGCCGGTGTGCACCGCCACGACCGGCCCGTCGGAGGCGAGCGGGACGTCGTGACGATCGGCGAGGCGGACGGGCCAGCCCTCTGCCGGCGCAGATCCCGCAACGGCGACGTCGCCGCCGAGTGAGACGAGCACGCCCGAGCCGGTGATCCCGTGTATCGCCTCCGCCAGAGCATCGGAAGTCGCGGCTTTCGCCGTCGCGCCGAGATCGAGCTCGACCCCTGCGGGAACGTGGATCTCGCACCGGTCTGGGTCGAGCTGAATGCTCCGCCAACCGGGCGAGCGGTGCGAGATGGCGAGAAAGCTCCCGTCCCGGGCGCGAACCGCGACGAAGGTGCGGTCGTAGCCGGCGAGCCGAAGCGCGCGGCCGACGGTGGGGTCGACGAGGCCACCGGTGCGGTGCGCGACGTCGACCGCGAGCTCGATCGCGCGAAAGAGACGCCGGGAGACGCGGGTCGGCCGGCCGGCACGGAGGTTCAGGGCCGTCAGCTCGGAGTCCTGGCGGAAGCGGCTGGCGAGCAGGTCGACCGCGCGAAGTTCGCGGACCAGTTCGCGGCGGGCCAGGGGAAGCGCTGCAGGATCGGTGGTGCAAAGGACAGCGCTGGTGCCGAGGGCGCGGAGGCGTGCAGAGGCGATCACGAGCCGCCCGAGACGACAACGGGCGGCGACTGCGTCGGCGCCGGGGCGGGCGCAGGCGCCGGGGCGGGCGCCGCCGAGCCGAGGTTCCCGGGGCCGGGAGCAGCCGGCAGCGGCGGAATCGCGGTGCTCGGGCGCGCAGATGCCGCCACGTGTCGGTTTCTCAGCGTCTGGGTTCCTCGCGCGGCCGCCGGTAGCAGCTTGTGCCCCGGCGCGGAGGCGGCCGCGATCCCGGCGAAGACGCCGCTCAGGATCGCCGACACCGTGAGGGCGGCGCCGGTGAGCGTCCGCGTCCGCGCGGCGAGGGCGTCGCGGGCCGCAGCTCGCTGCCTGGTGCCAAGGGCGTCGTTCATGAGGCAAGTGGAGCAACGCCCGATGAACGGCCTATGAACGGTCGATGTGAAACGGCTGTGGAACCGAGATCGGTTGTCCGCTCCGCCGCTTCGGCTCAGTTGGTGGCAGTGCAGCGCAGGTCGGCGTCGTACGGGCCGACCCGGTACTGCGCCAGCGTCGGCGCGACGCCGGTGAAGCCGCCGCCGGCGCAGTTCTGTCGCGCCTGCGTGAGCGTGGCCCTGGTTCCGGCCACCCAGTCGGGCAGGTGGTCGTCGAAGGCCGTGGGTGTCGTCTGCGCCGTCAGCCCGGTGATGTCTTTCCATTGGGCGCCGGTGGAGTAGATGCCGATCCGGCCCGTCGCACCCGCGTTGCGCAGACCGGCGATGAACCCGCGCAGGGCGGCGATGTTGAGCTGGTAGGTGCCGGCCCAGCTCGAATTGAGCTCGACGTCGAGCCACCAGGGTGCGGTCTTCGCCGCGATCGAGTCGAGCGCGGCGACGAGGCGGTAGGAGTGGACAGCGCGCTGCTCGCCGTACAGGTACGAGCAGGCGTTGGTGAGCAGGCCGTTGCAGGAGCCGTAGGCCGGGGTGGTGCCGCCGCCGGGCCAGTCCGCGACGTGCTGCCCGCCGGGGTTACCGGTGTCGACGTACAGCGAGAGGGGCGGCTGGGTCGGGCGCTTCTGCCCGGGCGACCGGCCCGCCCAGTGCAGCTCCCCGCTGAGGCACCGGTTCGCGTTGTTCGCCAGCCCTCCGTTGACACCGACGATCCCGAACAGTGGATTCGACGGGTACGGCCCCGAGCACTGCGGATATGAGACGTCGTATCCCGTGGTCGGCGACGAGCCGCGGCTGATCCAGACGATCAGAGCCACAGCAGCGACGATCAGGGCGAGCGCGAACAACGGCACCCGCCGTGCTCCGCGCCGCGAACGGCTGGCAGGCCGCACGTGCTCGAAGCTACCACGGGCTCGGCATGCGCGGGCACCGCCTACCCGATCAAGCGCAAGAACCCCGGCGGCCGCGCTACGAATCCCAGCGTGAGGCTGTCATCCGCGCCGTACCTGGTCCCGATGACCCTCGAGCCACACACCGCGGTCAGGGTCCAGCTCACTCGCTGAACGCCTGACGATCTCGCCGCAGCCGCACTCGCAGGCGAAACCGTACTCGTGCTCGAGGCCACCCGGAAGCATGGCCGCGAGACGCCGGATCTGCATGTTCAGTGCCCGCGCGCCGGCGGGATCCGCCCGCGCGTCGCGGCGAGGTGCATAGGAGGTCAGAGACGCAGTCCGCATTCGGATCCTTCGCGAGCCCTGGGCCGCAGCGTCAGGGCTCGCACGAAGAAGTCTCCACGATGGAGAGCTGGTTCTCCAATCGCTCGATCGGTGGTTCACTCGTGAAGTTGATCCCGGTTCCGCTACACGGGTCGCCGGGAACCCGAGCTACTGATGCAGCCCGAGCAGCGGGAGGTCGTCGAAACGCTCTTCCTTGACCAAGTGCAGGAACCGAATCAGTGGTTCAGGCATCTCTTGCAGTTCGATCGTGCCGAGCTGCGGATCGCGGAACCGCATCCCCCGCTGCTCGTCGCGACCGTAGGTGACCTTCACCACGCCGCCGTGATGGCCCAGTCCGCTGAGGTCCCAGACCTGGAACTTCTCATCCGGCGTGTAGCGGACGAACGAGAGCCGCGTGGAGTCGCCGTGAAGGACGAGAGCGCCGCTCAAGCTGTGATCATCGATGGGCTCGAAGTCTGCCCGCCAGACCCCCTCGATCCCGGTGTGAGCGAACAGCGGCTCGATCGCCTCTCGATACAGCTGCGTCGCGTATTCCGGAAAGCCGAGCAGCTCCTGCATCCGCAGTGCGAACTCGTTGTCACCAAGCCTGTCCATCTGCCAGCACCTCCTCCGGACGAGCGTCCGAGAAGAAGTCTGCGACTCGCGTCCCGGTCGCGCATCCGTGGAGATCCGCGAGGAGTGCGCACCAACGCGAAGATCCTTCACAGGACGTCGAGGCATGCGGGGTTCCCACGATGTGGAGGCAGTCTCGTCCGGCAAGTATCGTGCTGTGGAGATTGCGGCCAGGACATCACGGCCCGCAAACGAGCCCGAGCTCCCCGTGGTCGTCCGTCTGCGCGACCAGCTGGCGGAGCGCGACGGGATCATCGTGGCTCTCCAGCACATCATCCGCGACCTCCGACACGAGATCGAGAACCTCCGTGTCGAGGACGTGTACGCCACCTTCGCCCAGCGCTGATGACGGTCAGCTACCTGCTCCACGACCACGAAGGCCAGCTCGTCGGTCGACACACGGCCGGAACGCACCTCGCCGTCGGCGAGGAGATCGTCCACGAAGACCACCGCTACCTCGTGGTCCTCGGGCCACCGCCGCACGGGGCGTCGTTCATCGACCCGCTCTTCAACGGCTATGCCGTCGAAGAGGCAGAGCATCCCGACGTCTCGTAGAGGTGCAGTAGTTCTCCCGGCGAGGTCCGCGCGTTTCTCCCAAGGGGCAGAGCCGCGGGTAGGCCTAGGTTCTTGGCATGCACTCCAAGTCTCGGTCGCAGCCCATCGTGGTCGACGGCAACGAGGCGGCCGCGCGTGTGGCGCACAAGCTGGCCGAGGTGGTCGCCATCTATCCGATCACGCCGGCCAGCGCGATGGGAGAGCTGGCCGACGCCTGGTCGGCCGCGGGTGAGCGGAACCTGTGGGGGCAGGTCCCGGAGATCGTCGAGATGCAATCCGAGGCCGGTGCGGCCGGCGCTGTCCACGGCGCACTGCAGGGTGGCTCGCTCGCGACGACCTTCACGGCCAGCCAAGGCCTGCTGTTGATGCTGCCGGAGATGTTCAAGATCGCCGGCGAGCTGCAGCCGTGCGTATTTCACGTCGCCGCCCGTGCGATAGCCGGGCATGCGCTTTCGATCTTCGGCGACCACTCCGACATCTACGCGGCTCGGCCGACCGGCTTCGCCATCCTCGCCTCCGGCTCCGTGCAGGAGGCGCAGGACATGGCGGCACTCGCGTTCATGACGAGTCTCGAGAGCCGGGTGCCTTTCCTGCACTTCTTCGACGGCTTCCGCACCTCGCACGAGATCAACGTCATCGACCCGCTCTCGGACGACGATCTGCGAGCGCTGATCGACGAGGACGAGGTGGCGGCGTTGAAGCAACGCGCCCTGTCGCCCGACCACCCCAGCCTGCGTGGCTCGGCCCAGAACCCGGATGTGTTCTTCCAGGGCCGGGAGGCGGCGAGCCCCTTCTATGCGGCGGTGCCGCGCCTGCTCGAGGAGGCGATGCTGCGCTTCGCGCGCCGCACGGGCCGCAGCTACCGGCCCTTCGAGTACGTCGGCCATCCGCAGGCCGAACAGGTCGTGGTGGTGATGGGCTCGGCGGCGGCGACCCTCGAGGCCACCGTGCGACGGCTGAACGCGGAAGGGGAACGGGTCGGCCTGGTCACGGTACATCTCTACAGGCCGTTCTCCAGCCGCCACCTGGCGGCGGTGCTGCCCTTCTCGACCCGTGCCGTTGCTGTGCTCGACCGGGCCAAGGATTCCGCCGCGGTCGGCGAGCCGCTGTACGAAGACGTCGTCGCCGCTCTCCACGAGGAGGGGCGGCTGCCCGCGACGGTGATCGGCGGCCGCTACGGCCTCGGCTCGAAGGAGTTCACCCCCGCGATGGCCTGCGGCGTCTTCCGGGAGCTCTCCCGGGCGCAGGCGCACGATCTCGAGCACGTGCATCACGACCTCGATCTCAAGCCGCATCGGCACTTCACGGTCGGCATCGACGACGACGTCTCCGGCACGAGCGTCGCGTACGACCCCGCCTGGCGGGTGCCGCGGAGCGGGGTCAGCTGCCTCTTCTACGGGCTCGGCTCCGACGGCACGGTCGGTGCGAACAAGAACTCGGCCAAGATCATCGCCGAGGAAGCGGGGCGCTACGTCCAGGCGTACTTCGTCTACGACTCGAAGAAATCGGGGGCCGTCACGGTCTCGCACCTGCGCTTCGGCGACGACCCCATCGACGCTCCCTACCTGATCGAGGAGGCCGACTTCGTCGCCTGCCATCAGTTCCAGCTGCTCGAGCGCCTCGACGTGCTCGAGCGCGCACGTCCCGGCGCGACCTTCCTCCTGTCGAGCCCCTACGGCCTCGACACGTGGCGGCACCTTCCTCACAGCGTGCAAGAGCAGATCAGCGAGAAGCACCTCTCTCTCCACGTCGTGGACGCGAAGCGGGTCGCCCGCGAGGCGGGCCTGGCCGGCCGCGTGAACACGGTCTTGCAGACCTGCTTCTTCGCTCTCTCGGGCGTGCTGCCCGTGGACGAGGCGATCGCGGCGATCAAGCGGGCGATCGAGAAGAGCTATGGCCGCAAGGGCGAGGAGATGGTCAAGCGGAACTTCGCGGCCGTCGACGGGGCTCTCGCCGGCCTGCACGAAATAGAGCCGGGCAAGCTGAACGGCGCGCCGGTCCTCGACCTTCACGCCGATGCTCCTCCCGACCTGCGAACGCTGCTCACCGGCCACGGTGACCAACTGCCGGTGTCCGCCTTCGACCCCGGCGGCGTCTTCGCGACCGGTACCGCCCGCTACGAGCGACGCGGCCTGGCCGATGAGTTACCGGTCTGGGATCCGTCGATCTGCATCGACTGCGCCAAGTGCACCCTGGTCTGCCCGCACGCGGCGATCCGCATGAAGGTCTGCGACCCGGAGCTGCTCACGGGAGCTCCGCAAGGCTTCAAGAGCAAGCCCTGGCGCGGCAAGGACCTCCCGGGCAAGCAGCTGGCCATCGCCGTCTCGCCGCTCGACTGCACCGGCTGCAAGCTCTGTGTCACCGCCTGCCCGGCCTTCTCGAAGACCGACCCCGGTCACCGCTCGCTGGAGATGCGGCCGGCAGAGGAGCAGCGCGAAGGGGCCGAGCGAGACTGGGAGTTCTTCCGGTCGCTTCCGGAGCTCGAGCGGACGCTGGTCGAGTCCGCTTCGATCAAGGGCTCTCAGCTGCTCGAACCGCTGTTCGAGTTCTCCGGGGCCTGCTCGGGATGCGGCGAGACGCCCTACCTGAAGCTCCTGACCCAGCTGTTCGGCGACCGGCTGCTGGTGGCGAACGCGACCGGCTGTTCCTCGATCTACGGCGGCAACCTGCCCACGACTCCCTGGGCCCGCAACGCGGAGGGACGCGGCCCGGCGTGGGCCAACTCGCTGTTCGAGGACAACGCCGAGTTCGGGCTCGGGCTGCGCCTCAGCCTCGACCAACAGCGGCGCGAGGCACTCGCGCTACTCGAGCAGCTCGATCTGCCGGCGTCGCTCAAGGAAGGCTTGCGCGACCCGCAACAGGACGAGGCGGAGCTGCAGCGGGCACGAGCCCTCGTCGACGAGCTCAAGACGCTCCTCGCCGGGCGGCGCGACGCCCCGTCGCAGCGGCTCGCCCTCCTCGCGGACAACCTCGTCGACAAGAGCGTCTGGGTCGTCGGCGGCGACGGCTGGGCCTACGACATCGGTTTCGGGGGCCTCGATCACGTGCTCGCCTCCGGCCGCAACATCAAGGTCCTGGTCTTGGACACGGAGGTCTACTCGAACACCGGTGGCCAGGCCTCGAAGTCGACCCCGCGCGGCGCGGTGGCCAAGTTCGCCTCCGCCGGCAAGCGGACCCGCAAGAAGGATCTCGGCCTGACCGCGATCGGCTACGGGGACGTCTACGTCGCCCAGATCGCACTCGGCGGCGACAACGCCCAGGCCGTCCGCGCCCTCTGGGAGGCGGAGCAATACCCGGGCCCGGCGCTCCTCATCGCCTACAGCCACTGCATCGAGCACGGCATCGAGATGGAGCAGGGGATGCTGCACCAGAAGGACGCGGTCGACACCGGCTACTGGCCCCTCTACCGGTACGACCCGCGCCAGGCCAAGCCGCTGCGCCTCGACTCCAAGCGCAAGCGCCCTCTCACCGAGTTCCTCACCGAGGAGAACCGCTTCGCCTCCCTCCAACGCAGCCGGCCGGACACGGCGGCAGAGCTCGACGAGCTCGAGCAGCAGGACATCGACCGGCGCTGGGAGCGCCTGGAGCTGCTCCTCCACGCACAGGACGCCTCCTCGGCCGCGGTCGGCTGACGAGAAGGACTTTCAAGCTCCTGGAGGAGGACCTGCCGATCTTCGGGCGGACACACGTAAACGCGGCTCTGCGGTCATCGGAGATACCCCTCATCCCGCGTACGCCCGCCTGCCCCGGGCACCGCGAACCGTGGGCTGCGGCTCATGCGCGCACCGGCACGCCGGTCACCGCGCTCTCGAGCGCGTAGAAATCGCCCATGCGGGCCGAGCACAGGCTTCGTACTGTCGAGAGGAGATGCCCAGCGAGTACGGCGAGTTCGACGACGCCCGCCGGGAGTACGTCATCCGGCGACCGGACACTCCGCTCCCCTGGCTCAACTATCTCGGCCAGGACGATCTCTTCGGCCTCTGCACGAACACGGGCGGCGGCTACGCGTTCTGGCGCGACGCGCGTCTGCGGCGGCTGACGCGCTACCGCTACAACGACGTGCCGCTCGATTCGGTCGGCCGCTACCTCTACGTGCGCGACGGCGACACGCTCTGGAATCCCGGCTGGAAGCCGACGAAGACGCCGCTCGACCGCTACGAGTGCCGGCACGGGCTCGGCTACACCCGCATCGTCGGGGAGAAGGACGGCGTCGAGGTCGAGCTCTGCTTCTTCGTGCCGCCGGACGACGACGTCGAGGTGTGGTGGACGACGGTGCGCAACACGAGCGCCGCGACGAAGCGGCTGCAGCTCTTCTCGTACGCGGAGTTCTGCCTCTACGAGGCGCTGAACGAGATGACGAACTACCAGCGCACGTACTCGATCGGCGAGGTCGAGGTCGAGCGCGGTGGGGCGGCGATCTTCCACACGACCGAGCATCGCGAGCGGCGACGGCACGTGACCCTCTTCGGGTGCACCCGCGACGTGGCGGGCTTCGACACCTCGCGCGACGTCTTCGTCGGCGTCCACAACGGGCTGCACGAGCCGGCGGTGCCGCTCGCCGGCAGGGCGGCCGGGAGCGTTGCACACGGCTGGAACCCGATCGGCTCGCACGAGCTCGACCTCGAGCTCTCACCCGGCGAGGCTCGGTCGTTCTCGTTCCTGCTCGGGTACGTCGAGGAGGGCGGGGTTCCCGCCGGGCTCGAGCTGCTCGACCGCTATTCGAAGCCGGGCGCGGTCGACGAGGCGTTCGAGCTTCTGCAGGCGCGCTGGGACGAGCTGCTCTCCCGCTTCCGGATCGAGTGCCCCGACGAGCACATGACCCGGATGCTCGACACGTGGAACCAGTACCAGTGCATGGCGACCTTCAACCTCTCGCGCTCGGCGAGCCTGTTCGAGACGGGGATCGGCCGCGGCATGGGCTTCCGCGACTCGAACCAGGACGTGCTCGGCTTCGTGCACCTGATCCCGGAGCGCGCCCGGCAGCGCATCCTCGACCTCGCGGCGACGCAGCTCGCCGACGGCACGTGCTTCCACCAGTACCAACCGCTCACGCGCAAGGGGAACGCGGAGATCGGCGGACACTTCTTCGACGACCATCTCTGGCTCGTGGTCTCGACCTGCGCCTACGTCAAGGAGACGGGCGATACCTCGATCCTCTCCGAGGCGGTCGGCTATGCGGACACGCCCGACAGCGGCGACGACCTGCTCCACCACCTCGAGACGAGCATCGGCTACACGCTGTCGCACCGCGGCCCGCACGGCCTGCCGCTGATCGGCCACGCCGACTGGAACGACTGCCTCAACCTCAACTGCTTCTCGACCGAGCCGGACGAGTCGTTCCAGACCGCCGGCGACGTCGACGGCTCGACTGCGGAGTCGGTGATGATCGCCGGCCTCTTCCTCTACGCCGCAGCCGAGCTTGCGGCGCTGTACCGGCATCTCGAGCGGCCCGAGGACGCCGACCGGGTCGAGCGCGTACGCGCAGAGATGCTCGCGACCGTCGAGGCAGAGGCCTGGGACGGCGACTGGTACCTGCGCGCGTTCGACGCCGAGGGCGCCCCGGTCGGCTCGCACGAATGCGACGAGGGCCGGATCTTCGTCGAGAGCCAGGCGTGGTGCGTGCTCGGCGGAGCCGGAGCCGAGAACGGCCGCGCGCGCCGCGCCCTCGAAAGCGTGGAGGAACGGCTCGCGACACCGGACGGCATCGTCCTCCAGCAGCCCGCCTACAGCCGCTACCGCCGGGAGCTCGGCGAGATCACGAGCTATCCCCCCGGCTACAAGGAGAACGCCGGCATCTTCTGTCACACGAACCCGTGGATCACGCTCGCGTGGTGCCGGCTCGGCGAGGCCGAACGCGCGTTGGCGACGTACCTCGCGATCTGCCCCTCGACGCGTGAGGGCCGGATCGAGACGTACCGGTGCGAGCCGTACGTCTACGCACAGATGATCGCCGGCCCCGACGCGGCGACCCCCGGCGAGGCGAAGAACTCGTGGCTGACCGGCGCCGCGGCGTGGACGTTCGTGAGCGGGACGCAGGGCGTGCTCGGCATCGTCCCCGACTACGACGGCCTGCGAATCGAGCCGTGCATCCCGCCCGACTGGAAGTCGTTCCGCGTGTCCCGCCGCTTCCGCGGCACGATCTACGAGATCGAGGTCGAGAACCCGGACGGCGTCAGCGGCGGCGTGCGCTCACTCCGGGTCGACGGCGCCGAGATCGAGGGGAACGTGGCGCCGATCCTGGAAGGTGCCGGCCCGGTGAGGGTCGAGGTCGTCCTCGGCGTGCCGGCGCTCGTGACCTGACCTTCGGCGCTCGCCGGAGATCAGCGTTTTCGCGGATCGCCGGGTGACGTCTCACATGCAGAGCCAGCCGCCGTCGACCGGCAGGTTGATGCCGTTCATGGCGCGGTTCTCGAGCAGGAAGCGCGACGCGTCGACCACTTCCTCCATGGTCACCAGCCGCCCGATCGGCGTCCGCTGCACGAGGGCCTGGTAGCGGTCGTCGGGCATGTTGATCCACTGCGGGCTGTCGCCGACGATCGCCGGGTGTAGGGCGTTGACGCGTCTCGGCGCGAGCTCGATGACGAGGGTGCGCACGAGCCCGGTGACCGCACCGTTCACCGTCGTGACGGTGGTCGAGCCGGGGTAGGGCCGGTCTCGGGCGAGGCCCCCGTAGATGAGCACGGCCGAGTCGTCGCCCATCCGTGGCAGGAGAGAGTGCACGACCTCCGTGAAGCCGACGATCTTCAGCGTGACGAGGCGGATCGCCGCGGCGATGTCGTATTCCTTGACCGAGTTGGTGTCGCGATCGATCGCAGCGAGGACGAGGAACTCGACGTCGCCGACGTCCGCGAGGCGCTCCGCGATGGTCTCCGGCTGCGAGAGGTCGAATCCGATCCCGCGAGTCGAGCCACCGATCTCCCCGGCGCAGGCCTCGGCAGCGGCGACGTCGCGGCCGGTGACGATGACGTCCCGGCCCTGGTCGGCGTAGTACTGCGCGAGCTCACGGCCCAGACCACGCGTAGCGCCGACGACGACGACGCTTCTGCTCGGCATTGCGCTTTCTCCTTTCGGGGCGGAGGGCGGGCCCAGGAGGGGGGAGGCCCGCCCCCAATGAAAGACGGATCAGACGGCCGCGGCCGGCTCCGCGCACCAGTCGGGCAGCAGCCCGCCCTGCGAGAGGATGTGGTTTCGCGACTCCTCCAGCTTGCGGATCACGGCCTTGAGGTCGACGCCGACGAGCTCGCCGTTGCGCTTGACGGCGCGGCCGGCGACGAACACCGAGTCGACGTTGGAGGTGTCGGAGAAGGTGACGATCGTGCCGTGCGGATCGAGCACCGGCGCGGTGTTGATCGCGTCGGTGTTGAGGAGGACGACGTCGGCCTGTTTGCCCGGCGTGAGCGACCCGATCTTGTCCTCGAGGTCGATCGACCGCGCGCCGTCGATCGTGGCGAACTTCAGCACGTCGGTGTGCGTGAGCTTGGGCGCGAAGGCGATGTCGGGGGTATCGGTGAACTCGAGGATGCGGTCGTAGGCGAGCGCGGTGCGCATCTGCGTGAACATCTCTCCGGGGACGCTGGAGACGACGTCGACGCTGAGCGAGGAGCGGACTCCGCGGGCGAGCAGCTTTCCGATCGGGGGCGGTCCGTGCCCCATCAGCATCTCGACGTACGGTGCGACCGAGGCCTTCCCTCCGGTCTCGGCGATCCAGTCGAGCTCCTCGTCCGTGAGGTCGGTCATGTGGATGTAACAGATGTCCGGGCCCATCAGCCCGAGGTCGTGCATGTCCTTTACGGGCTGGTAGTGGAGGGTGTGCAGACGCATCCCCACGTGGACGCTGATGAGGATGCCGAGCTCCCGCGCGAGAGCCCAATCGTGCTTGGCGACGTCGGGGGTCACGTTGCCCGGCTGGCGTGCCGCCATCGCGAGCGTGATCAGGCCGTCGTCCGAGGAGAAGTAGGTCTCGCGGATGCGGCGGATGTCGTCGGGATGGTTCAGCTCGCTGTACGACCACCACTCGCCGCCCGTCGGCATCCCGTGCGCGTAGACGGCGCGAATGCCGGCCTCCTTGAGCCCCTGAATCGCAGCGTCGGAGTGATCGGGGGTGTTGCTGATGTGCGACCAGTCGAGCAGCGTCGTCACGCCGGCGTTCAGCGCTTCCAGCGATCCTGCCCAGTCTCCGATGTAGACGTCCTCGGGCCTGTAGAAGCCGCCGACCTGGCCGAGCATGACTGCGAAGTAGTGGTCGAGCGTGCACGAGGGGAGGACGCCCCGGACGGGCGTCTGCCACGTGTGTCGGTGTGTGTCGACGAAGCCGGGCATCACGATCATCCCGGTCGCGTCCACCTGCTCCGCGTCCGAGACGCCGAGATCCAGCCCGACGTCGACGATCTTGCCATCCTCGATGAAGACATCGCCGTGCGGCACGTCGCCGATGGCGGGGTCCATCGAGACAACGAAGCCGTTGCGGATCAGTAGCCGCTGCGAGCTCATGCCTCTCTCCTTGGCCGACCGGACAGGAATGGTTGCGGCGGCACGCTCGCGCCCCTCGCGGGAGTCGACCAGTTCGCGCGCCACCCCATGTACAGCGACCATAAACGGAAAGGCGCGGTCGCGTCAACGCACGCGCTGGAATGCGGTCTGTCGTTCAGCCATCATTGACACTGTCAGCTTCACCTGCTCAGAATGGGGCTCGTGGATGCGGCCAGCCCTCCATCGCCGCCTCGCTTCCGAGGATCGGCGGGTGCGTCGGGGCGAGCGCTGGCGACGAGTGCCCTCCACGGCGCGCGCTTCCTGCCCGTCTGGCTCGCGACCGCCGCGCTGGCGATCGTCGCCTCGATCGAGGCGCCGTCGGCGTTCGGCAACACCTCCTGGTCGTACGTTCTTCCCTACACCACGGTCCTGGCGATCGCCGCGCTGGGGCAGATGCTCGTGGTCATGCAGGGCGGCATCGATCTCTCCACGCCGGGCGTCATCTCCGTCTGCGGCAACCTGATCGCCGGCATCTGCGCGGGCTCCGACCACCGCCTGCTCATCGCCATTCCGGTCAGCCTCGGCGTCGGCATGCTCGTGGGTCTCACGAACGGGATCCTCGTCGGCCTGCTTCGCCTGAATCCTCTGATCGTGACGCTCGCCGTGGGGCAGATCGTGCTCGCCTGGAGCAGCAAGTACTCGCGCGAGTCGGTCACCAACAACCCGAACGTTCCCACCGCGCTGTCCTCGTGGGCCACGAGCAAGCCGCTCGGCGTGAGCGCCATCTTCTGGGCCGGTCTCGGCATCACGATCGTGCTCGCGCTCGTGCTGCGATACAGCATGGTGGGCCGGCATTTCCAGGCTGTCGGTGCGAACTCGCGGGCGGCCTGGATCGCGGGGCTCCGCGTCCGCACTCATGTCGTGCTCGCCTACACGGCGGCCGGAACGTTCTACGCGGTCGCCGCGATACTGCTCGCGGGCGTCTCGATCAGCATCGACCCGACGTTCGGCGCGGCGTATCTCCTGGCTCCGATCGCGGCCGTCGTCATCGCCGGGGCAGCACTGTCCGGGGGGCTTGCGAGCGCAACGTCGACCTGGGTGGCTGCGCTCGCGCTCACGTTTCTCACCCAGATGCTGCTGATCGTGGGCTTGTCCGCAGCCATGCAGTACGTCGTTTTCGGGGCGGCGATCCTTGCGGGGATGGTCGTCTCGGGTGATCGGGTCGCGTCGTTGCTCGGCTGGTGGATGAGACCGTCCCGGCCGACGGCGCGCGCGGCGACAAGCGGGGACTAACGGTGGTTCTCGAAAGGAGCGGTTCATGCTCGGAGGGAAGGAGTCAAGGATGAAAAGGAGGCGCCCGCTTTTCCTGGCGCTTGTCGTTCTGATCGCTGCGGCGCTCGCGGCCGTCGCGGTTGCGCAGGGGGGCTCGACCAGCACAACCGGCCTGGGCTCCGGCCCATCCGGCTATGTAGGGAAGGGCGGCAAGACGGTCGGCGCGGGGCACGGCTTCGGCGAGGCGTACAAGGCGCCTTCGGCAACGCTCGCCCACGCTCTCTTCTCCGCGAGTCTGATCCCCGCGGCGAAGCAGCCTCGCAACATCGCGCTCGCCGCGCTCGGGCGGTCGACGAAGAAGGTGAACTACGCCCTGGCGCTGAAGTGCTGGAAGAACAACGTCTGCAACACCGGCACGGGCGGGAAGCTCACGGTCGCCTATGTCGAGGGCTTCGGTGAGAACGTCTTCCGACAGATGTCGAAGATGGAGTTCATCCTCCAGGCGCTCACGTACCCGCAGATCGGAAAGATCATCTACCGGAGCGCCCACTCCGATCTCAGCCAGGCGATCGCGGACTTCAAGTCGGTGATCGCGCAGAAGGTGAGCGCAATCGTCACCTACCCGGACTTCGGCGACGCGATGATCCCGGTGTTCCAGCAGGCGACCAAGGCCGGCATCCCGGTCTCCACCTACGCGTGGGGCTACGTCACCGGCCCGGGCAAGAACTACACGACGGTCGTCGGCGAAGACACCTGCAAGCTCGGCAAGGCCTTCGCGAACGTCATGAACACGCAGGTCAAGTCGGGTGACATCGCCTTCATGGGAGGCTTCCCCGGGAACCCGCTCTCGGCCGGCTGGCAGAAGTGTGAGCAGGCCGCACTGAACAAGTCGATCCACGTCGTCGCCAACAATCCGACGAACTGGGATCCGTCGAAGGTGCAGGGGATCGTCGCCGGCATCCTCGCGAAGTACCCGAAGCTGAAGGGTCTGAGCTACGAGGACTCGGCGTTCATGGCGCAGGGTGGCTACGCCGCGTACAAGGCGGCAAACATCCCGTACCAGGGAGTCTTCACCTACAGGACGGACGAGGACGCACTCGGCTGCCTCGCGCAGAAGCTGAAGAATCCGAAGCTGAAGATCTACTACTACACGTCCGGCAATCCCCAGATCCGGGTGGCCCTCACTGCGGACATGATGAAGCTGAAGGGAGCGAAGATCCCGCCCACGATCGTCTTCCCGATCAAGCTGCAGACGCAGGCCAAGCGGAGCATGTGCATCAAGGGTTATCCGCAGCAGGCTTCAGCCTCCTCGCTGATCCCGCTTGCGCTCCTACATCGGATGTACCCATAGGAGGTACGCACGAGTAACTGATCCTGCAATGTCGACTCCCGGACCCGTCCCCCACGCCATGCTGTCGCTCCGCGGCGTCTCCAAGGCGTTCGGGGCGGTACAGGCGCTGAGCGAGGTCAGCGTCGAGTGCCGGCCGGGTGAGATCCACGCACTCGTCGGTGAGAACGGGTCCGGGAAGTCGACATTGCTCGGGATCGCGAGCGGTTTCCTCGCCCCCGACGAGGGGCTCGTCGAGATCGGGGGCACGCGGCTCAGGACGGCATCGCCTGCCCGTGCGCGGCGCCTCGGGCTCGGCATCGCCTACCAGGACTACTCGCACGTGCTCGACCTGACGGTGGCCGAGAACCTCTGCCTCGCCGTGCCGCGAGAGGTCCGCCCGCCCTACCACCGGATGGAGCGGTGGGCGAAGGAACAGCTCGCACTGTTCGACCTCGATGTCGGCGTCGGGACGAGTGTGAGCGGCCTCTCGCTCGCCGAGCGGCAGCTGCTGGAAGTCGTGAAGGCGCTCTTGACGCGCCCGAAGGTGCTGCTGCTGGACGAGCCGACAACCGCGCTCGGGCCGGACGCCGTCGAGAAGCTGCAGGCCCTCGTCGTCGAGCAGGCACGGGCGGGTGTCGCGATTGTGTATGTCAGCCACCGACTTCCGGAGGTTCTCTCCGTCGCCGACCGCGTCACCGTGCTGCGAGACGGAGTGGCACAAGGGACGTTCGACGCAAAGGAGGTCTCCGAGGAGAGCCTGGTGGCGCTGATGATCGGCCGCCCGCTCGAGGTGGCCTTCCCGGATCGGCCCGCACCGGACGCCGGGGCCGAGGTGGCTCTCGCCGTCTCCGGTCTCTACGGGGAGCGTTTCGGTCCCATCGACCTCGTCGTCCGCAAGAGCGAGATCGTCGGGCTCGCGGGCGCGGAGGGGAACGGCCAATTGCAGTTCCTCCGCGCCCTCGCCGGCATCGAGCGGGCCTCCGGCAGCGCCTCGTGCGGCGGACGGGAGCTCGACCGGCGCTCGCCGTTAGGCCCACTTCGCGCCGGTGTCGTCCTCCTCAGCGGCGACCGGCGCGGAGAGGCGCTCTTCCCGATCCTCAGCGTGCGCGCCAACGCGACCGTCCAGGTCCTCCGTCGCCTGGCCCGGTTCGGCATCGTCAGCCGCCGGCGCGAACGTGCGGCGATCGACCCTCTGGCCCACCGTCTGCGCGTCCGCATGGCGTCCGCAGAGCAGCCCATCGTGTCGCTCTCCGGCGGCAACCAGCAGAAGGTCTCCCTCATGAGGCCGTTCCTGCGGGGAGACGTGAAGGTGATCCTGGCCGAGGAGCCGACCCAGGGCGTCGACGTCGGCGCCCGCTTCGACATCTACGAGGCGCTGCGCTCGAAGACGCAAGAGGGTGTCGCTGCGCTGGTGAAGTCCAGCGATCCGATCGAGCTCGCGGGTCTCTGCGATCGCGTCGTCGTGATGTCGCGCGGCCGAATCGTCGAGGAGATCCCCGGCGCCGAACTCGACGAGAGGCGAATCGTCGAGGCGATCGTCGGCTCGCGCAGCACGGGGTCGAGAAGCGAGGGGAGCGTGGCGTGAAGCGCGGCTGGGTGCCGATCGCTCTGATGGCTGCACTGATCGTGGGGCTCGGCGCCTACACGCAGACCCGCCACCCGGAGTTCCTCGGCAAGCTGAATCTCAACAGTCTTCTGCTCGAGGCGATGCCCCTCTTGCTGGTGTCGCTCGGGCAACTCTGTGCGCTCCTGGTCGGCGGCTTCGACGTGTCGGTCGGCGCGCTGATGACCGCCTGCGTGGTCACGGCCTCGTTCACGTTGACGCCGACGATGTCGGGCCCGGCCCTCGTGCTCGGTGCCCTTGCCGTCGTGGGAGTGGGTCTCGCGACCGGTGTCTTCAACGCGTTCCTCATCCGCGTCGTCCGCCTGCCGTCGATCCTGGCCACACTGGGAACGCTCAGCATCCTCACCGGGATCTCGTTGCTGCTGCGCTCCTATCCGGCCGGTCCGATCAACACCGACGTCACGACCAAGCTCACATCGAGCGTGAGCTTCGTGCCGTACGCGTTCATCGGCGCCGTCGTGCTCGCGCTGCTCGCCGACCTGTGGCTGTACCGGAGCCGTGGAGGTCTCGGGGTGAGGGCAGCCGGTTTCGACGAAGCCTCGTCGCGGCGCCTCGGCATGCCGGCAGGGCGCATCATCTTCCTGGCCTTCGTGGCCTGCTCGCTCATGGCGGCGTTCGCAAGCTTCTACCTCGCGGCCGAGGTTCAGATCGGCTCGCCGATC